>JAUQYB010000110.1 GCA_030837825.1 Albidovulum sp.
TCGATGGCGGTCTTTGCGACGAGTTCGGTCATCGGTTCCAAGCAACAAAAAACGGGCCAGAGCGGCCCGTCGATCTTTCCCGGTGGGTTGCGAGTTTGGACCCCGCAGCCGCGCTGTTGAGCCGCATATAGGCGAACGCACGCGAGTCTGCAAGAAAAGAGTGCTCAACCGCCGACAGGGTTGTCCCGCCAGATGCGGAAGTTGAGGCCGGCGGCAAGCGAAAGCCAGGCGAGATAGGGCACGAGCATGATCGCCGCCACCCAGTCGAGAGCCCAGAATGCGGCAAGCGTCAGCGCGACGGCGAGCCACAAAAGGGCAATGACGACAAGCCCCGCACGAATATGCCGCCCGCCGAAGAACACCGGCGTCCAGAGCGTGTTGAGCGCGATCTGACACGACCAGAGCGCCAGCGCGGTGCCGCTGCCGGCAAGCCCTGCCACCCGCGTGGCCGCGAGAGCGATCAGGATGTAAAGCAGCGTCCAGACCGTCGGAAAAACCCAGTCGGGCGGGGTCCAGGAGGGTTTCCTGAGGCTGCGGTACCAGTTTCCCGGCTGGAAGATCATCCCCGTCGCCGCCGCCGCGAGGCAGGCTCCGAGAAAGCCAAGGAACGTCGTCAGTTGCATATGCTCCTCCGCGCCGGTGGCCGCTAAGGTCTCAAACCATCCATGATGCGGATCAGTTCCGCCGAAATCCCGGGCTCGGACAGGGCATGGCCCGCGACCGGGATCATCCGCAGGTCGGACCGCTTCCAGTGGCGCGAAAGCGTCCAGGCAGACACCGGCGGGCAGATCATGTCGTAGCGGCCCTGCACGATCGTGCCCGGGACATCGGCGATCTTCGGCAGGTCGCGCAGGATCTGGCCGTCTTCGTCCAGGAATCCCTTGTTGATGAAGTAGTGATTCTCGAGCCGCGCGAAGGCACGGGCATAGTCGGCGGGCGTATCGCCGGCGACGCCGTCGTGCTCCACGCTCGCCAGCGCGTTCTCCCATCCGGCCCAGGCACGGGCATAGCGCGCCTCGGTCGCGGGATCGCCGGAAAAGAGCCGGCGATGATAGGCGGCGATCATGTCGTAGTGCTCGGCCGGCGGGATGACGCGGGTGAAGTCGGCCCAGCGGTCCGGCCAGAAGGCGCCGGCGCCGCCACCGTAGAACCAGGCAAGCTCTCCCTCGGTCATCAGGAACACGCCGCGCAGCACCAGATGGCGGGCGCGTTCCGGATGCGTCTGGGCATAAACCAGCGCCAGCGTCGCGCCCCAGCTTCCGCCGAAGACGATCCAGTCCTCGATGCCGAGAAGCTTGCGGATGCGCTCGATGTCGGCCACCAGATGCCAGGTCGTGTTGGCCTCGACTCCGGCATGGGGGCGCGAACGGCCGCAGCCGCGCTGGTCGAACAGCACGATGCGATAGACCGCAGGGTCGAAATAGCGTCGCATCGCCGGCGAACAGCCACCGCCTGGCCCGCCATGCAGCACGATCACCGGCAGCCCGTCGGGCCGGCCGCATTGTTCGACATAGATCGTATGCCCGTCGCCGACATCGAGGAACCGCTGATCGAAGGGTTCGATCTGCGGATAGAGATTGGTGCTCGCGCGCTTTTGCCCTGCGATCCGGTCCATGGATCGACTATATAGCGCAAAACGGCCGGGCCGCCACGGGGGCCCGGCGGCCGAGATGGAGAATGACGATGCAGGCCGCGACATCCACGGTCGATCCCGCCGAAGTGGCGAAATTCGAGGCGATGGCCGCGGAGTGGTGGGACCCGCACGGCAAGTTCAAGCCGCTGCACATGATGAATCCCATCCGGCTCGACTATATCACCCGGCAGGTTGCCGCCGAGTTCGGCCGCGACCTGACCGCGCCCGCTCCCTTCGCGGGGCTTCGCATCCTCGACATCGGCTGCGGCGGCGGGCTGCTGTCCGAACCGATGGCGCGGCTCGGGGCCGCGGTGGTGGGCGCCGACGCGGCCGAAGGCAACATCCCCGTCGCCCGGCTTCACGCCGAGGTGCAGGGCCTGGCGATCGACTACCGCCACACCACGGCCGAGGCGCTGGCCGCGGCCGGAGAGGTCTTCGACGTGGTGCTGGCGATGGAGATCGTCGAGCATGTCGCCGATCCGCAGGCGTTCCTTTCCACCTGTCAGACATTGATGAAGCCGGGCGGCCTTCTCGTCGCATCGACCATCAACCGCAATCCGAAAAGCTTCATGATGGCAATCGTCGGCGCGGAATGGGTGATGCGCTGGCTGCCGAAGGGCACGCATGACTGGGCCAGGTTCATCACCCCGGACGAGCTTGCCGGCTTTCTCCGCGGCGCCGGGCTCGATCCGGTCGACCGCAGGGGATTCGTCTTCAACCCGGTCAGTTGGACCTGGGGCGTTTCCGACCGCGACCTGTCGGTCAACTACGTCATGGCGGGTCTGAGGCGCGCCTAGTCCTCGCCAAGGCGACGCCGGATTTCCCGCAGCACGGGCAGCACGGCGCGCACCTTCTGGGCGCCGACCGCGCGCACGACCTCGCCCACGACGGGCGTGATGGCGGCGAGGGCGGCATCGCGCGCCGAACGCCCTGCCGGGCTGATCGAGACGAACTTGCGCCGGGCATCGTCCCAGTCGGGGCGGATGTGGACATGCCCTGCCCATTCCAGCTTGGCGAGCGTGTTCGTCATCGCCCCCCGGGTGACATGGAACGCGGCGGCGAGCTGCGCCGGCGAGCGTTCGTCGGCGACATGGGCAAGATGGTTCAGCACGGCGAAATGCGAAAGCTGCATCCCCTTCGGCAGCGCCCGGCTGACCCGGTTGCGCGCAAGCTGGTCGGCCATGAACACTTCGGAGAAGAGTGCGACGGCCAGGGGATCGTTGGCATCCGACATGCTCACGGCCCCTCGAAGTCGCGGTCATGCGCCAGCGAGGGGACGCGGGCGCGGGCCCTGTCCACCTCGGCGAGCGAGAGATCGACGAAGCTGACGCCCACCTCCGTCCCGGCATCGACGAGCACCTCGCCCCAAGGCGAGACGGCGAGCGAATGGCCGTAGGTCCGGCGAGGCCGGCCATTGTGGGCGGCATGGCTGCCGGTCTGCGCCGGGGCAAGCACATAGGCGCCGTTCTCGATCGCACGCGCGCGCAGCAGCGAATGCCAGTGCGCCGCCCCGGTCGTGTCGTTGAACGCCGCCGGAACCGTCAGGATCTGGGCCCCGGCCTGTGCAAGGCGACGGTAGAGCTGCGGGAAGCGCACATCATAGCAGACGGTCATGCCGATGCGGCCGAACGGCGTCCCGACCAGGACTGCACGGGTGCCCGGCCGGTAGCCCGACGATTCGCGGTATTGCTCGGTCTCCGACACGTTCACGTCGAACATGTGGATCTTGTCATAGCGCGCGGCGATCGCGCCATCGGGGGAAATCAGCAGGGACCGGTTGGCAAAGCGCCCGTCGTCGTCGTGGGTCAGAAGGCCGAGCGAGCCGATCAGGAGCCAGATGCCCTGCCCGGCGGCCTCCGCGCGGAGCGCGGCAAGCGTCGGGTCGTCTTCCTCGTGCCTGAGCAGATCGCGCTGGCGTGCCCGGTCGGACGACAGGCAATTCGTCACTTCGGGCGTCAGCACGAAGCCTGCGCCACCCGCCACCGCCTCGCGCACCAGCGACAGGGTCACCGGCAGGTTTTCCGCCGGGTCATCCGTCACCGAAAGCTGGAGAAGTGCCGCGCGCATCGCTCAGGCCGCGAGAAGCGGGTCGAGCTTGCCCGCCCGGTCAAGCGCGTGAAGATCGTCGCAGCCGCCGATGTGGCGGCCGTCGATGAAGATCTGCGGGACGGTATGGCGCCCGGCCCGCTGCACCATCTCCACCCGCATCGCCGGGTCACGCGCGACGTCGGTCTCCTGGTAGGGGGCGCCCTTGGTTTCCAGAAGCCGCTTGGCGGCAACGCAGTAGGGGCACCAGGGAGTGGTGTAGATCTCGATGCGGGGCATTCTGGCCTCAATCCGGAAGTTGGCGCAACTATAGGGATTTAGGCATCCTTCGCAACGCGTGCCAGTGTCACGACCGAGACCGAGGCCGCGCCCGCGCCAAGACAGGCGTCCGCCGCCGCCGCCAGCGTCGCGCCCGAGGTCATCACGTCATCGACAAGAAGGACGGCGCGCCCGGCGGCCCTGTCCCTGCGGCGCGGGTGGACACGGATCGCGCCCGCGAGGTTGGCGAAGCGCCCGTCGCGGCCGCGCCCTTCCTGGCTTCCGGTCCGCCGCGCGCGCACCAGAAGGTCGGGGCAGTGGTCGAGCCCGGCCGCCCGCGCGAGCGCGCGCGACAGAAGCGCCGACGGGTTGAAGCGCCGGCGGAAGAGCCGCGTCCAGTGCAACGGCACCGGCGCGACAAGCATCCCTTCGGCCAGAATCGGCCCGGCCGCGCGGAAAAGCCATTCCCCGGCCGGGCGGGCAAGGTCGAGCCGGTCGCCATGCTTGAGCGCGAGCACCAGCTTCCTGGCATTCTCACGGTAGAGAAGCGCCGAGCGGCCGCGTTTCCACGGCCGGGCGATCGTCAGGCAATCGTCGCAGAACTCTGCCCGCCCCTCGTCCTCGCCCGGCAGCGGTGTGCCGCACCGGTCGCAGACGAGGCCGGTGACGAAGGGCGTCTGGCGCCAGCAGGCGCCGCAGAGGCCGAAATCACTGACCGTGGGCTCGCCGCAGGAGATGCACTGGGGCGGGAAGAGAAGCTGCAGCGCTTCTTGGATTCCGGCGCGAAGCAGCCTAGGTTCGCCGATCATGTCCCTTCCGCCCGACCTTGTTGACCGCGCCGCCCTTGCCCGCAACCGCGCCCGCGCACGGACCCTCGGCGCCGAACTGTTCCTGCACGAGGACGCTGCCGCCGAGGCCGAGGAAAGACTGAGCGAGGTTAACAAAGCGTTTACGGCACCCGCCGTCGTGACCGCCTTTCCCGACCCCTGGGCCGAAATCCTGCCCGATGCCCGCATTGTTGCTGATGACGAGGTGCTGGCACTGGAGGAAGGCGCGCATGACCTGGTGATTCACGCGCTGGCGCTCCACTGGGCGAACGACCCGGTGGGTCAGTTGATCCAGTGCCGGCGTGCGCTTAGCCCCGACGGGCTGTTCCTGGCTGTGCTGTTCGGCGGACAGACACTTGCCGAGCTCCGCGCCGCGCTGGCCGAGGCGGAATCCCGGCTCGCCGGCGGGCTGTCGCCCCGGGTCCTGCCGATGGCCGAGATCCGCGACCTTGGCGCGCTGTTGCAGCGGGCCGGCTTTGCCCTGCCGGTGGCCGACGCGGTGAGAAGAACGGTCACCTATGCCACGATGTTCCACCTGATCGCCGACCTTCGGGCGATGGGCGAAGGCAACGCGCTTGCCCGGCGCAGCCGCAGGGCGACGCCCCGCGCGCTCTTTCCCGAAGCGGCCGCGCGCTATGCCGGGGCCTATCCTGCTGGCGACGGCCGGATCGCCGCCACGTTCGAATCGATCTGGTTGACCGGCTGGGCGCCGCATCCGGGCCAGCAAAAGCCGCTGCGCCCCGGCTCGGCCGTGCAGCGACTGGCCAATGCGCTGGGCGCGACGGAACGGCGCGCCGGTGATACGGGCGATTGACGGGCCCGGATTTCCGCCTATGTCGAACTGGCCCAGCGAAGGAGATGCCATGCAAGCCGACACGGTCCGCCCCGGCGAAGGCCGCCTGTCCCACGCACCGGCCGATCATCCGTCCGTGACCAGGCCGCGCATCGGCGTGCTGGTCGCGAACCTCGGCACACCGGACAACCACGACTACTGGTCGATGCGGCGGTATCTCAACGAGTTCCTCTCCGACAAGCGGGTGATCGACTTGCCGGCTTGGAAATGGCAGCCGCTCCTTCAGCTCGTCATTCTCTCGAAGCGGCCGTTCACCTCGGGCGCGAACTACCGGAAGATCTGGAATGACGACAGGGGCGAAAGCCCGCTGATGACGATCACCAGGGCGCAGGTCGAAAAGCTGCGCCGGGCGGTGGCGGCCCGCTATGGCGACGGCATCCTGGTGGATTTCTGCATGCGCTACGGCAATCCCGCGACCGAAGGCGCGGTGCGCCGGATGGTGGCGGCGGGCTGCGAGAAGATCGTCTTCCTGCCCCTTTACCCGCAATACGCGGGCGCGACATCGGCCACTGCCAACGACCAGTTCTTCCGCGCGCTGATGAAGGAGAAGCGCCAGCCCGCGGTGCGGGTCGTGCCGGAATACTTCGACCATCCGCTTTACATCGAGGCGCTGGCACAGTCGGTCGAGCGCGCCTATGCCGGGATCGACCATCGGCCCGACGTTCTGGTCGCCTCCTACCACGGGATGCCGAAGCGCTATCTGATGGAGGGCGATCCCTATCATTGCCAATGCCAGAAAACCTCGCGCCTTCTTCGCGAACGGCTCGGCTGGCCCGCGGACTCGATCGACACCACATTCCAGTCGGTCTTCGGGCGGGAAGAATGGCTCAGACCCTACACGGTCGAGCACGTGGCAGAGCTGGCCCGCGCGGGAAAAAAGCGGATCGCCGTCATCTCGCCGGCCTTCTCGGCCGACTGCATCGAGACACTGGAGGAAATCCGGGGCGAGATCCGCGAGGCGTTCGTGCATGCCGGCGGCGAGGATTTCACCTACATCCCCTGCCTCAACGACGACGACTCCCATATCGTCGCGCTGATGGCCGTGCTGGAGGCTAATCTCGCGGGCTGGGCCAACTGACCGGGGCGCAAATGAAAAAGGCGGTGGATGTCCACCGCCCTTTCCATTTCGGCCCTTGCCGAAAGATCAGTTGCTGGCAGCAGCGGCGACGAGCACCAGAAGCAGCAGCGGAACGATCAGACCGCCGTTCGACGACGACGCGGCCTGCTCGACCGGAGCCGGCTCCATGACGGGTTCCACGCCACCGGCGATAGCCGAGGTAGCAGCGAGCGAAAGGGCAGCAGCGAGCGCAAGCTTCTTCATCTAACTCTCCATGTGACCGCGGCATATGGTTCTCTGAGGTCGCCGCGGCAGTCATAACACCTCGTTTCCCAACTACCGCACCCGCCTTGTTTCATGCAACGTCGTGCTCGTCGGGTCACGAAAGTTTTGCCCGTGTCGTCATATAAGCAACACCTGCGTGCCGACTTGCGCCAGGGAATAGAGTTCGGTGATGTGTTCATTATACAACCCGATGCAACCATTGGATGAACGCCGGCCGATCTTGCGCGTGTCATGGGTTCCGTGGATGCGGTAGTACTGCCAGCTCAGATAAAGCGCAAAGGGGCCGAGCGGGTTTTCCGGCGAGCCGCCTTGCACGAATTCCGGCCATTCGGGATTGCGTTCGCGCATCGCCGGAGTCGGCCGCCAGGGCGGGTTGGTCACCTTCTGCACCACTTCGGTCCGGCCGCGGCGGGTCAGGTCATCGGTCAGCGGCACGCTCGTCGGGTAAAGACGATATGTCGTCTGGTCCGCCGACCAGAAATGCAGCGCCCGCGACGTCGTGTCGACGAGGATCGCCCCGTTCCTGGTATCGGAGAAATAGGGCTGCCACTGGAGCGAGCGGAAGCTCGAGATGTTGCGGCGGATGTTCGAATTGAGGTCGTTCTCGAATTCGGTGGTCTCGGCGCCCGTCTGCGCCAGCGCGGGCGCGGCCAGGGCGGTGCCGAGGGCTGCGGCGGCGCTGCCGATGACGGCGCGGCGGCTGAAGCGGCGGGGGGTTTCGGTGCTCATCCTCTATCGTCCCGGTCTGATGATCCGTGTTCTTTCCGTGCCGCGACGCGGCGCCGGAATCGCGCGCACCATAAGCCCCTCCGCGGATAATACAATTCACTCTCGTGTCACTTTCCGGATGCGCCGTCCTCGGCGACGTCAAGTTGGCGTTTGATCCGCATCGTCCGAGCCTGTAAAGGACGGCACGCGAAATCTCTAAGGTTGCCCGATGAACCGTGTGCTGACTCTTTGCCTTGCCGCGATCCTTGTCCTTGCCGGATGCACCGAACCGACGCCGCCGCCGCTCGGCCCGGACGGGCGGCCTCTGCCCAAGGCCTATGTCATCAAGCCGGGCGAAGAGGGGCGCATCACCTATTCAATGGTGGATTCGATCAACTCGCTGAGATCGGCCAAGGGCGCGGCCCCTCTCACCCTGAACCCGCTTCTGACCGCGGCCGCCGCGACCCATTCCCGCGACATGGCGGTCCAGAACCGGCCCTGGCACTTCGGTTCCGACGGGTCTTCGCCGCTCCTGCGCGTCCAGCGGACCGGCTATCAGGGACGGATGCTCGGCGAGAACATCTCGGAGACCTACGAGACGGAGCTGGAGACGCTGGGGGCCTGGATGGAGCTTGCCGATACCCGCTCCGTCATCCTCGACCCGGCGGCGCGCGATGTCGGTTTCGCTTGGTTCCAGGAGCCGGGGGGCAAGATCTGGTGGACCCTGGTCACCGGCGGCTAAGCCTTTGAAAGGCTGGCGTTTTTGCCCGCCAAAGCGTCATGGCAGGATGAAGATCGGGGTGCCGATGCGCACCATCGAATAGATTTCCTCCATCTCGCGGTCCTTCACCGCGATGCAGCCCGCCGTCCAGTCGCGGCCCCGCCCGCGGTTTTTCCGTGCCCGGCCGTGGATGAAGATGTCGCTGCCCGGCTCCTTGCCCACGGCTTCTGCGCGCGCGGTGTCCTCCTCGCTGGGATAGGAGATTCCAAGCGAGAGGTGATAGGCGCTGTTGGGGTTCTGCCGGTTGATGAAATAGAGTCCCTCGGGCGTCTTTCCGTCGCCCTCGAACTGCTTCGGCCCGACCGGGTTGCCGCCCAGCGCGATCTTGTAGCTCTTGAGCGCCTTCTGCCCGTTCACGAGGTGCATCCTGCGCTCGCCCTTGTAGACCACAAGCTGCGTCACTTCGGGGCCGGAATAGCTGCGGAACTTGGAATTGCCACAGGCGCCGAGAAAGCCGAATGCGGCCGTGGCCAGGAATGTCCGTCGCTTCATCATCTGGCTGCCTGTCCCGTCGCCCGCCGTTTTTTCGCGTTCTACACCCTTCTGGCAGGCACCGGAAGCCGGCGCATTTCCGCCGACCGGGGCAGTCACGAGAAGGTGAGCTACCGGCTGAACCGGGCAGCAAGCTCGACATGCGGCGACCAGCGGAACTGATCCACGACCTGCACCCAGTCGAGCGCGAATCCGACCCCCGCCAGGATCCGCGCGTCGCGGGCGAAGGTGACCGGGTTGCAGGAAACGGCGGCGACGAGGCGGAGCGGCGATGCCGCGATCGCGTGTATCTGCGCCTCGGCGCCCGCGCGCGGCGGGTCGATCACCACGGCATCGTGGCGTCCAAGCTCGTCGGACAGCAGCGGCCGGCGGAACAGGTCGCGTGCTTCGATCGTGATGCGGTGGAGCCCCGCCGCCTGCCGCCAGCCGGCGTCGAGTGCGGCCAGCATCGCCGCATCGCCTTCCACCGCGCGAACATCCCCGGCTTCGGACAGCGGCAGGCTGAAGGTGCCTGCCCCGGCGAAGAGGTCGGCGATCCGGTGCGCCGGCCCCACTGCCTCGCGCACCGCGGCGACGAGCGCCGCCTCGCCCTCCGCCGTGGCCTGAAGGAACGCACCCGGCGGCGGCGTCACACGCGCCTTGCCGAACCTCTGCGCCACCGCGCGCCGGGCGACGACGGTTTCGCCATCCCAGGTGAGTCGAGCCAGGTCCGCCCGAGCGGCTAGGGAAGAAAGCGCCGAGAACAGGCTCTGTTCCAGCGGTTTTCCCCCTGTGACCGCCAGATCGAGCCCGCCTTCGCCCCGTGTCAGCGCCAGCGCCACCTCGCCCTTGCGCGAGGCGCCGAGCGCGGTGATGTCCGTCAGCGCCTGCATCGCCCCGACCAGGTCGGGATGCAGCAACAGGCACCCCGGCACCTCGACAATCGTCCCGGAGGCGCGGCCATGAAAGCCGACGATCGCCCCCTTCTTGGTCCGCCGCCCGGCAAGCGTCGCCCGGCGCCGCGACCGGGCGGGTGAGGTCGCGACCGGTCGGAAAGGCACCTCGATTCCCTGTGCGGCAAGCGCCGTGCGCACCACATCCTGCTTCCAGCCCGCCACGAAACCATCCGAGGCGTGCATCAGCGCGCAGCCGCCGCAGGCGCGGTAATGCGGGCAGGGCGCCTTCACCCGGTCCGTCGAGGGCGTGACGATCGCCGGCGCCTCCATCCGCCCGCCCTCGACCGCGCCCTCCACCACCTCGCCCGGCAGCGCCATCGGCACGTAGACCGGGCCGGCGGCGATCCCGTCGCCGAGATGGCCGAGCCGCTCGATCGTCAGCCTCACTCCGCCGCCTCTTCGGTGCCGATGAAGCCGCCCGACTGCCGGTTCCAGTAGCGCGCGTAAAGGCCGCCGCGCGCCAGCAGTTCCGCATGCGTCCCTTCCTCGACGAGCCGCCCCTGGTCGAGCACCACGATCCGGTCCATCTCGGCGATGGTCGAAAGGCGGTGCGCGATCGCCAGCACGGTCTTGCCCTGCATGACGCGGTGCAGCGCGGCCTGGATCGCCGCCTCCACCTCGCTGTCGAGCGCCGAGGTCGCCTCGTCCAGCACGAGGATCGGGGCATCCTTGAGGAACGCGCGTGCCAGCGCGATCCTCTGCCGCTGCCCGCCCGAGAGCTTCACTCCGCGCTCGCCGAGATGGGCCTCGTAGCCGGTGCGCCCCTTGTGGTCCTGAAGCGTGCGGATGAACTCGTCTGCCTCGGCCGCGCGGGCAGCCGCCACCATTTCCTCCTCGGTCGCGTCGGGGCGGCCGTAAAGGATGTTGTCGCGGGCGGAGCGGTTGAACATCGCGGTTTCCTGCGTGACCATCGCGACCTGCCGCCGGAGGGATTCCTGTGTCACGCCGGAGACATCTTCGCCGTCGATCAGGATCCGCCCGGCCTCGGCGTCATAGAGCCGAAGAAGCAGCGCCACCAGCGTCGACTTGCCCGCACCCGACGCGCCGACGATGCCGAGCTTTTCGCCGGGCCGCACCCTCAGCGTGATGTGATCGAGCCCGCCGGTGCGCCGGCCGTACGCGAAGCTCACATCCTCGAACCGGATTTCGCCCCTCACCCGGCCAAGAGCCTGCGCCCCCGGTGCATCGGTGAGGGTATGGGGCGGCGTGAGGGTGCGCATCCCGTCCTCCACCTCGCCGATCGAGCCGTAGATCGACATCAGGGCAAAGCTCACCCAGCCGGTCATCTGGGCGATGCGGATCGCGATCGTGCCGGCGGCGGCGATGTCGCCGGTCGTCGCCTGCCCTTCGGTCCAGAGCTGGAGCGCCCCGCCGATGAGGATCAGCGGCAGAAGCCCGGCGATGATCATGAGCGCGAGGCGGAACCATGCGGACAGCACCCCGAAGTCGAGCGCGGTGTCGCGGAAACCCGACATGGCGCGCAGCGCCGCCTTGTCCTCGTGATCGGCATGGGCGAACAGCTTCACCGTCTTGATGTTGGTGATCGTGTCGACGACCTGCCCGGTCACCATCGCCCGCGCCCCCGCCCTGGCCGCCGACTTGCCCCGCACCCTCGGCAGAAAGGCACGGATCAATGCGAGATAGCAGGCGATCCAGAGCCCGAGTGCCGCAGCCATCCAGCCGTCCACGGTCAGAAGGAACGCGACCGACCCCAGAAGCGAGGCCAAGGCGAAGGCCACGGTGTTGATCGTCTCGCTTGCGACATCTGTGACCGCGCGCGCCGCCTGCATCTGCTTCTGCGCGATCCGGCCGGCAAAATCGTTGTCGAAGAAGGTCACCGCATGGCCCATCGTCCAGCGGTGAAGCCGCGACAGAACGAGCGGCAGGACGTTCGGCTGCACGACCACAGAGTTCGACGCGGCCGAAAGGCCGAAGGCGAGCGGGCGCAGTACCAAGAGGAAGACGGCGAAGCCCGCAAGCAGCATCCATTCGTCGGAGAGGAGCGTCGCCGGGCTGCCCCCCTGCGCCGCATCGACGATCGCGCCGAGGAACCACGCCGTCACGACCTCCATCGTGCCGGCAATGGCCGACAGGACGGCGGCGAGCGTCAACGGCCCCCAGGCGCCCGACAGGCACCAGAGGAAGAACCGGCCGAGCGTCTGCGGCGGCGCCCCCTCGGCGGGGCGGAAGGCGTCGATCATGTCGCCGATCTTCATTCTGCCGCCTCTGACTCGTCCGTGCCGATGAACCCGCCCGACTGGCGTTCCCAGAACCTGGAATAAAGCCCGCCGCGCGCCAGAAGTTCCTCGTGGCTGCCCTCTTCCGCCACCTTGCCGTCATCCAGCACCACGATCCGGTCCATCCGCGCGATGGTCGACAGCCGGTGGGCGATGGCGATCACCGTCTTGCCCTCCATCACGCCGTAAAGCGTTTCCTGGATCGCTGCCTCCACCTCGCTGTCCAGGGCCGAGGTCGCCTCGTCCAGCACCAGGATCGGCGCGTCCTTCAGGATCACCCGCGCCAGCGCCACCCGCTGCCGCTGCCCGCCGGAAAGCTTGACGCCCCGCTCGCCCACCTGCGCGTCGTAGCCGCGGCGGCCCTCCGGATCGGTGAGGTCAAGGATGAAGTCGTGCGCCTCGGCCCGCTTCGCCGCCTCGATCATCTCGTGCTCGCTGGCCTCGGGCCGGCCATAGAGGATGTTCTCGCGCACCGAACGGTGGAGAAGCGAGCTGTCCTGCTGCACCATGCCGATGCGGCGGCGAAGACTGTCCTGCGTCACCCGGGTGATGTCCTGCCCGTCAATGAGGATCCGCCCCGCCTCGGGGTCGTAGAACCTGAGAAGGAGCTTCACCAGGGTGGACTTGCCCGACCCCGACCGGCCGACAAGGCCGATCTTCTCGCCCGGCCGGATCGTCACGCCGATCCGGTCGAGCCCGCCGAAGCCGCGGCCGTAGTGATGGCTGAGCCCCTCGATGTCGATCCGCCCCTCGCGAAACTCGAGCGGTTTCGCCCCGGGCTTGTCCACCAGCCCGATCGGCTGGGCGATGGTCTCCATCCCCTCGGCCACCACGCCCAGCGCCTGCACGAGGTTCGACGTCGCCCACATGATCCAGTAGGTCATGTTGTTGAGCCTGAGCACCAGCGCCGTGGCCGCAGCGACGACGCCGATCGTTGCCTGCCCGTGATACCAGAGCCAGAGCGACAACCCGGTGACAGAGACGATGAGCATGCCGTTCAGCGCCGTCAGCGCCACGTCCATCTTGGTGATGAGCCGCATCTCGGCCTGGAAGGCCCTGCGCGCCGTCTCGATCGCCTCGCCGGCATAGTCGATCTCGCGCGTGTCATGGGCGAACATCTTGACCGAATGGATGTTGCTGTAGCTGTCCACCACCCGCCCGGTGACCGCCGACCGGGCATCGGACGATCGCGTCGAGGCCGGGCCCACCCGCCGCACCGTCCAGCGCAGCAGGAGCAGGTAAAGCGCGATCCAGACCAGAAGCGGCACGGTCAGCCGCGGGTCGGCATCGAAGAGAAGCGCGACCGAGCCGATCAGCGTCGTGATCGCGAAGGCCACCGCGTCGAAGGTCTGGAAGACCGCATCACCGGCGGCTGGCGGCGTCTGCATGATCCGGTTGGCGATGCGGCCGGCGAAATCGTTCTCGAACCAGCCGACCGGCTGGCGCAGCACATGCCGGTGCGACCGCCAGCGGATCAGCGTGCCGAAGTTCGGCAGGATCGTGTTGTGGAGCAGCGCCACGTCGATCCCCGAGATGATCGGGCGCAGAAAGACAACCGCGAGCGCGGCGAGCAGGAACTCGGTGCTGTGGTCGCGCATGACCTCGGCGGGCGCGCCAGCAGCCAGCAGATCGACCAGCCGCCCGACATACCACACGAGCAGGACCTCGACCGCGGCCACGACCATCTTCAGCGCGGCGGTCGCGACGAAGACGCCGCGGAACGGCCGGGCATACTCCATCAGGAAGGGAAGAAGCTGCCGGGGCGGCGCATCCTTCTCTTCGTAGGCGGTGTAAGGATCGACAAGGTTCTCGAAGAACCTGAACATCGCGGGGCCTTTCGGGTTGCCGGCCGGATATACACCGGCCCGGCGGAAAGGGGAACTCAGTGGCGGAGGAGTTCCACGACCGAAGCCACGATCAGCAGGGCCATGACGATGTTGAAGACCCTCAATCGCCGCGCGGTGGTCAGCCAGCGGGCGATCGCAAGCCCGGCGTAGGTCCAGGTTGCGGACGACAGGAGGCCGAGCGTCAGGAAGGCGCCCGCGACAATGGTCGCGGTGGTCATGGGCTCTTCGGGACGAATGAACTGGGAGGTGGCGGCGACAGCCATCGACCAGCCTTTCGGGTTGATCCACTGGAACCCGACCGCCTGAAGGAATGTCATCGGACGCGCGCCATCGGATTTCGACCCTATTCCACCGGAATTGGCGACCTTCCACGCGATCCACACCAGAAGCGCCGCGCCGCCCCAGCGCAGCCCCTCGCGCAGAAAAACGCTGGCCCGGAACAGCTCGCCCAGCGCCAGGCCGACGATGAGCAGCATCAGCGGAAAGCCGAGCGCAACGCCAAGGAGATGCGGCAGCGTCGGGCGGAAGCCGAAATTGGCGCCCGAAGCGGCGAGCATGGCATTGTTCGGGCCCGGCGTGAAAAGGGTGGCCACGGCAAGCGCAAGAAGGGCGGGGAGCATTTCGTAACTCATGGCCGGTCAAATCTCCGTCAGTCAGCCATCCTGCCGTGGCTCCCCGCGAGGGTTCAAGCGAGCAATTGTTCCCGTGACAATCCGAAGCCGGACGCGATCCAGCGATCCTCGATCTCTTTCAGGCGTTGCCCCAGCGCGGGGCCGGAAACCGCCGGCATCAGATCGGCGGCGCGAACCGGAAACTCGGCCGCCGCACCGCCCGCCACGTCGTCCTCCCAGCCGGACGGCAGCGGGGCGCCAAGCAGCGCACCGCGCAGCAGAACCGTATCGCGCGCTGCCCACGCGCCGTGGCGATAGGCGATCTCGGCCGGGCCCGCGCCGCCCGCCAGCCCTTCGCGCAGAAGCGAAAGCCGTCGCGCTTCCTCGCGCGACAGCCGCAGACGATCTTCGGGCTCAGCACCCCCCAGCGCGGCCAGCCGGCGAATCCAGTCGGGCGCATAGGGCGGCTCCAGGTGCACCAGGGGTCCGAGCGCCCGCGCCTCGGCGCCGGGAAGGATTCGCGCCAGCACCCCGGTCGCCTGCATCGCCGCCACCGCCGGCGCGGGATCGGATGCCGCGAGCAGGCGGCGCATCTCGTGGCCCACCCGTTCCCGCGAAAGTGTCTCTGTTCCGGACGTGTTCGCCGCGCAGGCCGCCAGCGCCTCGGCATCCATCCCGGCCTCCGCATCGCCATACCAGGCGTGGAAGCGGAAGAACCGCAGGATCCGCAGATAGTCCTCGCGGATGCGCGCATTTGCGTCGCCGACGAACCGCACACGCCGTTCTGTGAGGTCGTCGATCCCGCTGCCGAGCGGGTCGACGATATGCCCTTCGGCATCGGCGTAGAGCGCGTTCATGGTGAAGTCGCGGCGCGCCGCGTCCTCCTCCACCCGGGTCGAGAAGGCTACCGTCGCGCGGCGGCCGAAGGTTTCCACATCGCGGCGGAAGGTGGTGACCTCGTGCGGCTCGCCGGCCGCGATGACGGTCACCGTCCCGTGGTCGATCCCCGTGGGCACGATCTTGAGCCCCGCCGCGCGGCCAAGCTGCATCACCCGCTCGGGCACCGCATCTGTGGCGATGTCGATATCCGCCACCGGCTGCGAAAGAAGCGCGTTGCGCACGCAGCCACCGACCAGATATGCCTGATGCCCGCCGTCGGCCAGGAGCCGCAGCACAAGCTGCAACCCCTCGTCCTTCAGCCATTCGTCGGTGATCCTCATTGCGCCATCCGGTCCGCCAGCGCCCTGAGAATACGCGCGGTCGCGCCCCAGATGTAATAGGGCCCGTAGGGAACGGTATAGTAGCGGCGCATCTGACCGCGCCAGCGTCGCCCCTCGATCCGGTAGTTGGCCGGATCGGTGAGGTGGGCCAGCGGAACCGTGAAGACCTCGTCCACCTCGCCCGCCTCCGGGACGGGCACGAAACCGACCGCGACGCGCGCGAAGACCGGGGTCACGAGGAAGCCGGTCACGGTTTCATGCGCCTCCGCGGTGCCCAGAACCTCGACCGTCGCGCGCGGCAGGCCGATCTCCTCCTCGGCCTCGCGCAGCGCCGCGGCGACGACGTCGGCGTCGCCTGCGTCCACCTTGCCGCCGGCGAAGGCGATCTGGCCGGGATGATGCTTCAGCCGGGAAGACCGCTTGGTGAGAATCACGTCGACCCCGCCCGTGCCCGGTCGCAACGCGACCAGAACCCCGGCGGGGCGCAGGACACGGCCCTCGGGAAGAGTCGTCCCGGGGTTCAGGTCGTAGTCGGAGGTCGGCAGTCCGGCGCGTGAAAGCGCCGCAATCAGCGGGCCGAGCCGGTCAGGCGACGTCATTGGCGGACTTCGTCGCCTCGAACCCAAGGGTGGCCGGGTCGAACTCGTAATGCGCGCCGCAGAACTGGCAGTCGGCAGTGACGATGCCCTCGTCGGTGGTCATGTGGCGTATGTCCTTCGCCGAGTAGATCGAGAGCGACTCGCGCACCCGTTCCTCCGAGCAGGAACAGCCGAAATGCACGGCCTGCGCGTCGAACACCCGTGGGCCTTCCTCGTGAAACAGGCGCACGAGAAGATCGGTCGGCGCCACGTTGGGGCCGATCAGCTCCAATTCCTCGACCGTATCGAGCAGCAGATTGGACCGCCCCCAGTTCTCGCCCTCTTCGCCATCAAGGATATCGCCGGCCGCCAGAAGCCCGCCCTCGCCACTGCCGCCCTCCTTCGCCACGAAAGGAGACGCCTTGGGCATGTGCTGCAACATCACGCCCCCCGCGCGCCAGGTCTCCGCCCCGCCGGGCAGCGTCGACCGCCCGTAGCTCAGCGCAAAGCGCGTGGGCAACTGTTCGGATTGCGCAAAATACGTCTCTGCGCAGGCCGAAAGCGAGCCGCCGGCCAGGGGCGTGATGCCCTGATAAGGTGTCGTTCCCGGCCCCTGGTCGATCAGCACTGCGAGATAGCCGCTGCCCACCTGCGGGAAGCCGGGTCCGTCGGTATCGAGCCTTTCGGCATCAAAGGACGCCCAGGCGCGCATCCGGGCGCTGCCGCCCTCGGCGGACGGCGCATAGTAGTCCGTCGCGATGATCCTGATGGGCCCATCCCCTCGGATCTGGAGCGACAGCTTCCACCTGAGCTTGATCGTCTGGCCGATCAGTGCGGTGAGCAACGCCGCCTCGGCCACCAGGGCCTCGACGACGGCGGGATAGCGATGCTGCGCAAGAATGCGGTCAAGCACGCCGTCCAGCCGCGCCACGCGGCCACGGATATCGGACCGGTCAAGCTGGAACGGAAGGACAGTATCGTCCCAGGCGATCTGCGACAGGCTTGTCATGGGGGTTTCCTCGGCGCTTGCGCCCTGCCATACCGCGTGAATATGGGAACGACAACCGGAACGCCAAGGGGACGCGATGATCAGACGGTTCGGTGAACCGCTGGTGCGGGGGCAGAAATACCGGCTCCGGCACGGCGTCTATGCCGTCCTGCGGCTCGAACGCGAGGTGCTTGTGACCCATCAGGCGGAGCCCGAACCGGAGTTTCAGTTGCCGGGCGGCGGAATTGACCCGGGAGAATCGCCGCTTCATGCGCTGCACCGCGAAGTCATGGAGGAAACCGGCTGGTCGATCGCCGGGCCGCGCCGTATCGGGGCGTTCCGCCGATTCGCCTACATGCCGGAGTATGACCGTTGGGCCGAGAAGCTCTGCACGATCTACACCGCGCGCCCCGTCCGGCGGCTCGGACCGCCGTCCGAGCCGGGCCACGACCCGATCTGGATGCCGATCGAAGCCGCCTGCCGGCTTCTTGGCAATGCCGGCGACCGGCACTTCGCATGCGCGGTGGCACGGATCTGACGCCCGCCGAGCCGTTCCGCTTTGCAGGCTCTGCTTCCCGAAGAGACGTGCGCCCCCTCAAGTGCCTGCAAACTCCAGCACGATCGCGGATACGTCGTCATCCAGGCCCGCACCCGGAGTCATTTCCTGGCTGAGCCGCCAGAACAGGTCGTCAAGATACTCGCCACCAGCGCCACCGCAGGCGGCAAGGCCGGCAAGACGCACCAGTCCGTCGGCGCCGAGCATGCTGCCGTCCTTCATAAGGCATTCGGTGAAGCCGTCGCTGTAAAGAAGGATGCGGTCGCCGCGCTCCAGAACCACCTCGAATTCTTGCCAACCGGCCTCGGCAAACATCCCGATCGGCATGCCGCCCTCGCCCAGGAACTCCGCCGAACCGTCGGCACGCAGAATGAGCGGGTGGGGGTGGCCGCATTGCACCATGCGGACCGACCCCGTGAACAGATCGGCGACGCCGTAAACCATCGTAAAATACTCGTCGATCCCGGTGTCGGCGGTCATCCGCGCGTTCAGGGCCGCCGCAACCTCCGATGGCCTTCGAAGCCCGTAGAAATGCCACTGCCGCTGCTCCATCGCGACATTCTGCGCGAAATTCGACGGCGAGAGATAGCTCGCGAGCCGCGCCGTCAGCAACGCGGCGGTGATGCCGTGGCCGGAGACGTCGAGGCTGTAGAAACCAACCTGGTTGAACCCTGGGGTGAAAAGGCCGACCAGGTCTCCTCCGATATGGCCGCTGGGCTTGAGAAGGAGGCCGAATCGCGACGGCCCGAAGCGCCTCGTGCGTTCCGGCACAAGCGATTCCTGGATCTTCTTGGCCTGCATCAGGTCCCGGTTGATGGAATCGTAAAGGTCTTGCAACTCGCCCAGCGCCGACGACAGGAGACGGTTCTTGTCCGTCAGCTCCCTTTCCATCCGCAAAATGCGTTCGCCGGCGGCGATACGGGCGCGCAGTTCATCACCGCTGACCGGCTTGATGAGGAAATCATCCGCCCCGCCTTCGAGACCACGGGCAATTTCGGCGGTTTCCGTCTTGGACGTAAGGAGAATGAAGTAGACGTAGTGCGCGGCGACACGCGCGCGGAGTTGCTGGCAGAACTCGATCCCGGTCATTCCAGGCATCATCCAGTCCGAGATCACGAGATCGGGCGGCTCGCAGTCGCACAGATGCAACGCTTCCTCCGCCGTGCCCGCCTCCACCACGGCGTAGCCGGATCGGGCGAGCTGCGTGGACAGGATCTTCCGCTGCATCCGGCTGTCGTCGACGACCAGGACACGCCGGACCGCCCGGCCCCGATCGCCCGGCGTCCGCCCGCCTTCCGTCTGCACGACCGCCTTGATCATCGCCTTCCAAGCAGCTCCGCGATTCCGTTCATTTAGCGGCGGCGGAGTTAACGGCTGCTGAAGCCTTGGCGGCACCGATCCGGGGCGCGGATTAACGGGCCGGAAACGCACCGCGCATATGCTTTCTGTGCCAAGGGGTGGCACATGGTGGAAAAAATGATGATTGATTGGCAACGCGCAAACGACCTGCGCGCCGAGATCGGATGCGAAGGCTTCGCCGAGGTCGTGGAGCTTTTTCTTGATGAAGTGGAAGGCGTCGTCCTCCGGTTGAAGACCCGGCCGGAACCGGCACGCTACGAAGCCGACCTGCATTTTCTCAAGGGCGGGGCCTGGAACCTCGGCTTTGCCGAGTTCGGCGCCCTCTGCCAGGATGGGGAACGCAAGGCCGCTGCGGGCGACACATCACAGATCGACATCGCCCGGATCGTGGAGGCCTATTTCATCTCGAAGGATGAATTCCTCGCGGGCCTTTCGGATCCGGTGCGCATGCCGGCCAGCGCCGCCTGACCCCGCATCAGACCAGGAATTCGGCAAGCGCCTCGTCATCGGTGATGTCGCGATAGGCGAAGGCCGCATCGTCCATCTTCCGCGTGAAATCCGCGAAGTTGGGGGCGGCCTTCGTCTCGATCCCGATCAGGACGGAGCCGAAGTTGCGGGCGGATTTCTTCAGATACTCGAACCGGGCGATGTCGTCCTCGGGGCCGAGCATGGCGAGGAACTCGCGCAGGGCGCCGGGCCGCTGCGGCATCCGCAGGATGAAGTATTTCTTGAGCCCCGCATAGCGCTGGGCCCGCTCCCGCACCTCCGGCAGACGCTCGAAATCGAAGTTGCCGCCGGAGGTGACGCAAACCACGGTCCGCCCGCGGATCACCTCGGCAAGCTCGGGCAGCGCGTCGACCGACAGCGCCCCGGCAGGCTCCAGCACGATTCCCTCGACGTTCAGCATTTCCAGCATGGTGATGCAGATCCGGTCTTCGGGCGCGGCGATGATGTCCGTCGCCGCGATGCCCTTCAGCCGGGCGAACGGCTTCTCGCCGATCCGCGCCACGGCGGCGCCATCGACGAAGCTGTTGACCCGCTTCAACGTGACAGGCTCTCCGGCAGCGACGGCCGCGGCAAGGCTCGCACCGCCGAGCGGTTCGACGAACCTGAATCGCGTGGCGGGAGCGGCCTCGGCAAAGACGCTTGTCACGCCCGCGGCCAGCCCGCCCCCGCCGACGGGCAGGATCACCAGATCCGGCGGGACAGGAAGCTGATCGAGGATCTCGACGGCGACGCTCGCCTGCCCCTCGATCACGTCCGCATCGTCGAAGGGCGACAGGAACCGCGCCCCCGCCTCCTCGCAATAGGTCTGCGCCGCAGCGAGAGTCCGGTCGAAATAGTCCCCGACAAGGCGGATTTCTACACTGTCGCCGCCGAACATGCGGGTCTTGTCGATCTTCTGCTGGGGCGTCGTCACCGGCATGAAGATCGTGCCGCGCACCCCGAAGTGGCGGCAGGCATAGGCCATGCCCTGCGCGTGGTTGCCGGCACTCGCGCAGACGAAATGGCCCTGCGCCGGATCGGCCGCGCGCACCCGCTGCATCGCGGTGAAGGCGCCGCGCAGCTTGTAGCTGCGCACCGGCGTCAGGTCTTCGCGCTTGAGCCAGATCTCGGCGCCGTAACGGGCCGACAGATGATCGTTCCGCTGCAGCGGGGTTGCGGGGAAAAGCCCGCGCAGCGCCTCCGTCGCCTGACGCGCCCGGTTCAGGAAATCGCCCATGTCCACCTCCGTATCCGCCCGCGGGAGCCGTGGCACCGGGTTGCCAAGGATCGCGGCCAATGTCCATTCCCCGCCGCCCAGTCCACGGCGCCGCGCCTTGCCCTTGGCACCGTTCTCCGATAATCGCGGCACGATTGACGCTGGCCGACGGAGGTTCGCATGTCCGCCCCGAAGAAAGTCGTTCTTGCCTATTCCGGCGGTCTCGACACCTCCATCATCCTGAAATGGCTGCAGACCGAATACGGCTGCGAGGTGGTGACCTTCACCGCCGACCTCGGTCAGGGCGAAGAGCTGGAGCCGGCGCGCACCAAGGCGATCATGCTCGGGATCAGGCCCGAGAACATCCACATCGTCGACGTGCGCGAGGAATTCGTGCGCGACTTCGTCTTCCCGATGTTCCGGGCGAACGCGCTTTACGAAGGGCTCTACCTGCTCGGCACCTCGATCGCGCGGCCGCTGATTTCGAAGCACCTGGTCGAGATCGCTCACCGGCACGGCGCCGATGCGGTGGCTCACGGCGCCACCGGCAAGGGCAACGACCAGGTGCGGTTCGAGCTTTCGGCCGCGGCACTCGACCCCTCGATCCGGGTAATCGCGCCCTGGCGGCTGTGGGACCTGACCAGCCGGACGAAGCTTCTGGAGTTCGCCGAGGCGAACCAGATTCCCATCGCCAAGGACAAGCGCGGCGACGCGCCCTTTTCGGTCGACGCCAACCTGCTGCACACCTCCTCGGAGGGGCGCGTGCTGGAAGACCCGGCGCAGGAATTCCCCGACTATGTGCTGCAGCGCGTGCTGCCGGTGGAACAGGCCCCCGACACGCCCGAGATGGTGGAGATCGCCTTCGAAAAGGGCGACGCGGTGGCCATCGACGGCGTGGCCATGTCGCCCGCCGCGATCCTGACGAAGCTCAACGAGCTTGGCGCGCGGCACGGCATCGGCGTGCTCGACCTGGTGGAGAACCGCTTCGTCGGGATGAAGTCGCGCGGCGTCTACGAGACCCCGGGCGGCACCATCCTGCTGGAGGCGCACCGCGGAATCGAGCAGATCACTCTCGATTCCGGCGCCGGGCATCTGAAGGATTCGATCATGCCGCGCTATGCGGAACTGATCTACAACGGCTTCTGGTTCAGCCCCGAACGCGAGGCGCTCCAGGCGCTGATCGACAAGACGCAGGAACACGTGACCGGCACCGTGCGGCTGAAGCTCTACAAGGGTCGCGCCGCCACGGTCGCCCGCTGGTCGGACCACTCGCTCTACAGCGAAAAGCACGTGACCTTCGAGGAGGACGCCGGCGCCTACGACCAGAAGGACGCCGAGGGCTTCATCCGGCTGAACGCGCTGAGGCTGAGGCTGATCGCGACGCGGAACGCGCGGGTGAAGAGCTGAGCCATCGGGCAGGGCGGCCCCGCGCCGGGTGCCGCGCATGACGTAAGGGCCCGCTTGCGGTCCGCCGGGATTGCCCGCTATGCCGGCATCACCTGACCCGGCCGGAGCCAGCATGTCCCTCGACGCGATTGCCGCCGATATCCGCAAGGCTCTGGAAACCAGGCGTTTCTCCGGCACGCTCAAGTTCGATTGCGGCCCCTCCGGCGTGATCGTCCTGGCAGACGGGACAGCGTCCACCGCAGACCGGGAGACTGACTGCACCCTGGCACTTTCCGAACAAAATCTGGTCAAGCTGCTCGATGGCAAGCTTAACCCGATGACCGCGGTGGTGCTGGGCAAGCTCAAGGTTTCGGGTGACCTTGGCGTGGCGATGGGGCTCGCGAAGCTGCTCGGCTAGGCGCCGCGCCGCACGCCCTGCGAGCCGAGTCCGATCCGGCACGCGGCGATCACCGCCATGTTGAGAATATCGTTCACCGTCGAGCCGGTCGAACAGATCTGGATCGGCTTGTCGACGCCGGTCAGGATCGGGCCGATCACCGTGGCCCCGGCCATTTCCTGCATCAGCTTCACCGAGATCGAGGCCGAATGGCGCGCGGGCACGACAAGCACGTTGGCCGGGCCGGAAAGCCGGCAGAACGGGTAGTGCGCCATCTGGTCCATGTTCAGCGCCACGTCCACCGTCATCTCGCCCTCGTATTCGAAATCGACACCTCTCTGGTCAAGCGCCCTGGGGGCCTGGTGCATCTTCGTGGCCCGCTCGCTGACCGGATAGCCGAAGGTCGAGAAGGACAGGAACGCCACCCGCGGCTCGATTCCAAGCCCACGCGCCACGGCCGCCCCGCGTTCGGCGATGTCGGCGAGGTCTTCCTCGTCGGGCCATTCGTGCACCAGCGTGTCGCCGATGAAGACGATCCGGCCGCGGTGCAGGACCGCGGTGATCCCCACGGCACCATCCTCGGCGCGCGCATCGAAGACGTGGTTGATGAGGCCGAGAATATAGGCGGACTTGCGCGTCGCCCCCGTGACCAGCCCGTCGCCATGCCCATGCGCGAGCATCAGTGCCGAGAACACGTGCCGGTCGCGCGCCGCCAGGCGGTGAACGTCCTGGCGGTCGAAGCCCTGCCGTTGCAGCCGGGCGTAGAGAAAATCCTTGTAGGTGGAAAGGCAGGTCGTGTTCGCGGCATTCACGACCTCAAGCTCCCTGACCGCATCCGCGAGCCCTTCGGCGGTGAGCTTCTCCTTCACATCGGCCTCGCGGCCGACGACGAGCGCCTTGCCGAGCCCTGCCCGCTGCCAGGCGACGGCAGCCTTGAGCACGCGCGGATCGTCGCCTTCCGCAAAGATCATGCGCGCCTGCGCCTGACGCGCGCGGGCATGGATGCCCTGCAGGATCGACGCGGTCGGGTCCATCCGCGATTTCAGGTGCAACTCGTAGGCGTTCATGTCGATGATCGGCCTGCGCGCGACGCCGGTCTTCATGCCCGCCTTCGCCACCGCAGGCGGAATCACGTAGATCAGCCGCGGGTCGAACGGCGTGGGAATGATGTAGTCGCGCCCGAACGAAAGCTTGCGGCCATAGGCCATCGCCACCTCGTCCGGCACATCCTCGCGCGCGAGCCGCGCCAACGCCTCGGCGCAGGCGATCTTCATCTCGTCGTTGATGGCGCGGGCATGGATGTCGAGCGCGCCGCGGAAGAGATAGGGAAAGCCGAGGACATTGTTGACCTGGTTGGGATAGTCGCTGCGCCCGGTCGCCACGATCGCATCGGGCCGGACCGCCTGCGCTTCCTCGGGCGTGATCTCGGGATCGGGATTCGCCATCGCGAAAATCACGGGATTGGGCCCCATCGACGCAACCATCCCGGCCGTCACCGCCCCCTTCGCCGAAACGCCGAGGAACACGTCTGCCCCTTTCATTGCATCTTCCAGGGTGCGCGCGCCGGTCTTCACGGCGTGGGCGGACTTCCACTGGTTCATCCCCTCGGTGCGGCCCTGCCAGATCACGCCCTTGGTGTCGCACATGATGCAGTTGTCGTGCTTCGCCCCCATCGACTTGATGAGTTCGAGGCAGGCGATGCCGGCGGCGCCCGCGCCGTTCAGGACCACCTTGCACTCCTCGATCCGCTTTCCCGAAAGCTCGAGCGCGTTGATGAGGCCCGCGGCACAGATCACCGCCGTCCCGTGCTGGTCATCATGGAACACCGGAATGTCCATGATCTCTTTCAGCCGGCTTTCGACGATGAAGCATTCAGGCGCCTTGATGTCTTCGAGGTTGATCCCCCCGAAGGTCGGGCCCATCAGCTTCACCGCCTGGATGATTTCCTCCGGGTCTTCGGTATCAAGCTCGATGTCGATCGCGTTCACGTCGGCGAACCGCTTGAAGAGCACCGCCTTGCCCTCCATCACCGGCTTCGAGGCGAGCGCGCCGAGGTTGCCGAGCCCGAGGATCGCCGTGCCGTTCGACACCACGGCAACCATGTTGCCCTTGTTGGTGTAGTCATATGCCGTCTCCGGCGCCTCGGCGATGGCCTGGACCGGAACGGCGACGCCGGGAGAGTAGGCAAGCGACAGGTCGCGCTGCGTCGCCATCGGCTTCGACGCCACCACCTCATACTTCCCCGGAACCGGGCTCAGGTGATAGGCGAGCGCTTCTTCCGGCGTGACGCGGTTCTTCGACATTTGCTCGGCTTCTCCTTGGGGCGCGCCGCCGTCTTACCGTTCCGCGCGGCGTGTCACAATGACGAGGATTACCCGCTTTTCCGAACGCTGCCGCTTTTGTAGGGTCCGGCGGGGCCTGTGGGGGAAAGCGCGTGTCTGCCGACGCCAACGTGACGCCGATGATGGCGCAGTATCTCGAGATCAAGGGGCGCCATCCCGACGCGCTTCTCTTCTACCGGATGGGCGATTTCTACGAGATGTTCTTCGCCGATGCCGAAGCGGCAGCGGCGGCGCTCGACATCGCGCTGACCAAACGCGGCCAGCATCTGGGCGAGGATATCCCGATGTGCGGTGTTCCGGTGCATGCCGCCGAGGGATACCTGCTGACCCTGATCCGCAAGGGTTTCCGCGTCGCGGTCGCGGAACAGATGGAGGATCCGGCCGAAGCGAGAAAGCGCGGGGCCAAGGCCGTCGTGGCGCGCGACGTGGTGCGGCTGGTGACGCCCGGGACGCTGACCGAGGAGTCGCTTCTGGAGGCGCGGCGGCACAACTTCCTCGCCGCCTGGGCCGAGGTGCGCGACGAGGCGGCCCTTGCCTGGGCGGACATCTCAACCGGAGAGGTGCGGGTGAGTCCCTGCCCGCTCAACCGGCTTTCGCCCGAACTCGCGCGCCTTGCGCCGCGAGAGGTCGTCGTGAGCGAGGCACGGGAGGCTGATCTGGCCGGAATCGTGTCTGAATCCGGCGCCGCCCTGACGCCCCTCGGCCGTGCCTCCTTCGACAGCGCCGGCGCGGAACAACGGCTCTCGGCGCTTTACGATGTCGCCTCGCTCGATGCTTTCGGCAGCTTCGGACGCGCCGAACTTTCGGCGCTTGGCGCCATCGTCAACTATCTCGACCTGACCCAGCGGGGAAAGCCGCCGCTGCTGCGCCCCCCGGTCAAGGAACTGCCCGGCGGGGCGATGCAGATCGACGCGGCCACCCGCCGCAACCTCGAGATCACCCAGAGCCTGTCGGGCGGCCGCGACGGCTCGCTGATCGCGGCGATCGACCGCACTGTCACCGCGGCCGGCGCCCGGCTTCTGGAGCGCAGGCTCTCCGCCCCCTCGCGCGATCTCGGGGAAATCCGCGCCCGACTCGACGCGGTGCGCTTCCTCGCCGAGGACGCGCGTCTGGCCGGCGCGCTCCGGGCCGATCTGCGCAGGGCTCCCGACATGGACCGCGCCCTCTCGCGCCTCGCGCTCGACCGCGGCGGGCCGCGCGATCTGGCGGCGATCCGCGCGGGCCTGGCCGAGGCCGCGTCCGTCGCCCGGCGGCTGTCGGGCGACATGCCGGCACGGTTTTCCGCGGCGGTCCGCGCCCTCACCGGCCATGAAGAGCTCGCCACCTGTCTTGAGGCCGCGCTGGTCGCGGATCCGCCGCTTCTTGTGCGCGACGGCGGGTTCATCGCGCCCGGTCATGATCCGGGCCTGGACGAGGCCCGCCAGCTTCGCGACGAAGGCCGTGGCGTCATCGCCAGGATGCAGGCCCAATATGTGGCGGAAACCGGCATCCAGAGCCTGAAGATCAGGCACAACAACGTGCTCGGCTATTTCATCGAAACCACGGCGACCCACGCCGAAAGGATGCTGGCCGCCCCGTTCAACGAAGTCTTCATCCACCGCCAGACGACGGCCAACCAGTTGCGGTTCACCACGCTGGCGCTGTCCGGAATGGAGACGAAAATCCTCAATGCCGGCAATCTCGCGCTCGAGATCGAGAGGCGGCTCTACGAGGGCCTGAAGGCACGCGTGCTCGACGCCGCCCCGCGCATCTCCGAAGCCGCCCGCGCGCTGGCGGAGATCGACCTCACGGCGGCCTTCGCCGACCTCGCCCGCGGTGAGGGCTGGACCGAGCCTCGCATCGACGACAGCCGCGCCTTCGAGGTGGAGGGCGGCCGCCACCCGGTCGTGGAGCGCGCGCTGACGCGGGCGGGCGACGCCTTCATCGCCAACGACTGCAACCTCACCCCGGGCGACACTCCCGCGATCTGGCTGCTGACCGGGCCGAACATGGCCGGCAAGTCGACCTTCCTGCGGCAGAACGCGCTCATCGCCCTTCTGGCGCAGGCCGGAAGCTTCGTGCCGGCCCGCAAGGCCCATGTCGGGATCGTGAGCCAGCTCTTCAGCCGGGTCGGCGCAGCCGACGACCTTGCCCGCGGGCGGTCCACCTTCATGGTCGAGATGGTGGAAACCGCCGCCATTCTCAACCAGGCCGACGACCGCGCCTTCGTCATCCTCGACGAGATCGGCCGCGGCACCGCGACCTATGACGGGCTTTCCATCGCCTGGGCAACCCTGGAACACCTGCACGAGGTGAACCGGACCCGCGCGCTTTTCGCGACGCACTACCACGAGATGACGGCTCTCGCCGCCAAGCTGAAAGGGGTGGAGAACGCGACCGTCGCCGTGAAGGATTGGGAAGGAGACGTCATCTTCCTGCACGAGGTCAGGAAGGGCGCGGCCGATCGCAGCTACGGCGTGCAGGTGGCGCGGCTCGCCGGGCTGCCCCCGGCGGTGGTGGAGCGGGCCAGGGTCGTGCTGGAGGCGCTCGAGAAGGGCGAACGCGAGGGCGGCACACGCAGGCAGGCCCTGATTGATGACCTGCCGCTGTTCAGCGCCGCGCCCGCCGCGGTGCCGAAGCCCGCCCGGGGGCCGTCAAAGCTCGAGGAACGGCTCGCGGCGCTTCACCCCGACGAGATGACGCCATTGCAGGCGCTCTCCGCTCTCTACGACCTGAAATCCATCCTCGGCGGCTGAGAGGGGCTCCGGCCGCGATCCGCATCTTCGTTGCGGAAATACCCCACGGGGGTGCGGGGGTGTGAAACCCCCGCTGCGGCTCTTTGCTGCCTCACGACCGCGGCGTCGAACTCACGCCCACCTGCGCGGGCCTGAGAAGCCGCTCGTGCAGCTTGAAACCCTCGGTCATCACCTGGATGATGTCGCCGGCCCTGGTGCCGGGAACCGGCGCCTCGAACATGGCCTCGTGCATCTGCGGATCGAATGCGTCGCCGATCTGCGGCGCGACCGGCTGCAGGCCATGCCTGCCCAGAGTGGAGATGAGTTCCCGCATCGTCAGCTCGACCCCCTCGATCAGCGCCTTCGCGGCCTCGCGCTGGTCGGCCGTCGCGGAATCGATCGCACGCTTGAGGTTGTCATAGACCGGCAAGAGATCGCGGGCCAGCCTCGAGCCTCCGTACTGTTCCGCCTCGCGCCGGTCACGTTCGCCGCGCTTGCGGATGTTCTCGGCGTCCGCCAGCGCGCGCATGAACCTGTCGCGCAATTCGTCCCGCTCGGCGCGCAGCGCCTCCAGCTCGTCGGCCATGACATCCGTCTCGACCGCTTCGTCGCCAATCTGCGCCTGATCTTCGGCGATTTCGTCCTTCTTCATCTCGCTCATAGTCTACCCTTTCCGCTCGCCGGACAGCATCCGCCCGACAAGTTGCGCCGTGTAGTCGACGATCGGA
Source organism: Albidovulum sp. (assembly GCA_030837825.1). Taxonomy (GTDB): domain Bacteria; phylum Pseudomonadota; class Alphaproteobacteria; order Rhodobacterales; family Rhodobacteraceae; genus Albidovulum. The sequence continues at coordinate 28,541 of JAUQYB010000110.1, forward strand.
ACGATGCGGCCGTAGTTGAGCCGCGTCGGGCCGATGACGCCGACGGCGCCGATGATCTTCCGGTCAGCGTTCATATAGGGAGAGACCACCAGAGAGGAACCCGAAAGTGAGAACAACTTGTTCTCCGAGCCGATAAAAATGCGCACGCCCTGGCCTTGGTCCGCGAGTTCGAGGAATTCGGCGATGTCACGCTTGCGCTCGAGATCGTCGAACAGCGTCCGGATGCGTTCCAGGTTCGACTCCTCTGCCTGGTCGATCAGGTTGGCGGTGCCGCGCACGATCAGGCGCTCGGAGGTTTCGCCCTGGTTGTCCCAGAGCGCAAGCCCGCTTTCGACCAGCGCCTGTGCCGCGACGTCAAGCTCCTGCCGTCGCCGCGCGATTTCGGCGCCCATGTGGGCGCGCAGGTCGGAAAGGGTGCGCCCCTCGGCAACCGCATTGACGAAATTCGCCGCCTCGCGCAGCGACGAGGGGGTTTGTCCGGGCGGCGGGGTGAAGATGCGGTTTTCGACGTGACCGTCGGCGAAGACGAGGACGACCAGCGCCCGGTCGGAGCCGAGGCTGACGAAATCGATGTGGCGGATTTCGGATTCGTGCTTGGGGGCAAGCACGAGGCTCGCGCCATGCGTCAGGCCGGAAAGCGCCGCGCCGATCCGGTCGAGAAGCGGTGCGATGCCCGGTTCGGTACCGCCGGTGGTCGCCTCGATCGCCGCGCGGTCCTGGATCGACAGGGCCGACACCTCCATCAGCCCGTCGACGAACATCCTGAGCCCGAGTTGCGTGGGCACCCGGCCGGCCGAGGTATGCGGGCTGTCGAGAAGGCCGAGGTATTCCAGATCCTGCATCACGTTTCGGATCGTCGCAGCAGAGACCGCTTCGCTCATCGACCGCGTGAGGGTGCGGGAGCCGACGGGATCGCCGGTGTCGAGGTAGGTTTCGACCACGCGCCGGAACACTTCCCGCGAACGGGCATTCATCTCGGCAAGGAGCCTGGAGCGTTCGTGCATGTCGCTGTCTGCCATCTCGTCCCAGAGATAAGAACCCGGCGGGCACCGCGTCAATCCGGGGTTGCCACCGGCCGTCGCCGGCCTGTAATTGGCACGATGCCCAGAAAAGGAAATCCCATGCGACCCTCCGGCCGGAAGCTTGATGCCATGCGTCCCATCGCGATCGAGACGGGGGTCACGAAACACGCGGAAGGCTCGTGCCTGATCCGCTGCGGCGACACCCATGTCCTCTGCACCGCGACGATCGAGGACAAGGCGCCGCCGTTCCTCAAGGGCACCGGCCTTGGCTGGGTCACCGCGGAATACGGCATGCTGCCCAGGGCCACGAACACCCGCAACCGTCGCGAGGCGGCGGCGGGCAAGCAATCGGGCCGGACACAGGAAATCCAGCGCCTTGTCGGGCGGGCACTGCGCGCCGGCGTGGACCGCGTGGCGCTTGGCGAACGCCAGATCGTGATCGACTGCGACGTGATCCAGGCCGACGGCGGCACCCGCTGCGCCGCGATCACCGGCGGCTGGGTGGCGCTCAGGCTTGCCGTCAACCGGCTGATCAAGGCGGGGGCAGTCACCGGCGACCCGAGCGTCGATCATGTCGCGGCGGTGTCCTGCGGCATCTACGCCGGCCAGCCGGTGCTGGATCTCGACTATGCCGAGGACAGCGAGGCGGGAACCGATGGCAACTTCATCCTCACCGGCCGCGGCCGGCTGGTGGAGGTGCAGATGTCGGCCGAGGGGGCGACCTTCAGCCGCGACGAGATGGGGCGGCTTCTCGACCTGGCGGAAACAGGGATCGGGGAGCTTGTGGCGGCGCAGCGGGCGGCGACCTGATGCGCAGGTTCACCGGCGACCGCTTGCTTGTGGCCACCCACAACGAGGGCAAGCTGGAAGAGATCACCGCCCTTCTGCAACCCTACGGCATCGCCTGCGTCAGCGCGGGCGAGCTGGGGCTGCCCGAGCCCGAGGAGACGGAAACGACCTTTGTCGGCAACGCCCGGATCAAGGCCCATGCGGCGGCAAAGACGACGGGGCTGCCGGCGCTGGCCGACGACAGCGGGATCGAGGTCGATGGCCTTGGTGGCGCGCCGGGCGTCCACACCGCCGACTGGGCGACGACCCCGGCCGGGCGCGACTTCGTTCAGGCGATGACGCGCACCTGGGAAGAACTGGAAAGGGCCGGCGCCCGGTATCCGCGGACCGCGCGCTTTCGCGCGACGATGGTCCTTGCCTGGCCTGACGGGCACGACGAGGTCTTCGAGGGCAAGGTGGAGGGGCAGGTCGTCTGGCCGATGCGGGGAAGGCAGGGCCACGGCTACGACCCGATGTTCCAGCCTGCGGGCCACGCCCGCACCTTCGCCGAGATGGACCCGGCGGAAAAGAACCGGATCAGCCACCGCGCGGACGCCTTCGGCAAGCTGGTGGCCTGTTTCGACCGGGCCTGAGATGGAAGACTGGCGGCACGGTGGATTCGGGCTCTATCTGCACTGGCCGTTCTGCGCCTCCAAATGCCCTTATTGCGACTTCAACTCGCATGTCGCGGCCACGATCGACCACGATCGCTGGAAGCGCGCCTATCTGGACGAGATCGCCCGCATCGGAGCCGAGACGCCGGACCGCGTCCTGAACACGGTCTTTTTCGGCGGCGGCACGCCGTCGCTGATGGAGCCCGACACCGTCGCCGCGATCCTCGAGGCGGTGCGGACGACATGGCCGCAGGCGAACGATCTGGAGGTGACGCTCGAGGCCAACCCCGGCAGCGTCGATGCGGCACGGTTCCGCGCCTATGCGGAGGCCGGAGTCAACCGGCTGTCGATGGGTGTGCAGGCACTGAACGATGCCGATCTGCGACGGCTCGGGCGGCTGCACACGGCGGCAGAGGCGCGTGCTGCCTTCGACATCGCGAGGGCGGCCTTCCCGCGTGTGAGTTTGGACCTGATCTATGCCCGGCAGAACCAGACCGTTTCCGACTGGGAGGCGGAGTTGCACGAGGCGCTGACACTGGCCATCGACCATCTGTCGCTCTACCAGCTTACGATCGAGAATGGCACCGCCTTCGGCGCGCGTCACGCCGCGGGGCGGCTGAAGGGGCTGCCGGATGACGACAGCGCGGCTGACATGTATATGATCACACAGGATATTCTCGCAAGCGCGGGAATGCCGGCCTATGAGGTGTCGAACCACGCACGGACGGGCGCGGAGAGCCGGCACAACCTGATCTACTGGCGCTATGGAGACTATGCCGGCATCGGCCCAGGCGCCCATGGGCGGCTGACGCTCGGGGGCCGACGGATCGCGACAGATACGCCGAAGGCGCCCGGGGCCTGGCTTTCGCAGGTCGAAGCCGCCGGGCACGGCGAACTGCCGCGCGAGCCCCTGCGCCCCGAGGATCAGGCGGCCGAGTATCTGATGATGGCGCTTCGCCTCTCCGAGGGGATGGACATGGACCGTTATGCGGCGCTGGCAGGACGGCCGCTTGCGCGGACGGCCGTGGCACGGCTCGAGGACCTGTCGATGATCCGGCGCGAGGGCGCGCGCCTCAGTCCGACGCCGGCCGGCCGGGCGGTTCTGAATGCGGTGATCCGGGAGCTGATGCCGTGATGCGGGCGTTCTGGCTGGCGCTCGGGCTTGGTGCGTTGGCTCTGGGCTCGGTCGGGATGTTCGTGCCGCTTCTTCCGACGGTGCCGTTTCTGCTTCTGTCCGCCTTCGGCTTTGCGCGATCGTCCGAACGTCTGCATCACTGGATTCTGTCCCATCGCATTTTCGGGCCGCCGATTTCGGACTGGCGCGAGCGGGGGGTCATCAGCCGCCGCGCAAAATATGCTGCGACAGTGTCTGTCCTTGCCAGTTTGGCGGCTTCTCTGGCGTTGCGATTCGATCCTTTGCTGATCGTGGTTCAGGCGGCCGCTCTGGGTCTGGTAGCCCTTTTCCTCTGGACCCGCCCGAATGCCTGACCCCGGAATGCCCGGCGCTCAGCGGTTCTGCGACAGAAGTTGGCACAACTCGTCAAGCTGATCGAGCGACTTGTAGGTAATGACGACATTGCCGCCGTCATGCCCCCTGTGGTCGATCACGACCTTCATTCGCAAGTTCGCGGAGAGATCCTGTTCGAGCACACGGGTGTCGGCGTCCTTCTCGGCCCGTGGCGCGCGGGGCGCGGCCGGCTTCGCGGGCGACTTTGCCAGCCGCTCGGTTTCCCGCACCGAAAGGCCACGCGCCATGACCTGGCGGGCGAGCGCCACGGGATTGTCCGTGGTGATGAGCGCGCGCGCATGGCCGGCGGACAGCCTGCCTTCGCGCAGCCAGGCCTGCACCTCATCCGGGAGCGTCAGGAGCCGGAGGAGGTTCGCGATATGGCTGCGGCTCTTCCCGAGCGCCGAGGCAACCTTCTCCTGCGTGTGGCCAAAGCGCTCCATGAGCTGGCGATAGCCAAGTGCCTCTTCGATCGCATTGAGATCGGCGCGCTGGATGTTTTCGATAATCGCAACTTCCAGAACCTCGGTATCGTCGAGATCGCGGATCAGGACGGGGACCTCGTGAAGCTGGGCAAGCTGCGCGGCACGCCAGCGCCTTTCGCCGGCGACAATCTCATAACTATCTGTTTTTCTTGGATTTTCACGAACAATGAGCGGCTGGATGATTCCCTTGGCGCGGATCGATTCCGCCAGTTCGTGGAGCGCTTCCGGCGGGAAATCCCGCCGCGGCTGGTCCGGATTCGGTTCGAGTCTTTCGACCGGAACCCGGGTATCGGCGCGCTGGACGCGGCCTTCCATCCGCGGTGCGGCGCCGAGATTGACGTCGGCCATCAGTGCCGAAAGGCCTCGTCCAAGACCCCTGCGTTCGATCTTGCGGTCGGTCATTGTTGGCCGTCCCTCCTGTCATTTGCCGCCGTGGCGGCCGAGGATCTCTTGCGCCAGGGCGCGGTAGGCAATGGCGCCCCTGGACATGGTATCATAGGCGAGCACCGGCACCGCATAGGATGGCGCTTCGGAAAGCCGGACATTGCGCGGCACGATCGTCTTGTAGACGAGGTCGCCGAGATTGGCGCGGGCGTCCGCTTCCACCTGCTGGGAGAGATTGTTTCGGCTGTCGTACATCGTCAGCAGCACCCCTTCGATGCGCAGGTCGGGGTTGGCCGACTGCCGCACCTCGCGAATCGTGAGCATCAGTTGCGACAGGCCTTCGAGCGCATAGAATTCCGCCTGGAGCGGCACCAGAACCGCATGCGCGGCGACCATTGCGTTCACCGTCAGCAGGCTGAGCGATGGCGGGCAGTCGATCAGCACATAGTCGAAGGCGAAGCTGTCGATCGCCGGCTGGCGCAGGGCGTCGTGAAGAAGGAAACTGCGCTTTTCATTGCTGACAAGCGCGATGTCGGCGGACGAAAGGTCGGTCGTGGACGGGCAAAGCCATATACCTTCGATCTGTGTTGGCCGGATCACATCGAGAAGGTCGGCATCCTCGATGAGAAGGTCATAGGTCGTCTTTTCGCGCTGCGCCGGTTCGAGACCAAGCCCTGTGGAAGCGTTGCCCTGCGGGTCGAGGTCGACCAGAAGGACGTTGAGCCCCTCCTCCGCCAGCGCGGCAGCCAGGTTGATGGCGGTCGTCGTCTTGCCGACCCCGCCCTTCTGGTTGGCGATGGCAATGATTTTAGGCCCTGGCGGACGCGTCGGATCAGACACGCGAGATCCCTCCGGTGATCAGGACGACGCCCTGAGGGTCAGTCGTGCTGGGCTCCTTTTGATAGCAGAACCGCCAATGTTCAAGCGCGCGATCGAGTTCTGCCCCCACCGTCGCGCCTTTCGGAAACAGAGCCACCCCGCCGGGCGCAAGGTGCCTCTCGGCATAGCCGAGGAGGGTGTCCAGCGGCGCAAGCCCGCGCGCCGAGACAACATCGGCCCGAAGAGGCGCAAGGGCTTCGATGCGACGGGCAAGGATGTCCACAGAAACGCCCAGCGCATGCGCCGCAGTGGCAAGGAACGCCGCCTTGCGCTGATCGCTTTCCACGAGGGTTAGCCGAAGCATGGGTCTCGCCTCCGCCGCCAGGATGGCAATCACCAAGCCGGGAAATCCTCCTCCGCTGCCCAGGTCCGCCCATTGAGAGGCCGAAGGGGGCGCCAGGTGAAAAATCTGGGCAGAATCGGCAAAATGCCGTGTCCAGAGAGCATCAAGAGACCCCTGGGAAACAAGATTTATCCGTGGGTTCCACTTTCTCAGGAGCGATTCATACTGCTCGAGCCTGTCTATCGTTTCACGTGAAACATTCGCCCATCCGCCAGCAAACGGCACTCTCATCCCGCTGACCGCCGGCGCTCCTGGCGCTTGATCGTTGCGAGGAGCACCGCGAGCGCGGCTGGCGTGACGCCTTCGATCCGGCTCGCATGGGCGATCGTGTGAGGTCGACTGTGGGCAAGCTTGGTCTTGATTTCGGTCGAGAGGCCGGCGAGCGCAAGAAAATCGAAGTCGGGCGGGATTTCAAGGGCTTCATCGCGGCGCATGGCATCGACATCGGCCCTCTGTCGATCCAGATAGCTCGCATAGGTCGCGTCGCGCTCAAGCTGAATCCGGGTTGCCGCGTCGATCTGCGCCAGGGATGGGGCCGCGCGAACCAGATCAGGGAACGTGATTTCCGGGAATGACAGCAGGGTAAAAGCGGTTCGTCGCTGCCCGTCCTGCCCGACATTCATGCCGAACGACGCAGCCTCTCGCGGGGTGAAGGCAACGGCTTCGAGCGCCGCCCGGCCCTTCCCCAGCAGCTCCATCTTTGCGCCGAACGCTCTTCGGCGCTCCTCGCCGACGCAGTTCAGGCTTGCGGCAAGCGGAGTGAGTCGCTGGTCAGCGTTATCGGCCCGAAGCGAAAGCCGGAATTCGGCGCGGGAAGTAAACATCCTGTAGGGCTCGGTCACACCACGCGACACAAGATCATCGATCATCACACCAATGTAGCTCTGCGCCCGGCTGAAGATCGCAGGCTCTCGCCCCTGTGCCGACAGGGCAGCATTCAGCCCCGCCACCAAGCCCTGTGCTGCCGCCTCCTCATAACCCGTGGTGCCATTGATCTGACCTGCGAGGTAGAGACCGGCCACCGATTTCAGTTCCAGGGTTGGCCGCAGCGACCGCGGATCAACATAGTCGTATTCGATGGCATAGCCGGGTTGAAGGATCGAAACCGATTCGAGGCCGCGAATCGATCGCACGTAGGATTCCTGGACATCGAGGGGCAGGGATGTGGAAATGCCGTTTGGATAGACCGTATGATCCTCAAGGCCCTCGGGTTCGAGAAAGACCTGATGACTTTCCTTGCCGGAAAACCGGACAATCTTGTCCTCGATCGAGGGGCAGTACCGCGGTCCCACGCCTTCGATATGGCCGCCATACATCGCCGACCGTCCGAGGTTGCTGCGAATGATGTCGTGCGTGCGCGCGTTGGTATGCGTGATTCCGCAGCAGACCTGCCGTACGAAGGGCCGGTCATGAAGGAACGAAAACAAGGTCGCCTCGTCATCGCCCGCCTGGCTCTCGAGACCTGACCAGTCGATCGTCCGGCCGTCGAGCCGCGGCGGCGTTCCGGTCTTCAGCCGCCCGAGCGGCAGCCCCAGGGAGGCCAACTGGTCCGCGAGCGCAACCGACGGCCGGTCCCCCATCCTTCCGCCAGGCTGCCGATGATCGCCGATATGAATGACGCCGCGCAGGAATGTGCCGGAGGTCAGGACCACCGCATGAGATCCGATTTCGGAACCGTCTGCCAGCACCACGCCGGCGAAACGGTCCCCGTTCCCGAGAATTCCGCTTACCTCCCCTTCGACAATGGAGATATTCGTCTGTGCTTCGGTCAGCCGCAGGATTTCAGCCCGATAGAGTTTGCGATCCGCCTGCGCCCTGGGTCCCTGCACGGCCGGACCTTTGCGGCGGTTGAGCAAGCGGAACTGAATTCCGGCGCGGTCTGCCGCCCTTGCCATGACACCGTCCATCGCGTCGATTTCCCGAACAAGGTGTCCCTTGCCCAATCCGCCGATAGCCGGGTTGCAGGACATCACGCCGATGCCGTCGCGCCGAAGGGTCACGAGGGCAACGCTGGCGCCAACACGCCCGGCGGCATGCGCCGCCTCCACGCCGGCGTGACCCCCTCCGATGACGATGACGTCGAAATGTTTCACGTGAAACGCCTCACTTGCCGATGCAAAAGCTGGCAAAGATGTTGTCCAGCAGATCCTCGACATCCACCCGTCCGACCAGCGCGTCAATGGCGCGGATGGCGTGACGAAGATGCTCCGCAGCCACTTCGGTTCGCTGCGGACCTCTTGCTATCTCATCGCACGCCGATTCCATAGCCGAAATTGCGCGCTCCAGCCGCTCCCGGTGGCGGACCCGTGTCGCAATGCCCGCCGATGCGGCACGAGCACCCAGGGTGTTGGTTATGGTTTCGACAAGCGTCGCGAGCCCCGCTCCCGTCTTTGCCGATATCCCGGGAACATCCCCGGCCCCGACCGGGCGCAGATCTGCCTTGCCGCGCACCACGATATCCCCCGGTTGCGGCTGAATCATCGGCAGGTCATCCGTATCATCCAGAAGGAACACCCTCAGATCGGCGCCCTCCGCCCGTCCGACCGCACGCCGAACCCCGATCCGTTCCACATCGTCGCGGGTGTCACGCAGGCCAGCGGTATCGAGAAGCGTCACCGCAAGGCCGCCCAGGTCCATCCTCACCTCGATCACGTCACGGGTCGTTCCGGCGATCGCCGAGGTGATCGCCGCCTCCCGCCCGGCAAGCACATTCAGCAATGTCGACTTCCCCGCGTTCGGCCGGCCGATGATGGCGACCTCGAAGCCATCGCGGATCCGCTCCGCAGCCCCATATCCGGCCACCTCGACGCGGAGCGTCCGCATCACGCCGTCGATGAGCCCCAACACCTCCGGGGCCACGTCCAGCGGCACGTCCTCGTCGGCGAAATCGATCGTGACCTCCAGAAGCGCCGCCGCACGGATCAGATCGCGGCGCCAGCCCTCTGCCTTCTCGCCGACCGCCCCGGACAGGACCCGCAAGGCCTGTCGCCTTTGCGCATCCGTCTCGGCATCGATCAGGTCTGCAAGCCCCTCCACCTGCGTCAGATCCAGCCGGCCGTTCACCAGCGCACGTCGGGTGAATTCACCGGCCTCGGCCATCCGCAGGCCCTCGAAGCCGGCAAGCGCCCGCAAGACGGCACTCACCGTCGCCGTTGCTCCGTGAATGTGCAGCTCCGCCGCGGCCTCCCCGGTGAAGCTCGCGCCGGCCGCGAAAGTCAGGACGAGCGCCTCGTCAAGCACCTCCCCCTCCATCCGCAGACGCCGGAGCGATGCGCGGCGCGTCTGCGGCAGCTTGCCCGCCAGCGCCGAAACCGCGTCCCAGGCCTTGGGCCCCGACAGCCGGATCACGGAAACGCCCGCTTTCCCCCGGGCGGAGGCCAGGGCAAAGATCGTATCCATCGCTGCCTACCGCATCGGAACGCCTCAGGCGTTCATTGAATCGAAGAATTCCGAATTCGTCTTCGTTTGCTTGAGCTTCGAGATGAGGAACTCGATCGCATCCGTCGTGCCCATCGGGTTCAGGATGCGTCTCAGCACATAGGTCTTCTGCAGGTCCTTCTGGTCGACCAGCAGATCCTCCTTCCGCGTGCCGGACTTCAGGATGTCCATCGCCGGGAAGACGCGCTTGTCGGCCACCTTGCGATCGAGCACGATCTCGGAGTTGCCGGTCCCCTTGAACTCCTCGAAGATCACCTCGTCCATCCGGCTGCCGGTGTCGATGAGCGCCGTCGCGATGATGGTAAGAGACCCGCCCTCCTCGATGTTCCGGGCGGCGCCGAAGAACCGCTTCGGCCGCTGAAGGGCGTTGGCATCGACGCCCCCGGTCAGGACCTTGCCCGACGACGGCACAACGGTGTTGTAAGCTCTACCAAGTCTGGTGATTGAATCCAGAAGAATCACAACATCTCGTTTATGTTCGACCAAGCGCTTCGCTTTCTCGATCACCATCTCGGCCACCGCCACATGCCGTGTCGCCGGTTCGTCGAAGGTGGAGGAGATCACCTCTCCCTTCACGCTCCGCTGCATGTCGGTCACTTCCTCGGGCCGCTCGTCGATCAGAAGGACGATCAGGTAGCACTCGGGATGGTTCGTGGCGATCGAATGCGCGATGTTCTGCAAAAGCACCGTCTTGCCGGTCCGCGGCGGCGCCACGATGAGGCCGCGCTGGCCCTTCCCGATCGGCGCCACGAGGTCGATGATCCGTGCCGACCGGTCCTTGATGGTCGGATCCTCGATCTCCATCTTCAGGCGTTCATCTGGGTAGAGCGGCGTCAGGTTGTCGAAGGCCACCTTGTGCCGGGCTTTCTCCGGGTCCTCGAAATTGATCCGCGTGACCTTGGTCATCGCGAAATAGCGCTCGTTCTCGCCGGGCGCACGCATCGCACCCTCGACCGTGTCGCCAGTCCGAAGCGAATATTGCCGGATCATGTCCGGGCTCACGTAGATATCATCCGGGCCCGGCAGATAGTTGGCCTCGGGCGAGCGCAGGAAACCGAACCCGTCCTGCAGAACCTCCAGCACGCCGTCTCCGCCGATCTCCCAGCCTTCCTCGGCGTGTTCCTTCAGGATCGAGAACATCATCTCGCCCTTGCGCATCGTCGAGGCGTTCTCGATCTCCAGGTCCTCGGCCATCGCCAGAAGGTCGGCGGGGCTCTTCGCCTTGAGATCGGACAGGTTCAGGCGCTCATGCGTCATGGCAAGACCAACTGTACGGGCGCGGACAGGATCGGCGCGATGGATAGAAGGGGGATGGCCCCTGACCGGACGGCGGGGCGTTTGCGGCCAGATACACCCGCAGTTACGGCCGAGTCAACCGCGGATCAGAATTTCACGATGACCGACAGGACAATGACCACCATCAACAGGGTGGGAAGCTCGTTCATCATCCGATAGGTCCGCCCTGACCGCGTGTTCTTCCCGGCCGCAAACTCCTTGCGCCGGTAGCCGAGCCAGTGGTGGAACCAGGTCATCGCAAGCACGCAGGCCGCCTTCGTCCAGGGCCAGACTTCGCTCCACACCACGATCCCGGGCGTGAACACCAGCGCAAGCCCGAAGACCCAGGTTGCCGTCATCGCCGGGTTCATGATCAGGCGCAGGAGCTTGCGCTCCATGCTCTGGAACAGCCGGTCGGTCTCGCTGCCCGGTTCAACCTGCTCGGCATGATAGACGAACAGCCGCGGCAGGTAGAATATCCCCGCCATCCAGGCGATCACCGACATGACATGAAGCGCCTTCGTCCAGGGATAGACCGAAGCCAGAAAGTCACCCATTCGTCGGAGCCCTTCGCCTGATGCGCGTCGGCCCCCTTATAAAATCATTATGAATGAAAAGAGAAGTTGATGCTGTAGATCCTGTGGACGATGTGGATTTGCCTGGTTCGCCTCCTGGTATGCACAGCCGGACTACCCTGTGGAAAATACGGGGATAACCAGGGACGTTGCTTCCAAATCAGAATAAAATACAGCTATAACAATATGTTGCTGGGTAGAAGCCGAGTTTCGATCTGTGCACCGCAGGCCCCGAGCCCCGTCGATTACCGGGTTGTCCACACAGGCCCCGATCCCGCGTCAACAGGCGAACAAGATCGCGTGAGCATTGACAGAACCGGCACACTGTCCCCACCTCTGCGGCGGGCGCCAATCCGTCCACTCTAGGCGCACCGCCCTTCCGCTTCGTTACCCACAGGATGATCCCGTGACCCTGCGCCTCATCCTCGCCTCGTCTTCCGGCATCCGCGCAGTCCTTCTCAGGAATGCCGGTCTTAACCCCGAGATCCGCCCCGCGCGTATCGACGAGGGCGCGATCCGGTCGGCCCTCGAATCCGGCGGCGCCGGCCCGCGCGATGTTGCCGACGCACTTGCGGAACGGAAGGCGCGCCACACAGGCGAGAGCGACCCGGAAGCCCTAGTGCTCGGTTGCGACCAGGTCCTGGACCTTGACGGCAGGGTTTTCACCAAGCCAGACGACCCTCGTGCCGCAAGGATGCAGATCCGGGCGCTCTCGGGCCGCACCCACAGCCTCCACTCCGCCATCGTCGTCTGCCGGGGTGGCCAACCGCTGTGGCGGCACGTCGGGACGGCGCGGCTCACGATGCGCGAGGTGTCCGACACCTACCTCGACGACTACATAGCGCGAAACTGGGAAAGCATCCGCCACAGTGTCGGCGCCTACAAGCTGGAAGAGGAAGGGGTGCGGCTTTTCTCGCACATCGAGGGGGATCACTTCACCATCCTCGGTCTGCCGCTGATCGAACTCTTGACCTGGCTCGCCGTTCGGGGCGACATCGCGGCATGACCGACCATCCCCGCATACCGCTCGCCGGTGTCATCGGCTCTCCCGTCGCGCATTCGAAGTCGCCTCGGCTTCATGGCCATTGGCTGAAGACCTACGGAATCGCAGGGTTCTACGTCCCGATGGACGTTGCCCAGGCTGACCTTCGAGAGGTCATCTCCACCCTGCCGAAGGCGGGGTTCGTGGGCGTCAACGTCACCATCCCGCACAAGGAAAGCGTGCTTGCCCTCGCCGATGTGGTGACCGACCGCGCCGCGCTGATCGGTGCCGCGAACACGCTCATCTTCCGCAGCGACGGGCGCATCCACGCCGACAATACCGATGGCTACGGTTTCATCGCCAACCTGCGCCAGAATGCCCCGAACTGGCAGCCGGCCGCCGGCGCGGCTGCGGTCATCGGCGCCGGAGGCGCGGCGCGCGCCGTCATTGCCTCGCTCATCGAGGTCGGAGTGCCGGAAATCCGCCTCGCCAACCGCACCCGCGCGCGGGCCGAGGCGCTGCGGCAGGAATTCGGCGCCAAGGTGGTGGTCAACGACTGGGTGCAGGCCGGCAACATGCTCGAAGGGGCCGCCACGGTGGTCAACACGTCGTCGCTTGGCATGGTCGGGAAGCCGGATTTCCGCGTGCCCCTCGACGCGCTTTCGCCTTCGGCCGTGGTGACCGATCTCGTCTATACACCGCTCTGCACCCATCTGCTCGAAGAGGCCGCCAGCATCGGCTGCACCACGGTCGACGGGCTCGGGATGCTAATCCACCAGGCCGCCCCAGCGTTCGAGCGCTGGTTCGGCGTGCGGCCGGAGGTCGACGAGGCGGTGCGCGCGGCGGTTCTGGCGGAATGAGCCGGCCGTTCCTTCTGGGCCTGACCGGCTCCATCGGCATGGGCAAGTCGACGACGGCGGCGATGTTCGCGGCCGAAGGCGTCCCGGTCTGGGATGCCGATACCACGGTCCACGGGCTGTATGCGCGTGGTGGTGCCGGCGTTCCGGCGATCGCGGCGATCCGGCCCTCGGCCATCGCCGGCGGCGCCGTGGACCGGGCAAGCCTGAAGGACTGGATCGCCGCCGACCCTGACGCGCTGACACGGATCGAGGCCGCGATCCACCCCCTCGTTGCCGCAGACCGTGCCGCCTTCATCGACCGGGCGGCCAAGTCTGGGGCCGGTCTCGTGCTGCTCGACATCCCGCTGCTGTTCGAGACGGGCGCGGACGCGACGGTCGACGCCACCCTCGTCGTCACCGCGCCGGCCGAGGTCCAGCGTGCCCGCGTCCTCGCCCGCCCCGGCATGACCGGGGCCCAGTTCGCCGCCATCCTCGCCCGCCAGATGCCCGATGCCGAAAAGCGCGCCCGTGCGACCCATGTGATCGAGACCTCGACGCTTGAGCAGACCCGTGCGGCCGTGCGAAAATTGATCGGCGAACTCAGGGCTGGCCATGCGTGAAATCGTCCTCGATACCGAAACCACCGGCTTCGAGCCGGCCGAAGGTCACCGGATCGTCGAGATCGGCGCCATCGAGCTTTTCAACCACATGCCGACGGGGCGCACCTTTCATCACTACGTGAACCCCGAACGCGCGATGCCGACGGAAGCCTTCCAGGTTCATGGTCTCGGCGATGACTTCCTGCGCAGCAAGCCCCGGTTCGCCGAGATCGCTGCGGCGTTTCTCGATTTCCTGGGCGGGGATTCCCGGTTGGTGATCCACAATGCCGCATTCGACATGAAATTCCTCAACGCCGAACTGGGCTGGGTGAGCCTGCCCCTGATCGCCACCGATCGCGCACTCGACACCGTGGCCCTGGCCCGTCGCAAGTTTCCCGGCGCGCCCGCCTCGCTCGATGCGCTCTGCCGCCGCTTCGGCATCGACAACTCGGCGCGTGAAAAACACGGCGCGCTTCTCGACAGCGAGCTTCTGGCCGAGGTGTATCTGGAACTGATCGGCGGCCGTCAGCCCGACCTGGTCCTGGCTGTGTCGGCCGGTCCGGCAAGTGCGGGCGTGGCGAGCGGCTGGAAGCCGGGCCCCCGGCCTGCCGCGCTTCCGCCACGAGTGACCGAGGAGGAAAGGGCCGCGCATGCGGCCCTGGTCGAGTCGCTGGGTGAAGGCGCGATCTGGAAGCGCTTCGGCTGATCAGACGCCAGTGCCGCGCAGGACGACGCCGACGGTCCTGAGGATGATCCGCAGATCCATCAGCAGACCGAGCTGGACGAAATAGGCGCTGTCGTAGAGTGCGCGTTCCGCGAAGGAACTGCGGTTGCGCGGGCTCACCTGCCAGAGCCCGGTGAGGCCGGGAAGCATGCGGTAGTAGTCCGCATAGCCACGCCCGCCCGGGTAGATGTCCTGCTGATCGGGCGTGAACGGGCGCGGGCCGACGATGCTCATCGTTCCGGTCACCACGTTCCAGAGCTGCGGCAGCTCATCAAGGCTCGACTTGCGCAGGAAGGCACCGAAACGGGTCACGCGCGGATCGCGCCGCAGCTTCTGGGTCTGCTGCCATTCGGCGGCAAGCGCGGGATCCTCCGCGAGTATCCGTGCAAGTGCTGCGTCGGCATCGGGGATCATCGTGCGGAATTTCCAGCAACGGAACGTCTCTCCGTCCCGGCCGACGCGCAGTTGCGAATAGAACGGCTGCCCGCCGCCAAGCGCGGTGAGAAGGGTGATGAGCGCGATCAGCGGCACGACGACCGGAAGCATCACCGCCACGAAAGCGAGATCGAAGAGCCGCTTTCCATAGGTCGCGTAGTGGCTCGGCCGGCAGAGAGAGAGTGCGTCGTTGCGGAACTCAAAAAAGGGGGCAGCCATCCCGGAGTCTCCTGGGTAGGTGGTCCGGACGTCCCCCAGATGTCCGTGGTCTGGACACTATGGAAGGAAACGTTTCGGAAATTCGACGCCTAATTTTTCGAGAGTGAAAACAACGGATAATGCCGGCGGATTCGCGCCGCCTTTTGGTCGAAATGGTGGCAAATGGTTAAGGCGCCGGGGTTTAGCGGCGCCGGGCGCCCCTGGAAGTGCCCAAAATTTCAGCAACAGCGGTGCGGGAACCAGACAGCCTCGCTGGATCGTCGCGGCGATTTCAACCCTCAGGCGAATCGGTTCCAGAGGTTTTCCAGCCGCTCCTGGCGGCCGGAGCGCGGCTGCGGGTCGATGCCCTGAGAGAGAACCCGCGCGGAAATTGCCTCGAGCGTTCCCGTATCAAGCATCGCCTTCGCTGCCGGCGTCTCCCATCCGGCGTAGCGTTCCGCCCGCGCCCGCTCGAGCGCACCGTCCTGAAGAAGGGCGGCCGCGGCCTTCAGGGCGCGCGCGCACACATCCATCGCGCCGACATGGGCAAGGATCAGGTCTGCGGGCTCCAGACTCTGGCGCCGGATCTTGGCATCGAAGTTCGTGCCGCCCGTGGCAAGGCCGCCTGCGCGAAGGATCTCGTAATAGGCCCGCGCCATTTCCGGCGCGGAATCGGGAAACTGGTCGGTGTCCCAGCCGGACTGGTAGTCGTTCCGGTTCATGTCGATGGAGCCGAAGATCCCGAGCGACGCGGCGAGGGCGATCTCGTGTTCGAACGAATGCCCGGCAAGGATCGCGTGCCCCTGTTCGATGTTCACCTTCACCTCGTGCTCCAGCCCGAAGTCCTTCAGGAACCCGTAGACCGTGGCAACGTCATAGTCGTACTGGTGCTTCGAAGGTTCCTGCGGCTTCGGCTCGATCAGGATCGTCCCGGGAAATCCGATCCTGTGCTTGTAGTCGACGACCATCTGCAGGAACCGCCCCGCCTGCCGCCGTTCGCGCCCGAGGTCGGTGTTCAGGAGCGTCTCATACCCTTCGCGCCCGCCCCACAGGACATAGTTCTGGCCGCCGAGACGGTGGGTCGCATCCATGCAGGCCTTCACCGTCGCCGCCGACCAGGCAAAGACGTCGGGGTCGGGGTTCGTCGCCGCGCCCGCCATGAACCGGCGGTGCGAAAAGAGGTTCGCGGTGCCCCACAGAAGCCGCGTCGGCTGCGTCTCCATCTTCCACGCGATGTAGTCGACGATTTCCTCCAAGTTCCGCAGGCTTTCGGCGAAGCTTCCGCCCTCGGGCCGGATGTCGGCGTCGTGGAAGCAGAAGAACGGCACGCCGAGAATGCCGAACATCTCGAAGGCTGCATCGGCCTTCATCCGCGCATGGTCCATCGTCTCGCCGAACCAGGGCCGGGCGAAGGTCTGGCCGCCGAAAGGATCATTCCCCGGCCATGCGAAGGAATGCCACCAGGCGACCGCGAAGCGCAGATGATCCTCCATCCGTCTGCCCATCACCAGCTCGTCCGGGTCGTAATGCCGGAAGGCGAAATCGTTGTCGCTTTCGGGGCCTTCGTGGCGGATCGTCGGAATGTCCTTGAAAAAGTCGGTCATGGGGTTCTCTCAGGTCAGGCCCTTGATGGCGGCTTGCGCGGCCCGATAGCGGGCGAAGCCTTCGTCGAAGGCGGGGGTGAGGGCACTGTCGGGCTCGAAGGTGCGGGCGATGGTGGGTGCGGTGGCAATCGCGGCCCCGGCGCCCGTGGCGGCCATGAGTCCAAGCCGCGCCGCCCCGAAGGCGCCGCCGAAGTCGCCCGCCACCGGGACCGCGACCGGCGTGCCCAGAGCCGTAGCGATGGCGGCAAGCCAGTAGTCCGATTTCGAGCCACCCCCGACCGCGATCAGCCTGTCGATCCGCGTGCCGGTCGTGGCCAGCGCATCGCGGCAATCGCGGATTGCGAAGGCCACCCCCTCGAGAACCGCCCGCGTGGTGGCCTCGCGGTCCGTTGCATGTTCCAGCCCGATGAACGCAGCACGGATCGCGGCGTCGTTGAGCGGTGTCCGTTCGCCGCCGAGGTAGGGCAGGAAGCGCGTCCTTCCCGGCGCCCTAAGGTGGCCGAGCGCCCCCGTCAGCGTTCCCGGCTCCGCCCCGGCGAGCCGCGCGAACCAGTTGAGCGCGTCGGTCGCGGCAAGGATCACGCCCATCTGGTGCCACCTGCCCGGAAGCGCATGACAGAAGGCGTGGACCGCGGTGGCCGGGTCCGGCCGGTAGCCGTCATTCGCGGCAAAAAGTACGCCCGAGGTGCCGAGCGAGACAAAGGCCTGACCGGCGGACACGACGCCCACGCCGATCGCCGCCGCCGCATTGTCTCCGGCGCCTCCGGCGACAACCGCCGAGCCCGGAATGCCGAACCGCGCCGAGATCTCCGGGCGGACCCGGCCCGAGATGTCGGACCCTTCGACAAGCCGCGGCATGGTCTCCGGCGTCATGCCGGTCGCGGCGAGAAGCGTCTCGGACCAGTCCCGCGCCCCGGTGTCGAGCCAGCTTGTTCCCGCCGCGTCCGACATTTCCGCGACATGCTCGCCGGTCAGCCACAGGCGCAGGTAGTCCTTCGGCAGCAGCACTTTTGCCACCCGCGCAAACACCTCGGGCTCATGTCGCCTGACCCAGACGAGCTTCGGCGCAGTGAAGCCCGGAAAGACGATGTTGCCCGTGACCGCCCGGAACTGCGGATCGGCATCAAGCTCGGCCGCCTCGGCGTGGGCGCGGGTATCGTTCCAGAGGATGCAGGGGCGCAGCACGTTGTCCGAGCCATCGATGAGCGTCGCCCCGTGCATCTGCCCCGAAAGCCCGATGCCGCGGATGGCGGCCCGCCCCTCTGCGGGCAGGCCGCCGATCACCGCCTCCGCCGCCACGATCCAGTCGGCCGGCGATTGCTCGGACCAGCCGTCATGGAGGCGCGACAGGCTCAGCGGCGCGCTCGCCTCGGCCACGACGCGCTGGTTGTCATCGACGAGAACACCCTTCAGGCCCGATGTGCCAAGGTCGAGACCGAGGAACATGTCACGCGATCCCTCCGGGCTTCTTGCCCAGGATGATCATGCCCAGGATGTCTTCGTCGGTCACCTCATTCACCCTGACCGTGCCGACAAGGTGGCCGTTCTTCATGACCGAAGCGCGGTCGCAAAGTTTCATCACGTTGTGGATGTCATGCTCGATCAGGAAGATGCCCAGACCTTGCGCCTTCAGTTCCTGGATCAGTTCCGCCACCATCTGCGTCTCATGGGGACCGAGCGCGGCGGTCGGCTCGTCCATGATCAGGATGCGCGCATTGAAATAGACTGCCCGCGCGATCGCGACGGATTGGCGCTGCCCGCCCGACAGCGCCGAAACCGGCACGTTGAACTTGCGGAAATTGGGATTGAGGCGACCCATGATCTTGCGGGTCTCGGCCTCCATCCGCACGTCGTCCACCAGCCCCGCCGGCGTCACCAGCTCGCGTCCGAGAAAGAGGTTCGAGGCGGCGTCGAGATTGTCGGCCAGCGCGAGCGTCTGGTAGATCGTCTCGATGTTGTAGGCGCGCGCGTCGCGGGGGTTCTCGATGCTGGCGGCTTCGCCGTTGATCCGGATCTCGCCGCTGTCGGCGCGGTAGGCGCCCGACAGGCACTTGATCAGCGTCGACGTGCCCGCGCCGTTGTGGCCGAGAAGCCCAACGACCTCGCCGGGAAACAGGTCGATGGTGACATGGTCCACGGCCTTGATGCCACCGAAGGCGATCGAGATGTCGCGCATTTCGACGAGCGGTGCGGGTTTCGCCTGTGCGTTCATGATGCCCTCACTTCGCGCGGCTGCGATAAAGCTTGTCGAGGTAGACGGCGAGAACGAGGACCGAGCCGACGACGACCTGCTGGATCGCGGCGTCGAAACCGATCAGCACCATGCCGGTCTGGAGGCTCTGCATCACCAGCGCACCGATGATCGCGCCGTAGATCGTCCCGATCCCGCCGCCGAGCGACGTGCCGCCGATCACGGCCGAGGCGATGACGTAAAGCTCGTCGAGTGTCCCGAGCGCGTTCGTCGCCGAATTGAGCCGCGCGGAGGCGACGACGGACGACAGACCGCAGAGCAAGCCCATCAGGGCGAAGATCTTCACTGTCATCCAGCGGGTGTTGATGCCGGCCAGCTCGGCCGCTTCCGGGTTGCCGCCGATGGCAAAGACGTAGCGTCCGAACCGTGTTCGGGTCATCAGAAAGGACATTGCGATGCCCACCGCGACCAGGATCAGGACCGGAATGGCGAAGCCGTGGCTGATGAACAGCCCGCCTTCGGGAACGGCAAGGCCGTTCGCCTGCGCATACTGGTTCACGATGCCCTTGGGCCAGGGGTAGGCGTTGACCAGAAGGACCGCCCCGATGACGATGCCGCAGCCGACGATCGCCAGGAAGACCTCGGCCCAGACCGGGCGAAGCGGAAACTCGAACTTCCGCCGCTGCTTCCGCCCGCTGAGGATCAGAAGGATGATTCCCGCGCAGGCCAGAAGGCCGACGATCCAGCTTCCCGTCGCGCCGACCGCGCCATAGGGTCCGCCGCCGAGAAGCGCGAAGGTCGTATCCACCGGCGAGATCGTCTCGCCCCGCGCGACAAGGAAGGCGACCCCGCGCCAGACCAGCAGCCCGCCAAGCGTGACGATGAAGGACGGGATGCCGCCATAGGCGATGAGAAACCCGTGGAAGGCGCCGATCAGCATGCCAAGCGCCATGCCGGTCACGACGGCAATGATCCAGATCAGCGGATGGCCAAGCCCGAGGTAATCCGGCAGGACATAGACCTGCATCACCCCCATCATGATCGCGCAAAGCCCGAGGATGGAGCCCACCGACAGGTCGATGTGGCGCGTGACGATGACCAGCACCATCCCCGTCGCCATGATCCCGATGGAGGCGGTCTGCACCGACAGGTTCCACAGGTTGCGGGGTGTCAGAAAGGCGCCGAAGCCGTTCACGAAATGGCCATAGAGGTGGAACCCGATCCAGATCAGGACAAGCGCCCCGACCATCCCGAGAAGGCGGGTGTCGAGCTCCGTCGCCTTGAGGAAGCGGGCGGCCGGGCCCTCGGCAGCCTGCGGCGCAGCGGCCGCGGCTCCGGTCGACGTGGTGGTGGGTTGGGTCATGTCCTCATCCGCCGATGCAGAAGTGGGGTGCGGCCGCCCGACGGCGGAACCGCCAGGACCGGGACGCGGTCGCGCGCCGGGGTGCCTTGCGCGTGGCCCGGCGCCGAAGGACGTCGGGCCGGCGCAGGATCAGCAGCCGTTGACGCCTTCGGCGGCGCCTTCGCAGGCCTGTTCCTTCGAGATATGGCCCGCGTCGATGGCATCGCCGATGTTGTCCTTGGTGATCGGCGTCGGTTGAAGGAAGATCGCGTTCATCTCGACCCCCTTCTCGCCGCCGGACCATTTCACCGCGCCTTCGATCGTGTCCATCGCGCCACCCTTGGCCAGGGCGATGGCAATATCGCCCGCCGCCTTGCCGAGCTGGCGCGAATCCTTCCAGACCGACACGGTCTGGGTGCCCCGCGCCACCCGGTTGATCGCGGCAAGGTCACCGTCCTGCCCGCCGACCGGAATCGTCAGGCCCTGGGCTGCCAGCGCCGCGATGACCCCGCCCGCCATGCCGTCGTTTTCCGCAAGCACGGCATCCACGGCATTGTTGTTGGCCGTGAGGATCTGCTCCATCTCCTTCTGGGCGTTGTCCGGCTTCCAGCCGTCGGTGAAGGTTTCGCCGACGATCTTGATCTTGCCGGCGTCCACGTCAGCCCCGATCACCTCCATCATGCCTTCCAGAAGGAAGGTGGCGTTGGGGTCGCCCTTGTCGCCCTTGATGATCGCGAAGTTGCCTTCCGGCTGGGCCGCCTTCACCTTTTCGGCGATGATCTTGCCGACGCCCTTGTTGTCGAAGGTCAGGTAGAAGGCGCGCTCGTCCTCGATCAGGCGGTCATAGCCGAGAACCGGGATGCCTTCGGCCGCGGCCTTGTCGATCGCAGGGCCGATGGCGTCCTTGTCGACCGAAAGGATGACGAGCGCTTCGGCGCCCTGCGCGAGGAGCGCCTCGACATCGGTCAACTGCTTGGCCGCCGAGTTCTGCGCGTCGGCCGAGACATAGGTGCCGCCCGCCGCCTCGATCGCGGCCTTCATCGCCGCCTCATCGGTCTTCCAGCGCTCTTCCTGGAAGTTCGACCAGCTCACGCCGATCGTCTGTGCCCATGCCGATGAGGCAGAAAAACCGGCCGCCAGGGCGACGGCCGCCAGAATGGACTTGTGCATAAGTTCCTCCCGTTCGTGGGGCGTCCCGCCCGGATCGGCGGATTCGCCGATGCAAAGGAAACTGGCGCTAATAATTTCACTTGTCAAATTAAAATTACGACAGCAAACTCGAGCTGCGCAAGAAAAATACTGAAAACATTGCCGCAAAGCGGAGAAACGAGCGCATATATGCTGAATCGCGGATACTTTAGTTAGGCTGACTAAGAAAATGAGGCATCGGAAGATGGGCACCGTCCGCCGCATCGAATCACGGGCGCAAGGTTGCGGCCCGCTGATCCCGTCGATCTCGGAAGCCGCGCGCCCGCTGCGCCAGCAGATCTTCGAACGGGTGCGGGCCGCCGGCTACATGCCGCGTGTGCAGGTTGCGAGGGAACTGGGGGTAAGCCCCGCCTCCGTCACCACGCTGACCTCGGAACTGATCGACATGGGCCTGCTGGAAGAGGTGTCCGCCCAGCGCGACCAGGGGGATGGCGGCCGCGGCCGGCCGGCCGTCGCGCTGGGCGTCCGGGCCGATGCGCGCCTTGTCGCGGGGATCAAGCTGTCGGACCGCGAACATACGGCGGTCATCGTCGATTTTGCGGGCAATCTCATCGCCGATGAGGCGATTCCGCGCCAGCCCGGCGCGATGGAACTTGCCGATCTGGTTGACGTGAGCGCAACGCTCGTGGCCGGGCTCTGCTCCAAGGCGCAGATCGATGTCTCGCAGCTCAGCGCCATCGGACTTGGAGTGCCGGGGTTCGTCGATTCCGCGACCGGCGTCGTCCACTGGTCTCCGGTTCTGGCGGGCCGCCATGTGCCGCTTGCGCGCGCGGCGGGCGAACGGCTCGGCCGACCCGTCCACATCGACAACGATGCCAATCTCGTGACGCTGGCCGAGCTCTGGTTCGGCGCCGGCCGTGGCCTGTCGGATTTTGCCGTCGTGACCATCGAGCACGGGCTTGGCATGGGCTTCGTCATGAACCACCGCATCTATCGCGGCGGGCAGGGGCTCGGCATGGAGCTTGGCCACACCAAGGTTCAGCTTGACGGCGCGCTCTGCCGGTGCGGGCAGCGCGGTTGCCTCGAGGCCTATGTCGCCGACTACGCGCTGGTGCGCGAGGCGACAACCGCGCTCAACTGGACGAGCCGCGAGACGCAGTCGGTCAACATCCTGCTCGAAAGCCTGTTCGACCACGCCAAGGCAGGCAATGCCGCCGCGCGCTCGATCTTCCACCGCGCCGGGCGCTATCTTGCCCTTGGCCTCGCCAACGTGGTGAACCTCTTCGACCCCGAGCTTATCATCCTGTCGGGGGAGCGGATGCGGTATGACTATCTCTATGCCCACGAGACACTGGCAGAAATCAAGGCGCTCGCCCTCAACACCGGGCGACCGGAACCGCGGATCGAGATCCACGCCTGGGGCGATCTGCTCTGGGCGCATGGCGCGGCGGCGCTGGCGCTGTCGGAAGTGACGGAACGGCTCCTCAGCCCGTCGAGGGAGATCGCGGCGCAATGAGGGCTGGCGTAATCCTTGCGGCAATTCTCGCCAATCCGGCCTTTGCGGAGCCTGTTTTCGTCGACCGCGCAGACGGGCTTCCCGTCCGGCACATCTATGCCGGCGGATGGGAGCATTTTGTCGGCGGCGGCGTTGCCGTCTTCGACTGCAACGCCGATGGCCGGCCCGACATCTTCGCTGCAGGCGGCGAAAACCCCGCGCGTCTCTTCGTGAACGCAACCCGAGCGCCCGGCGCGCCGCTGACCTTCGCCGAGGGCGGGACACCGGACCTCGCGCATGTCACGGGCGCCTATCCGCTCGACATCGACGGGGATGGAAGGCTCGATCTCGCGGTGCTCAGGGTCGGGCACGACCTTCTCCTGCGGGGCGGGCCCGGCTGCACCTTCACCGATGCCTCGGACGCCTGGGGCTTTCATCCGCGCGACGCCTGGACCACCGCCTTCTCGGCGACATGGGAAAAGGGGCAGGAATTTCCCACCCTCGCCTTCGGTCACTACGTAGACCGCTCGAACCCCGATGGCCCATTCGAGGCCTGCGATACCTCGGACCTCTATCGCCCGGCCGGGCGCGGATACGGGACGGCCGAGGTCATCGCGCCGGGGTTTTGCGCGCTTTCCATGCTCGTCACCGACTGGCGGCGGACGGGCGAGCCCGAGCTTCGCATCTCGAACGACCGCCACTATTACGTGCGCGGCGGCTATGAGCAGATGTTCCGGCTCACCCCCTTGAAGGAGCGGGTGGAGGACTGGAAGCGCGTTTCCCTCTGGGGGATGGGGATCGCCAGCCAGGATCTGACCGGCGACGGGCTGCCTGAGGTCATGATGACCTCGATGGGCGATCAGCTCTTGCAGTTCAACACCGGGACCGGGTTCATCAACGCCCCCTATTCCATCGGCAGCTATGCGCAGCGCCCGTTCACGGGCGACGATGGCCGCCCCTCCACCGGCTGGCACGCGGAATTCGCCGATGTCGACAACGACGGGCGGATGGATCTGTTCATCGCCAAGGGCAACGTCGACCAGATGCCGTCGAACGCGATGCGCGACCCCAACAACCTCCTGATGCAACAACCCGATGGCACCTTCGCCGAAAGGGCCGATGTGGCCGGGGTCGACACCACGGACCGTTCGCGCGGCGCGGCGCTTGCCGATTTCGATGGCGACGGAAAGCTCGACCTTGTCGTGGTGAACCGTCGCGCACCGATGGAACTGTGGCAGAACGTGACCCTGGAAACGGGTCATTGGGCCGGAATAGAGCCGCAGATGGCCGGCAATACCCGGGCTATCGGCGCCTGGCTGGAACTGCGGGCGGGCGGCAGGATCACCGCGCGGGAAGTCACCGTCGGCGGCGGCCATGCCGGGGGTCAGGCCGGGCCTCTCCACTTCGGCCTCGGGTCCGCGACCCGGGCCGAGGTGCGGATGATCTGGCCGGACGGAACCACCTCGGACTGGACCGCCGTCCCGGTCGATTGCGTGACCAGGCTGCACCCGGACGGAACCGCGCTCCGCCTTTCGCCCTAGCGATCCACGGGCAGGCCGCTCGGGACCGCGTCGGGCACACCAAGGCGGCCCGCAAGCGCCACCGGGTCGCGCAACGCGTCGAGAAACGCGGAAAGTTGGGCGACTTCGGTCTCCGACACCGGCCGCCCCGCCAGCGCAGCGCGCTCGATCCCGGCCACCTCGTCAGGAGAGCCAAGGATCGCCCAGTCGGGTTTCGTCGCCGGGAGCACGGGCAGGACCGCCTGCGCGGGATCATAACCGGAAAGGCCCGACGAAGGGTCGGCGTGGTGGCGGAGGAAGGCCGCAAGGTCGGACCATGCCCCGGCATGGCCCCAGGGCCCGGTCGCCGTCACGTTGCGCAACGACGGCGTCCGGAAGGCATAGGCATCCTCGGCACGGTTCGTGACCCGCATTCGGCCGACGTCGCGCGAATGGCTCTCGAACCGCTCGGCCTTTCCGGGGCCAAGTTGCGGCTCTCCCATCGCGTGAAAATCGTGGTCGGTCTGGAACTTGCCCGAATGGCAGGTCGAGCAGCCCGCCGCCCCGTAGAAAAGCCCCATTCCCGCCTGCGCTTCGGGCAAGAGCGGTGGCCCACCCCGAAGCATCGCGTCGAAGGCGGAGTTGTCGGACCGCCATTCAAAGGCCACGAACGCAGCGATGGCATTCGAGATGTCGGTGAAGGCGATGGCCCGGCCTGCGGCGATCTCGGGCCAGGCGGCATCGAACATCGCCCGGTACTCGGGAATCGCGGACACCCGCTTCGACAGAATGTCCCAGGCGCCGCCCGGTGCGGTGATGATGCCCTCGCGCACCGCCGTCGAGACGTCGTTTTCCTGATAGTGCCCCGCCATCTCGTCAGGCGAGAGCACCGGAAACATCGTCTGCGCCGACAGGATCGAAGCGAATCCCGCCACCATCTCGTCCTCGAGCGGCGTCCGCAGGCCGGACGGCCGTTCGGAGTCGGTATCGATCCGGCCATCGTGGAAGAGCGTTGTGAACTCCCCGGCACCGAGGTTGAAAAGGGCGGTGGCGTTGCGCGGAATGCGCTGCTCGGGCAGGTTGGCGGGATCGACCCGCCGATCGGGTCCAAGCCCGATCCCGCCTTCGCCAAGGCCGAGCGACAGCCCGTCCGAGGTGCCGAAGCGTGGGTGATGGCAGGTGGCGCAGGAGATGTTGCGGTTTCCCGACAGGATCGGGTCGTAGAAGAGAAGCTGGCCGAGCCTGACCTCTTCCATCCGCACCGGGCGATAGTCCGCGTCCGAGACCGGCACCGGCACCTCTGCCTGCGCCGCCCCCGCCGACAGCGCCACAATCGCCAAGAATCGCACCGCAAGTCCTCCTTCCCCCGTGATAGCGCTCGCGGCACGTTGACGAAACACCGATGGGACACAGGCCCGTGCAATTTCGCAAGCCGGATTGCAGACGGCAATGCGGCGCGCGAACATGGCCCAACAGGATGGGCGGAGACTGCGGACGTGGCGCCGGCGACCAACATCTTCAGACTGGCGCTCGCCATCTGGAACGCGATGGACCAGCGGCACATGGGCCTTCTGTCCGCCGGCGTCGCCTTCTACGCGATGTTCGCGATCTTTCCCGGCATGGCGGCGACCATCGCCATCTGGGGCCTTTTCGCCGACCCGGGGGTGATGCGCGACTACCTGGACCAGATCCACGGCGTCATTCCCGACGCCGCATTTGGCCTGATCGAGACGCAACTCGACGCGCTTCTCGCCGCCAGCGGCCGCGCGCTCGGCTGGACGACGGCCGTCTCGATCGCTGTCGCGCTCTATTCGGTCCACAGTGCCGTGGCGGCACTTGTCAGCGGTCTGAATGCGATGCAGGCGCGGGCGCACCGCCCCGGCCTGATGCGCCTTCTGTGGTCGATCGTCCTGACCGCGGCAATCGTGACCCTTGTCCTGGCGGCGCTGGGCGTGGTCGTGATGGTGCCCCTCGTGCTGAACTTCCTGCATATGGGCGAGGGCGGCGCCTTCATTCTCGTCTATCTGCCGTGGGTGGTGATGTTCGCCGTCCTGTTCGTCGTCCTCGGCCTGTTCTACCGCTGGGGGCCGACCTCCGAAAGCCGCCGCCTCCGGCAGTCCTGGCTGTCGCCCGGCGCGTTCATCGCAGCGCTCCTGTGGGTCGCGGCCTCCATCCTGTTTTCGGTCTATCTGGCGTATTTCGGCGCCTACAACCGTATCTACGGCTCCATCGGCGCGGTGATCGCGCTGCTCATGTGGCTCTATATCTCGGCTTATATCGTCCTCTTTGGCGCGATCCTGAACGAGGAACGTGCGCGGATCAGACGGTCTCAGTAGTCGCGTTCGTAGTAGATGCCGATGCCCGACGATCCGTCGGAGCCGAGCGTCCCGCGTGCCGTGACCCCCGGCCGGATATCGAGATTGAGGTTGATCTCGGTCTTGCCTTCCGCCCCCACGGTGACGTCGGTATAGACCTTTTCCGAAAGATATTTCCCCGCCCGCACGGCGGCCGATCCATCCTCGGCCGCGGTCACGTCGAGATCGTCGAGCCCGAAGGAACTGCGCAGCCGGCCAACGATCCCCTCGCCGCCGGTGCCGGCAAGCTGGGCCACCGCCGAGGCAAGCTGTGCGGCCTGAAGCGGTGAAAGGCTGGTCAGGCCGCGTCCGAACAGCAGTTGCGCCATCACCTCCTCTTCCGGCAGTTCCGGCGAGGAAAGGAAGTGAATCTCCGGTGCCGAAGCCTCCCCCTCGATCACGATGGTGACGGTGATCCCGTTGCTTTCGCTTTCCGCGGCAAAGCGGATGTAGGGCGTCAGCGCACCCTGAAGCTCGATCGTCCCCTCGTCGATGGTGAACCGCTTGCCCAGCAGGTCGAGCCGACCGCGGATCAGGGTGAACCGGCCGGAGGGCACGATGTTGTCGGTCGTCCCGGTGAGGCGGAGCGCGCCGCCAAGCTCGGCATCCAGCCCGCGGCCGCGCACGAAGATGCGTTCGGGCGCATTGATCGTCAGGTCGAGCCCGAAGGACGGCCCGCGCCGGTCTGCCTCGCCGGCCCCGCCGGCCCCGCCCGGTCCCCCTGCCAGCCCGGCGCGGACACGGGTCGCGTGCACGGCCGCCGGCTCGCCGACATGGGTGATCTCGCGCAGCACCGGGTCGGCGCCGAGCCCGGTCGAGGGCACGCGCACCTCGGTCCGGCCAAGGGTCACGGCGCCGGAGATCGTCGCCCCGCCCAGAAGCGGCCCGCTGACGCGGAGATTGCCGCTGACCGCGGTGTCGAACAGTTCCGGGTCGCGCAGCCGCGCCGCCGACAGACGGACCGACAGGTCGCCGTCATGGGGCGCGGCAAGTGCAACCGGGCCGGAAAGCGCAATCTCGCCGCCGCCGCGGACGGCCGCACTGCCCTGGACCGTTGCACGCCCGCCGGCAAGATCGGCGGCAACCCGCAGGCCTTCGAGTTCGATCCCGAAGGTGGGCGCGACGAGCCGGCCGCCCTCGAGCGCCACGCGGCCCGAAAGCGAGGACAGCGCCAGAGGACCCTCCAGCCTGAGGTCGAAGGAAACCGGCCCCTCGACGTTGCGGGGGGCGATGAAGGGATTGACGATGGCCGACTGGCCGCCGCCCGACACCGAAAGGCTGGCGGCAGAGAGATCGGGTGCCAGCGTGCCGGTGACGCGGGCATTCGTGGCGCCGGGCCCCTCGCCCGACAGGTCGACGGAATATCCGTCCGCAGTCTCGGTCACCGTTCCCGTCGCCGACAGCGGGCCTGGAAAGCCCGGCGCGAGGATGGCCATGTCGGCGAGCCGCGCGGAAACGTCGATCCGCCGCTGCGCGCCCTCCGTCCCGCCCTCGGCGGTAATGGCAAGCTGCGGATTGGTGAGGCTCAGCGTCTCGAGCCGGACTTTCCCCGCGCTTTCGTTCGCAGCCATGCTGAGTTTCACCGGCCCGGCGAGAAGCCGGTCAACCTCTGGCTGGCCGACACCCAATCCGCTGCCCGAGGCGTCGAGCGTCACGGTTCTCGCGTCACCCGCCTCGGTCAGGTGCGCCTCGCCTGTGAGGGTCCCGCGATAGCGCGGCCCGAGTGCCGAAAGGTCGGAGAAATCGAGCGTCGCGCGAAGGTCGGACGCGCCGGTGGCGAGCCGCCCCGAAGCGTTGGCGGTAAGCGTCGCGGCACTGACCGCAAGCTTCCGGATCGTGAGTCCCGCCGTGTCGCGCAGCGCCGAGAGGGCGATGCGGCTTTCACCGGCCAGGAGCCGGTCGATTTCCGGTTGATCCATCGTCAGGTCACGGCCGGTGACACTGGCCTCGACGTCGAAAAACCCCGAAAGCACCCCGGCGGACCCGGAGACGTCAAGTTCGCCAGCCCCGCCGAGCGACCGGCCCGCAAGCATGGAGAAGCGGCCAAGGTCGCTCACCGTCGCCGCGACGCGGCCGGAAAGGATCGCGCCGGCCTCGGGGTCGGTCAGCACCGCGCTGCCCTTGGCCTCATAGCCCTGTCCGGTCACGTCGAAGACCGGAAGGCGCAGCGGCTCGCCCTCCTGCCAGGAAAAGATCGCCCGGCCCCGCAGTTCGGGGCCAAGAGCTTCGGCGATGGCGGGGTCGGCCGGCTGAATGTCTGCTGCGACGAAGGTGACGGTGCCGCCGGCGCGCGCGGTGTCGACACCGCCCGAGCCGGCCCTGCCGATGCGGCCCGACCCCGAAAGCGTCACCGACCCGATCGACAGGTCGGCCCGCCGATAGCCGCTCAATGCGCCTCCGAGCGTCCAGCCCTCGCCCTTCGCCCGGTCGTATCGCAGTTTCAGATCGCCCGACCGCACGAAGGTGCGCGGGCCGGGCAACGGAAGCAGCAGCTCGCCGCCGCCCGCATGGCCAAGCCGCACCGTCAGCGAGGCCTCGAGCGGCACGCCCTCCGGCGCGAGACTGAGCCGCCCCGACAGGTCGAGCCCCCTCGCATCGAGGTCGAGCCGCGTCAGGTCAAGCTGCCCGGACGGAAGACGGCGGCCCTCGGCCCGAAGCGCCACGTCGGGGCCGAAGAAGTCGCGGTAGTCGGGCAGAAGAAGCGGCGCGATGTCGCCGCGAAGATCGGCGGCGAAGCGCCGTTCCGGCGCGCCGCCGGACGAAGCCGCGGTCAGGACCGTGACCCGGCCCGACAGCCGCTTCACCCCATCGGTGGACAGCGCGACATCGGTCGCGAAATCGTCGATCACCCCGTCGCCATGAACGGCGAGCTGGATCGACGGCCGCTCCGGAAGGTCGAGCAGGTTGGCGGTGATCCCGTCCGCCTCTTCGGCCAGCAGAAGATCCAGCGTCGCCTTGCGTGTGGCATTGGCATAGCTGCCCGTGAACGACAGCGTTCCGCGCGGGCCATCGGTGCGCTCGATCGCAAGCTCCGCCGTGCCCTCGCCGCCTTCGAGATGCATCCTGCCGTTCAGCGTGACGATGGCTGCCGCACCGAACAGGGCCTCGCCCAGCACCACGCGCTCGGCGTGAAGGGTGCCGATGTCTACCGACACGGGCAGTTCCGGCAGGCTGAAGCCGGACGCCTCGGCCGTCATTCCGGAAGTGGCGGGACTGCGCGGCAGGTCGATCTCGGCGGCGCTCATCTCGCTGATCTCGACCCGGCCCGACAAAAGCGCGGACCGGTTCCAGCCGATGGCGCCCTCTCGGATCGTGATCCAGATGCCCTGCGCGTCCGCTATGGTCAGTTCGTCAAAGGTCGCGCGGGAGGAAAGCGCACCACGGAAGCCCTCGATCCGCACCGTCCTGCCGATGCCGGAGAGATTGTCCTCGAGAAAGGCGGTGAGGAAATCGCGGTCGCGCTCGGTCACCGCCGCATCTTCCTGCGCAACGACAGGACCCGGCAGGAGGCAGAGCACGAGGGTCAGGAGAAACCGGCGCATCAGAATGCCTGTCCGATGCCGACGTAGATCTGCACGCCGTCGCCCGTAGCCCCAGCGACGGGCATCGCCACGTCAAGCCGGATCGGCCCGATGCCGGTGTTGTAGCGCAGCCCGAGTCCGGCGCCGGAATGCCACTGGCTGGCGCCGCCGAACAGCTCGTCGATGCTGATGAGTCCCACATCGTAGAAAGCCACGGCCCCGATCGTGTCAGTGATCGTGGCGCGGAACTCCGCCGAGGCCCCCGCGAAACTCAGGCCACCGGTCTGCACCGTGAGCCCCGCCGACCGCGCGAGCGGCACGCCGAGCGATTGGTAGGGCTGGCCCCGGACCGTTCCGCCGCCGCCCGACCAGAAGCGGAACTCGGTAGGCGTGTGGGGAAGGTCGGGCCCGATGACGGTTCCGAGCTGCAGCCGCCCGGCCAGGACGAACCGGTCATCCGCGCCGAAGGCGCGATAGGCGCGTGCATCGGCCTTGACGTAACCGCCCGAACCGGCTGCGGCGAAGCCCGAAAACGGGGTCAGGTCGGCATCAAGATAGAGGCCGCGGCGCGCGTCGGCCGGATTGTCCCGGCTGTCCCAGGTAAGGCTGACCGGCAGCGCCAGAACGCGGTAGTCGGTCGTGCCGCCGGCGTCGCTCACCGATTCCGCGAAATAGCGGATCCCCGCCTCGGCCGAGAAATGGTCGCCGAATTCCCGGGTCAGGCCGAAAGTCAGTTCCTGCCTTTCGACCGTCTGGTCGAGCACCTCTTCGCGCGAGGCGCGCAGGCCGGCGAAGGCGGTGGCGTCGGTGATCGGGGTTGCCGGACGGTCGATCCGGACGCCGAGGTCATAGCCGATCTCGCTGCCCTGCCCGCCGATCTGCGTCACCGCCGCGTCGGCGCGCAGCCTTTCGGCCCCGCCGAAGAGATTGCGGTGCAGCCAGTAGCCCGACAGGTTGAGCCCCTCGGAGCTTGCCACCTCGGCCCCGAAGCCGAACCGGCGCAGCTTTTCCTCGTCGAGCACGAGGTCGATGTCGAGGGTGTTGCCGGGGCCAAGCGCTTCCGCTTCTGTCAGCGCGACGGTGCGGAAGACGCCGGTCCGCCGGAGCCGGGTTGCCACCTTGTCGAGCTTGGCCGGGTCGAAGATCTCGCCGGTCGGATAGCCCGCGATCTTGAGGATGCGCTGCAACCGCATCCGTTCGTAGCCCGAAACCTTCAGCGCACCGAAACGCACCTCCGGCCCCGGCTCCAGCAGGATTTCGGAACCGATGGTCGTGGCTGCGTGATCCGCGACGATGGACTGGCCGGTCACCCGCGCCTTGGCGTGGCCGATGGCACGCCAACCCTGAACCCCCGCATCGGCGGCGTCGACGATGGCCGTCGAGTAGGCCGGCTTGGTGTCGCCATAGGTGGGCGGCAGCCTGGTGCCGCGCGCATAGGGTTTCATCCTCGCCTTGGAAAAGTGGAACAGCGGGCCCGGCATGACGGTGATCTCCACCTCCCGGATCGTTTCGGGCATGTCGAGCGGCGCGATCTCCGCCGCCTCGCGCCCGTCGATCCGGATGGTGATCACCCCGGAATAGTAGCCCTCGGCATAAAGCGCGCCGATCAGCCGCGCGTAGTCGGCCCGGGCGGCGGCAAAGATCGTCTGGCTGTCGGTCGTCCTGTCCTGCTCGGCCGCGACGGTGAGCGATGCCGCCCGGAGCCGGTCGAGCAGCGGTTTCTCGACGCCCGGCGCGGTCAGGCTGACGCGGTCGAGCGCAAAAGCCGCGGCGGAGAAAAGAAGCGGTGCCAGGAGCGCCACGGCGCCCGCACGGATTCCCTTCCATCCTGCCCGCGTCACCCGGTTGACCCCCGAACCAGCACTTCCACCTCCAAACCTCGCATTCAATCTGCGGAAATGCCAGTGGTTGGCGCGACCTTGTGAACGGCGTGGCGCCCAGTCGCCGGGTCCGGCGCGGCCGCCGTCAGACTGCGGCGTGCGGCCGGTCCATGATCCGTCAGGCGGCGCGGAAGATGCGGTGGCGGTGCTCGGCGAGATAGATCCTCAGCCAGGGCGTGAAACGCCCGGGCGTGGCCGCCACCTCGGCCTGAAGGTCGGAAAGCGCGATCCAGCGCACCGCCATCACCTCGGCGGGGTTCGGCTCCAGACGAAGGCCGGCGGGCGCGTCGGCGGTGAAGATGTCGACGACCTCGTGCTCGGTCATCCCGCCGCCCACGTCGGCGCGGTATTCGACCGTTTCGGCGAAGACCGGCGCCACACCGGTCATGCCGAGTTCCTCGCGCAGGCGGCGGATAGCGCAATCACCGCTCGCCTCGTTCCAG
The DNA here is from genome assembly GCA_030837825.1 of Albidovulum sp. GTDB lineage: Bacteria > Pseudomonadota > Alphaproteobacteria > Rhodobacterales > Rhodobacteraceae > Albidovulum. Next base: position 61,146 of record JAUQYB010000110.1, read on the forward strand.
TGCGGATGGGTGCAGCAGGTATTCGCCCAGAGGCCGGGCGTGTGGTACTTGCCGAGCGCCCGGCGCTGGATCAGCACGCGTTCGCCCTCCAGCACGAACACCGACACCGCTTTGTGCCGGCGCCCTTCAAGATGCACGGTGAGCTTGTCGAAGGGGACGAGCCGCCCTTCGATCCAGGTCGGGATGAGATCGGTCGCGGTGGTCACGACACCTGCGGCGCCTGCGCCTGGGCGCGGCGGGAAAGCTCCTGGCGGTAGAGGCTCAGGTAATCCACCGTGTCGATGTTCAGGGGCGGGAAGCCGCCGTCGCGGGTCACGTCAGAGATGATCCGGCGGATGAACGGAAACACCATCCGCGGGCATTCGATCAGCAGGAACGGGTGCAACTGCTCTTCGGGCACGCCTTCGATGTGGAACACCGCGCCGTAGTCCAGTTCCAGCAGGAACAGCGGCGACTGGTCCGCCTTGTTCTTCGACGTCACGCGGAACTTGTTGATGACTTCGTACTGGTTCTCGGCCGCGCGCTTGCGGGCATCGAGGCTTACCTGCACCTGGATGTCGGGCTGCACCTCGGCATTGGTGATGCCCTTCTGGGCGACGATGTTCTCGAACGACAGGTCGCGGACATACTGGCCCAGCACCTGCATCCTGACCTGCGGCGCCTCCGGCTGCGCGGCTCCATTGTTTCCGTTGCCGTTGTCGGCCATGTCTCACTCTCCCAAGGAAATCCGGTTGCGGCGGGGTTTAGCACCTTGCGGCGCCCGTCTCAATGCCGGCTCAATGCCGCGTCCAGCCCGAGGGCCGACGCGGCAGTTCGCCGGGCTCCACCTCCTGGAACTCGCCATCGATCACCTCGGGCCGCCAGGGCTCGTGCCGGGGCGGCATCCGGTCCGCGGCGAACCCCGCCACCCGCACCTGCGCCCCAAGCCGGCGCAGAATCGTCCGCCGCACCGGCGGAACCAGAAGCAATAGGCCCAGCGCGTCGGTGAAGAAGCCCGGAACCAGCAGGAGCACGCCGGCCAGCACGATCAGCGCCCCGTGTCCGAGCGGTTCGGCCGGATTGCCGGGGCCGTTCAGCGCAGCGCGGAGCCGGGCCGTGGCCCGGATTCCCTGCATCCGGATGACCCAGAGCCCCGCCATCGCCGCAAGAAGCACCAGCGCAAGCGTGGGCCACAGGCCGATCAGCCCGCCCGCCTCGATGAACAGCCCGATCTCGATCAGCGGAATCGCGATCAGCGCCACGAGAAGCCACATGACATGTCCTTTCCGGGGCCGATGTGGACTTGACCCCACCCGTGACTTACATAAGTGGGGTGGGAGCGAGTTACCAACCCCCGCCGCGCCATGTTGCGGCACGAAAGGCCGTCTGCCGATGACCAATGCCGTGATCCAGCTTCTCGTCCTCGCCGCGATCGCGATCTTCCTGATCCTGCGTCTGAGGAATGTCCTTGGCAGCCGCGAGGGTTTCGAGAAGCCGGTCGCGCCGACGCGCCTTCCCGAAGAACGCAAGGGGCGGTTCGAGGTCATCGAGGGTGGTCCCGACCGCGATATCACCGACCATGTGCCCGAGGGCAGCGATGCCGCCCGGGCTCTTGCCGCGATGAAGCAGGCTGAACCCTCGTTTTCGGTGTCCGATTTCCTCACCGGGGCGCGGGGCGCCTACGAGATGATCCTGATGGCCTTCGAGAAGGGTGATCTGTCCAGGGTCCGGCCCTTCCTTTCCGCGGATGTCCATGACGCCTTTTCCGAGGTCGTGGCCGCGCGTGCGGCACGCGGGCTGACGGTTGCGGCAGAATTCCTCGGCATCCGCGAGGTTTCGCTGCAGGACGCCGAGTTTGACCACGCCACCAGCGAGGGCGAGGTCACCGTCCGCTTCGCGAGCGAACTGACCTCGGTCGCCCGCAACGCCGCGGGCGAGGTTGTCGAGGGCGATCCGAAGGAGGTCCGGCGCCAGCGCGACGTGTGGACCTTCGCGCGCAAGATGGGGTCGAACGACCCGAACTGGCAGCTCGTCGCGACCGGCGGGTGAGCCGTGGCGGCGCGGCGGCTTGCGTTCCGCGCGCTTTCCGGCTGGGCTGCGGACGACCATGCGGCGGCATTTTCCGTCTATGAGGCGTCGGTCGAAGCGCTTCCGCCGGAATGGCCGCGCCCCGATGGCACCGCGGCACGCACCTTTTTCGAAAGCCGTTTCACGCCTGTCCGGATCGGCAGCGGGCCCGCGCTCGTGACCGGCTACTACGAGCCCGAGATCCCAGGTGCGCTCGAGCGCGGCGATGTCTTCCGCCATCCGCTTCACGCAGCACCCGAGGAGATGCCGGCCGGAGGCTGGTTCAGCCGCGCCGAGATTCTGGCGGGCGATCTCCTGTCGGGGCGCGAACTCGTCTGGCTCGAGAGCCCGGTCGAGGCATTTCTGGCGCAGGTCCAGGGTTCCGTCCGCGTCCGCCTGCGTGACGGCACCATCCGCCGGTTCGGCTTCGCCGGAAAGAACGGCCATCCCTACCGTTCGATCGGCGCGGAACTGATCCGCCGGGGCGAGGTGCCTGAGACGACAATGTCGGCGGGGGCGATCCGCGACTGGTGCGCGCGCCGCCCAGAGGCCGTCACGGATCTTCTGAACCACAACCCCTCCTATGTGTTTTTTCGCCCGATCGACCTGGCGGCGGACAGGGGGCCGCTCGGCGCGATGGGGTTTCCACTCACGCCCGGGCGGAGTGTCGCCGTCGATCCGGCGCATGTGCCCCTCGGGGCGCCGGTCTGGCTGGAGGCTGGCGCGGTGCGCGTGCTGGCCATTGCCCAGGACACCGGGAGCGCGATCACCGGTCCGGGGCGCGCCGACCTTTTCTGCGGCTCGGGGCGCGACGCGGGGGAAGTGGCCGGGGCGATGCGCCTTTCCGGCCGGCTGGTCGCGCTTCTGCCCGATGCCATCGCCGGCACGGTGTCGCCGTGACCCGCCGCCGCGGCCTCAGCGCCGAAGAGCGTGATCTGTGGGACAAGGTCGCCGCCTCGGCACGGCCGATGCGGCCCCGCCGCCCCCTTCCTGCGGCGCAAGAACACGCCCCGAAAGCCAGGCCGCACACCCCGAAACCGGGGCCCGGGGACTTCCATCTCGGTCATCTCGCACGGCCCCTGACCGCGGTCCACGACCTCGCCCCCACGATCGAGGAGCGCCTTGCCAGCCTGCCGCTCCGGATGGACCGGCGGACGCACCAGCAACTGACGCGCGGTAAGCTTGCCCCCGAGGCGCGGATAGATCTTCACGGAATGACCCTGGCCGAGGCGCATCCGGAGCTGATCCGCTTCGTCCTGAAGGCCCATGCTGCGGGAAAACGGCTGATCCTCGTCATCACCGGCAAGGGCAAGCGCGCCGACGAACACGGGCCCATCCCGCAGCGGATCGGGGTGCTGCGCCATCAGGTGCCGCACTGGCTTGGCCAGCCGCCCCTGGGCGCGGTCGTCCAGCAGATAGCGCCCGCACATCTCAAGCACGGCGGCGCCGGCGCCTGCTACGTCTACCTGCGCCGTCCCCGCTAGCGTTGCAGTCCCGAAATCGCCGCCACGGGATACAGCACGATCTGCGTCGCGCTCTGCACCGTCAGCACCGCGCCGGGCAGAAGGCCCCTCCGCGCCGATTGATCGGCGGCAAGAACCGTATCCACGTCAACGATGCGGCCCAGCAGCGCCAGCAGCGCGGGCGAGTTGCCGACGTTGAAATGCCCGGTGCCGGTCGAAAACGCCGTGGTATCCAGCAGCATCACGTCGAGGTCGCCCAGTTCCGCAGCATCCGTCAGGTTGCCCAGCCGGTCGGCCTCTCCGGTCAGCCTCGCCGAAAGCGCCAGCGCGCGGTCCTTGCGCGAGGTGAAGATGATGATCGGGTTGGCAAGCGGCCCGACGCGCCGCGCCTGCGCCCGGAACACGTCGATGTCGATGTCGGGCGAGATCAGCACGACCGCCTCGATCCGGTCCAGGATCGGCTGGTCGCCTTCGAGGGCGATCTGCCTCAAGGTTTCCATCGTCAGCGCGGCCCCCATCGAATGGGCGACGATCAGCACCCGTTCCGCGCCGGCCCCCTCGACCTCCCTGAGAAGCACTTCGAGCCCGTCTCGGGCGAACAGCGCGCTGTCGCGGTCATAGACATAGCCCAGCGCATGCGCCCGGGAAGGCCAGGAATAATGGACGAGCACGCCGGTCAGATCGAGGTCGTGCCCGAGCTGGGCAAGCCGGTAGGCGCCTTCGGCAAAGGTCGCATTGAAGCCGTGGACGAACACCACCGCCTCGCGCCGGCCGCGCCGCTCGCGGACGAGCGCATCTGCCAGGTCGTGCCGGAAAGCACGCGGTTCGGGATACTCGACCTCTTTCGTCGTGACGAAGTCGGTCAGCGGGTCGGGTTTGCGCCGCGGCGGGGTGAAGCGGATTTCGCCCGGCGCGCGCTTCGGCGGGACCGAGACGTCGAGCCGCACGAACCGTGTGACCTCGCTCCGTGCCCGGCCAAAGTCCTCGCGCCGGTCGGGGACCTCGCCGCGCGTCGTGCCGATGAACACCGTCTCGACGGTGCCGATGCGCGCCGCCGCCGGATCGACCCGGATCTCGCCACGCGGCTCGCAGGCCGCGAGGCTGAGGCAGATCGCCGCTATGCCGAAGGTCCGCCGCATCCTGCACCACTGTCCGCTGTGCCCTGCTTAGCCCAACCCCGGCGGCCGTGCCAGCGACTCAGAGCACGTATCTGCTGAGATCGGCCGAACGCGCCAGATCGCCGAGGTTCTTCTCGACGAAACCCGCGTCGACCGTCACCGTCTCGCCGGCGCGGTCGGGGGCCGCGAAGGAAAGCTCCTCGAAGACCCGTTCCATCACGGTGTAGAGCCTTCGCGCGCCGATGTTCTCCACGCTGCGGTTGACTTCGGCCGCGATCCCGGCCAGCGCGGCGACCCCGTCAGGGGTGAAGGTGACCGTCACCTCCTCGGTCGCCATGAGCGCCGTATACTGCCGCGTCAGCGCATTGTCGGTTTCGGTCAGGATGCGGACGAAATCCTCTTCGGTCAGCGCCCTCAGCTCCACCCGGATCGGCAGCCGGCCCTGCAGCTCCGGCAGAAGGTCGGACGGCTTGGCGATGTGGAAGGCGCCGGAGGCGATGAAGAGGATGTGGTCAGTCTTCACCGGCCCGTATTTCGTCGAAACCGTGGTGCCCTCGATCAATGGCAGAAGGTCGCGCTGGACGCCCTCGCGGCTGACGTCCGCGCCGCGCGTTTCTGCCCGGGCGCAGATCTTGTCGATCTCGTCGAGAAAGACGATGCCGTTCTCCTGCACCGCCTCCAGCGCCGCGGCCTTCACCGCCTCGTCGTCCAGAAGCTTGTCGGCCTCTTCCTGGATCAGCAGCTCGTAGCTTTCGGCCACCGTCATCCGCTTGCGCACCCGGCGGCCGCCGAACGCCTTGCCGAAAATGTCGCCGAGATTCATCATCCCCATGCCCGGCTGGCCCGGAAGCTCGAACGGCATCTGCGGCGCGCTCTCGGCGACCTCGAGCTCGATCATCGTGCTGTCCAGTTCGCCCTTCTTCAGCCGGTTGCGGAACATCTCGCGGGTCTGCTCGCGCGCATCCGCCCCAGCGATCGCCTCCACCACGCGGTCCTCGGCGGCCGTGTGGGCGCGCGCCTTGACCTCCTCGCGCATCCGCGCGCGGGTTTCGATCATCGCGGCATCGGCCAGATCGCGCACGATCTGTTCCACGTCGCGGCCGACATAGCCCACCTCGGTGAACTTGGTCGCCTCCACCTTCAGGAACGGCGCCCTGGCGAGCTTGGCCAGACGCCGCGAGATTTCGGTCTTGCCGACGCCGGTGGGGCCGATCATCAGGATGTTCTTCGGATAGACCTCCTCGCGGATGTCGTCGGCCAGTTGCTTCCGGCGCCAGCGGTTCCTCAGCGCCACCGCGACGGCGCGCTTGGCGTCCTTCTGGCCGATGATGAAGCGGTCAAGCTCGGATACGATCTCGCGCGGGGTGAGGTTGGTCATGGGGACTCCTGTCGTATTCCGGCATCACTTAAAGGCCGGGCGGGGCCGTTTCAACAAAGCGCTGGACCGGTGCGCGGGGTTGCGTCACAAACGTCGCCTTTTTCGCCGCAACCGGAGGATTCGGTCATGTCTCCCGATGAGACGGCCCTGCGCATGATGCTGTCCCGTCGCGCGCTTGCCGCGCGGCTGGCCGCGGGCGCCGCAGCGATCGGGATCGCGGGGCGGGCCGGCGCGGCGGTGCCGGCACCGGACCCCGACCTGCGCGACGCGGCGTTGCGCGGGCTGGCGCTGGCCGATCTGCGCGGCGACCCGGTGGGTGCCGCCGCAGCCAGGGCGGCTGCCGCGCGGCTGGCCGAGGCCGACCCGGAGGGTGCGCTCCTTTACCGTCTCTACCGCAAGCTCGACGTGCGCCCCTCCGCCTACTGGCGCGAGGACGAACCGGCGGCGCGCAGGCCCGACCTGGCGGCCCTGCACGCGGCGATCAGGGCGTGCCAGCCGGTCGACTTCGGCTACACCGATCTTGGCGGCAACGAAACCGAACGCTCGGTCCTGCCGCTGGCTCTGGTCCACCCACCGCAGGGTGTGAAGCTTCTGGCCTGGAGCCTGGAAAGGGAGGACTTCCGGCAGTTCTTCGTCCGCTCGATGCGGAACCTTGCCGCCCTGCCCGGCGATTTCTCGGAAGAGCGGATGGCGCTTCTGGAAGGGCTTGTCGAAAAGGAAGGCGCCTGAGTCCCGCTCAGGCGCCGATGCGCTCCACCGTCAGGTTGCCGTTGGTATAGACGCAGATGTCGGCGGCAATTGCCATCGCCTTCCGCGCGATCTCCTCGGCCTGAAGCTCGGTCTCCATCAGCCCGCGTGCGGCGGCCAGCGCGAAGTTGCCGCCGGAACCGATGGCGGCCACGTCATGCTCGGGCTCCAGCACGTCGCCGGCGCCGGTGACGACCAGAAGCGTGGTGCCGTCGGTGACGATCAGCATCGCCTCGAGCTTTTGCAGATATTTGTCGGTGCGCCAGTCCTTGGCCAGGTCCACACAGGCGCGGACCAACTGGCCCGGCGCGGCCTCGAGCTTCTTCTCCAGCCGCTCCAGAAGTGTGAAGGCGTCCGCCGTGGACCCGGCGAATCCCACCACCACATCGCGGCCGCCGGGCGAGAGCCTGCGCACCTTGCGCGCCGTGCCCTTGATCACGGTCTGGCCGAGACTGACCTGACCGTCGCCCGCCACGACCACCTCGCCGCCCCGCCGCACGCCGAGGATCGTCGTGCCGTGCCATCCCGGAAACTCGTTGTTCGCCATCCGGCCCTCCGTTCTTCCGGTCCTATATGGCGCCGGCGGCACAGGCCCGCAACCGGCCCACAACCGCCCATGCAAAAGGGCGCCCGAAGGCGCCCTGACCGTGCGGATGCAAGGCGTTCAGATCGCCGACTCGATCCAGTTCTGCAATGCCGCCTTCGGCGCGGCACCGACCTTGTTGGACACCACCTGCCCGCCCTTGAACATGAACAGCGCCGGAATCCCGCGCACGCCGAACTGCATCGGCAGGTCGGGGTGGTCGTCGACGTTGATCTTGGCGATCTTCACCTTGCCGGCGTAGTGCTCCGACAGCTCCTCCAGCGCGGGGCCGATCTGCTTGCAGGGGCCGCACCCGTCCGCCCAGAAGTCGACCACGACCGGAATGGCGGAATTGCGGACTTCGGCATCGAAGTTGGCATCGGTGACGGCGACGGTGGCCATGTGATCAGTCTCCAATCGGGGAAGCTTTGGTCAGAACGTATGGATGGCCGCCCGGGACGTCAAGGGATGGTGGTCGCGGCGAAGGCTGCCCTCACGATCTCGGGAGGGAGCGGCATCAGCCGGCCGGTGCGGGTCCAGAGGATCGCGGTTTCGATCGCGCGGCCGGGAAAGATTTCCTCCAGCATGGCGGCATAGGCGCCCATCTGGCGGAGGAGTCCGTCCGGCACATCCCCGGGGCGCTCTGGCACCACCGCGTTCGACTTGTAGTCGACGACAAGAATACGGGTGTCGCCAACCAGCAGCCGGTCGATCGTTCCGTGAAGAAGTCGCCCGCCGAGCATCGGGACACGGGCCGTCACCTCGACCTCGACAAGCGCCTCGGGCCCGAGAAGGCCCGCCATGTCGGGCGAGGTTAGCGTGTGTCGCGCCTCGTGCAAAACAGCCTCTGTTTCGGCCAGATCGGCGCTTTCCAACCCGCCGGACAGGAGCCCCGCCGCGATGTCGGGCCAGTCCGGCTCGGGCCATAGCGGCAGATGCTCCAGAAGGCGGTGAAGCATCGTCCCCCGGCGCAGTGCCGTCTCTTCGTCAAGCGCACCCTCCCCCGGCAGAGCCTTGGCCCCTCCCAGCGCGGAAGGCGACAGCGCGCTTTCCGCGGCCACCGCTGCGGGGGGCCGTTCTCGCGCCCAGTCCGGCAGCACAAACTCTATCGGCGCCTCGGGTGCGGCGATGGCCATTGGCGCGGGCCAGGATCCGTGTTCGTGGCGCCGCCCGATGCCACCTTCGGCCGGCAGGTCCACCGCGCCTGCCTTCTCCACGCCGTCGGCCACCAGCTTGTGCCAGCTTTCCGCGCCGTCATTCGCGCCCTCCGTGCCGCAGACGATCAGCCAGCTTTCCGCCCGCGTCATCGCGACGTAGAGAAGCCGCATCCGCTCTTCCCGCTGGCGTTCGAGAAGGGCGGCGCGCGCGTTGGCTATCAGCGCCGGAGTGTCCTCGGCCAGGGTTTTCCAGACCGCCCGGCCGTTCATGCTGAGAATGCTGTCGCGCACGTCATCCCGCCGCCTGGCGGTGTCGGGCAGGATCACGATCGGCGATTCCAGCCCCTTCGCGCCATGCACCGTCATCACCCGGATCGCACGCGGGGCGGTATCGAGCCGCCGCTTGATTTCCACCTCGTCTGCGTCGAGCCAGGCGAGGAACCCCGTCAGGCTCGGCACCTCGGCGTGCTCGAAGGCGAGCGCCTGGGCCAGAAGCGCGTCGATGCCGTCCTCGGCCTCGGCGCCGAGACGTGCCACCAGCCTCTCACGCCCCCCGTGGCGCGTCAGGATCCGTTCCAGGAGTTCGAAGGGCCGCAGATAGTCGGCCTCGTCCCGCAGATCGTTCAGGATCGCGAGTGTCGCCGCGTGTTCGTCGGTCCGGGCGCGCAGGGCGGTCCAGAGGAAGCTTTTCGGCGGGCGCGGCCTGGCGAGGTCGTAAAGCGCCGCTTCGGTCCAGCCGAAGAGCGGCGAGCGGAGCGCGGCCGCAAGCGACAGGTCGTCCTCCGGCGTCGCAAGGAAGCGCAGGAGCGCGGTCAGGTCCTTCACCGCCAGCTCGCCACCGATCTTCAGCCGGTCGGCCCCGGCGATACGGAGCCCCTGCGCCTTGCAGGCGCGGATGATCTCGTGAAAGAGGTCCGACCGGCGCTGCACGAGGATGAGAAAATCGCCTTCGTGGATCGCGCGCGTCTCTGCCTGCGTCCGGATGGCGGTGCCGGCGTCGATCATGCGCCTGATTTCCGCGGCGATCCGGCGCGCCAGCACGACGTTGTGATGATCCTCGGGCAGAAGATCGACCGGATCGAACCAGTTCTCGGGCTCGGGATCCTCGGCCCTGGGCACCAGAGGCCAGACATCCACGCGCCCGGGAAGGTCGCCGTGGAAGGCGATGTGCTTTGGCGATCCGCCCAGCCCCCGGTTCACCCGTTCGTCGAAGGTCAGGTCGACAACCCGCAGGATCGCGTCCGACGAACGGAAGGAATGTTCCAGCTCCAGGGTCAGAACCGCCCGGTCGATCTGCGCGTATTTCAGCGCGAAATGACCCCGCATCGCGTCGAAGGCGGCAAGATCGGCACCCTGGAAGGAATAGATTGACTGCTTCTTGTCGCCGACGACGAAGATCGTCCGTTCTATGCCACGAGCGCTTTCGCCGGTGGTGAACTCGTCGGCCAGAAGTTCGATCACCTGCCATTGGCCGGGGCTGGTGTCCTGCGCCTCGTCCACCAGGATGTGGTCGATGCCGCCGTCAAGACGGAAGAGCACCCATGCCGCCACCTCCCGGTCCGACAGAAGCCGGGCGGAGCGGCTGATGAGATCGTCGAAGTCGAGCCAGCCGGCGCGGGTCTTTTGTGCCTCGTAGCGCGGCAGGAATGCCGAGGCGAAGCGGTGCAGCGCATGGGTCTTCTCGGCCGCGGCCAGCGCAAGCCGGCGCTCGCGGCCCGCCTCGACGCGGGACATGAGCGCTTCGATCTGCGGCATGAGCGCGGCAGCCTGCCCTTCGCGCAAGGCTTTCCTGGGGAAGTCGCCGATCTTGACCGCATAGGCGCCCGCCTTGGCCTTGGCGCCATAAAGGAACACGCCCTCGAGCACCGCCAGCATCTCCACCCCCGGTGGCAGGGCCAGCGCGGCGGCAATCCTGCCGCCCGCCGTCACGTCGGACTGTATGCCGCCCGCAAGCAGCGGAAGGAGGCTGCGCAGCAATGCCGGATCGCCGGGCCCCAGAATCTCGGCGGCAAGGCGGGCCTCGTCAAAGCCGGGGGGCAATCCGAAACCGGCAAGGATCCCATCGTGGTCGACGAGATCAGGAAAACAGTCTCTGTTCCGGCACAATTCAGCGAGGAAAGCCCCGAGGTCCTCGCCCGACATCACGCTCACCCCGGCGTCGAATGCGGCCTGATCGCCACCGTCGGCCATATCTTCGGCGATGCTCTCTCGCATCAGACGGGCGGCGCGATCGTCGAGTTCGGAAAAATCCGGCGACACGCCGGCCTCGAGCGGGAAGCGTCGCAGAAGACCGGCGCAGAACGAGTGGATCGTCTGGATCTTCAGGCCGCCCGGGGTTTCGATGGCGCGCGCGAAAAGCCGCCGGGCGCGTGCCAGCGTATCGGCATCGACGGGGCTGTCCACGCCGAGCGCGGTCAGAGCCTTGCGCAACGCCGGTTCGGGCAGCATCGCCCATTCGCCCAGCCGGCGGAACAGGCGGTTCTGCATCTCGCTCGCGGCGGATGTGGTGTAGGTCAGGCAGAGGATGCGCTGCGGCTCGGTTCCCCCCAGAAGCAGCCGTGCCACCCGGTCGGTCAGCACCCTGGTCTTGCCCGATCCGGCGTTCGCCGAAAGCCAGGTCGAGGCCGCCGGGTCGGCCGCCTGAACCTGTCGCGCGCTGGCGTCGTCGCGTCTCATCCGACATCCTCCGGCGACGAGGGCGACGCCATCTCCCATTCGCCGAAGCGCGCGAGGTGATCGTAGTCACCCGCCGAATAGGCCCCGAACATCGCGCGGCGCGACGTGTAGCCGGTTTCACGCCGGTCGAAGGCCGCGATCAGCCGGGCGAGCGATTGCCATGTTTCGCCGAGACTTTCCGGGTTGATCTCAACCGCGGCCTCCCGGCCCTCGCCGCCAAGCTGGATATAGCTCGCCCCCTCCACCCGGCAGGGGCCGATCACCCGGAAGGCTCCGCGTTCCGCCATCGCCGCTTCCAGAAAGAGCTGCTTGTCGAAGCTGCGCTGCTGCTTGGGACTTGGCGGCGAGCCTGACTTGTAGTCGTAGATATGCACCCTGCCGTCCGCGAGGGCGTCGATCCGGTCTGGCCGGGCGGTCAGGGTGAATCCGCTGTTCTCAACCAGGACGGCCCCCATTTCCTCCACCACCATCGGCATGCCGCGCGCCGCGCGGATGGCCTCGGCTGCGACGAAAGCCGGCGCAATCCGCGCGATCCGCGTCCGCCAGATCCGCCGCGCGCTGGGCCAGGGAACCTTCGCCTTGAGGATTTCATCGCTTAGCGCCAGAAGCCGCGCTTCGGCCTCGGCGGGCGTTTCTACGACAGGCCGGCCGCGCACGAAACGTTCGACAATGTCATGCAGAATCTTGCCCCGCAGCCGCGCGTCCGGCCGGCCGGACAGCGGATCCAGCGGGAAAAGGCGCAGGATGTGGCGGGCATAGATGGCGTAGGGGTCGCGGATCAGGGTCGAGATCCCCGTCACCGCCAGTTCGCGCGGCCTTGCGTCCAGCGGTGGACGGGGGGCCGGTCGGGCGGCGGGCGGGACGGCGGCCCGGGGGCGCTCCAGCGCCGCTGCGAGATCGAGCCACTCGCGTCCGCGTCTCCGCATTGCCTCAAGCGCTTCCGGACCGCCCTGCTCGGGTAGCCCCGCGATGAGGTTGGTCAGCCGTGCGAGCCAGCGCGACGGCACCGTTTCGGCGTCGTCGTCGCGGGCGGCGCGCGACAGGACCACATCCGCCGCGCCTGCCGCCTGCTGGTAGTCATGCGCTGAGAGCCCGATCTGCCGTTCCGGCAGAAGCAGGCCCGCTTTGAGACGCATCTGGCGCGACAGCCACGGATCGGGTGCGGGCGCCGCGGGCCATACCCCTTCGTTCAGCCCGGCGAGAATCGTCACATCCGCCCCGCCGACCCGCGCCTCCAGCGTGCCGCGGATCGCGATCAGCGGATGTGCCGTGGCCGTCTGCCGCACGTTGGCCGCGGAAAGCAGCGCCGTCACGAGGTCGGCGTAGCCCGCAGGCGAAAACCGCGCGCCGTGGGCGGCTTCGCGTCGCAGCCCCTCCATCGTGGTCAGGGCAAGCTGCCCCGCCTCCTTGCGCCAAAGCTCACTTCCCTCGACGCTGCCGAAAGGTCCGGCAGCAAGCGAGCCCGACAGTGCAAGATGTGTCTCTACACAGGCTGCAAGAGGCCGCTCACCCGCTTCCTCGACCCCGGCGAGGCTGGCGCCGATCCATCTAACCCAGGCCATGCGATCGGCCTCGGCCGTCGCGCCCGCCCAGGCTTCAAGCCTGTCTTGGGTGGGAAAGGCGGGTCCGTGCCGGCGCAGGGAAAGCTCGAGTTCGCGGGTGAAGCGCAGGTGCGGGCCGCGGTCCTTGCCGCCCGTTGCGGCCAGGGGGTGCTTCAGAAGCACGATCAGCGCCTCGGCCGAAACGCGTCGTCCGAAAAGCTGAGCTACATGGCGCAACAGACGCCCCGGGGCAGACTGGACAAGCGGCCGGCCGGCGCTGTCGTCGGGCAGGATGCCCCAGCGGTCGAGCGCGGCGGTGACGCGACGGGCGAGGATGCGGTCAGGGGTGACAAGGTGGGCGCGCTTGCCCCCCTCGGCCGCCTTGCGCAGCCGAAGCGCGATGGCGAGAGCCTCGGCCCGGGGGGTTGGCGCCTCGATCAGGGTCAATCGGGCTGTCGGCGCTGCGAGCTGTCCAAGTGTCCCGCCCTCGGCCATCCACTGGTCCGTCACCGGCGCAGGCCTGAGCGAGAGAGAGATGATGCGGTTGCGCGCAGGATCGGGGGCCGGGGTGTCGATCCACCGTTGAACGGCATCGGCCCCGAGCCCCAGCGACCGCGCCAGCGCGAAGAAGCGGTACTGCGGATGATCCTCGTTCGGGATCGGCCCCGCCGAGAGGCTGGTCCAGGCGAAATCCGGCATGTCGAAGTCGAACCCGGGCAGCACCACGGCGCCGTTCGGCAGGCTGGCCACGGCACGGATCAGGACCTGCGTCGCCCCGCGCGATCCGGTGGAGCCGGCGACGATCACCGGATCGGCCGGGGCGGTCCGTGCCCAGCGCCCGGCCATCGCCTCGACCACCCGGCGCTGCCGCGCCTCGGCATCCGGCTCGGCGTCGGCGGCGAAATAGCGCGCGACGATGCGGATGACGGCGAGGCTGCGTTCCCAGTGCGCGGCGTGGTTCTCGGCAAGGTTCGCGGCCTCGAACGCGTCAGGGGCGACGCCCTCGCCCTGCATCTCGGCCAGGAGCGTGGCAAGGCTGTCGGCCAGGTCGAACACCGGCGTGCCGGGGGCGAAGGTGCGTTCCCGCGCGACGAGTTCGCCCACCAGCCGCGCAAGCTCCAGCCGCCGGCGGAGCGGGGGCACGGCGGGCGGCACGGCGACAAGAGGATCGCCGGCAAGGTCGGTCACCAGGCGAAGCCGCGGCAGAAGGCGCGGGCCACGGGCGTCGAACGCCCCGCGCACGGCGGCGAGCATCCGCGCCGAGTTCAGGTAGACCGTCACCCGCGCGAGCGCCTCGGGCGGCGTTTCCCGCATCCGCGCCAGAAGCCCGTCGACAAAGGCAGCGGGAAAATCGGCGCCGGGCGGCAGGCCGAACAGCCGTGCGCCCGCTCCGCCCTCAGTCATGGCCCGCCTCCCGCAACATCCGTTCGGCGAGGGGGATCGACTCCGGCCGCCCGACATCGCACCACCCGCCGCGGTGAATCGTGCCGTAGAGACGCCCCGCCGCGGCCATGTCGTTCCAAAGGCGGTTTAGCGAAAAGACCTCCTCGCCGATCGCCGCCAGCCCTTCGGTCCTGACGATCCCGGCGCCGGTATAGACGTGGCTCTGCCCCCGCCGGATCCGTCCGTCGGAATCCAGATCGAAGTCGCCCGGACCGGTGTGACCGGTGGCGCCTTCGCGCGGGACAAGCAGCAGGAGCCCGTCCATCCGGTCGGGATTCCAGGCCTTCCGCAACTCGGCGACCGGATTTTCCCCGGTCCAGACGGCGTCGGTGTTGAGCGTCAGGACTGGCCCGGGGCCAAGCAGCGGCAGGGCGCGTCTGAGCCCGCCGCCAGTTTCAAGAATCGTCTCTGCTTCAGCCGAAAACTGGATGTCGGGGCGGGTGGACAGATGCTGGCGGATTTGCTGGGGCAGGTAGTGGAGATTGGCGACGATGCGCCGGACGCCGGCGCCGTCGGCCTGGTCAAGCGCGTGATCGAGCAAGGTGCGGCCGCCGACCGCGATCAGGGGCTTCGGCCGGTCTTTCGTCAGCACGCCCATGCGGGTGCCGAAACCGGCCGTGAACAGCATGATGGCTTCGGGGGTCATCCGGCCCGCTCCCTCAGCCGCGCAATGCGCTCGGGCGTGGGGGCAGGCAGGCCCGCACGCACCGCGCGGGCAAGCTCTGCCAGCGCCGGGTGTTTCAGGTTGCGCTCCAGCGCGGCCCAGACCCGCGGCAGATGCGCAAGGTACTGGGGCTTTCCGTCACGCCGAGCAAGCCGGGCGAAGACGCCGACGATCCTGAGCGCCCTTTGCGCGCCGAGAAGCGCATAGATCGCGGCAAACCGGTCGTGATCAAGGCCGCGGGACCCGGTGTAGCGCGCGATCATCGCCTGTTCGATCGCCAGCGAAACATCGCGCCGCGCATCCTGCAGAAGCGAGACGAGATCGTAGGCGGGGTGGGCCGCAACCGCATCCTGGAAATCCAGAAGCCCGAGGCGCGCGTGCCCCGGGCGGTCAGGCAGCCAGATGAGGTTTTCCGAGTGGAAGTCGCGCAAGGACAGGGCGACCTGACCATCGGAAAACCGGTCGTGAAGCGCCGCAATCCGTGACGGAAGCTCCTCGGACGCCGGCGTGCGCTCGGCGCCGATGCCGGGAAGATACCACTCGGGCAGGATTGCGACCAGATCGGCAAGGGCCGGGCCGCCGAGCGGCGGGGCGAAATCGGGCGGCGGGTGGCGATGGAGATCGGCGAGGAAATCGGTGGCGGCGGCATATATCTCTGCCTCGCGCCCCGGATCGGCCGCGACCAGTCGCGCCACCAGCGCATCGCCGAGGTCCTCGAGGAGGAGGAGACCCTGCGCGTGATCCTCGGCGAAAATCCCGGGCGCGGAATAGCCCTGCGCCCGAAGCCAGTGCCCCACCCGCGCGAAGCGGGCGGTATCCTCGCCGCGGCCGGGCGGCGCATCCATCAGGACGGCGCGCCGGTCGCCGAGCGCAAGACGTTCGTAGCGCCGGGCCGAGGCATCGCCGGCGAGGACCGCGCGCGCCGCGCCGGCCCACCCCGCCGATGCGAGGAATCCTTCGATGAGGCGGTCGCGATCAGTCATCGCCGCGCCACCCGCCCGAAGCGATCGCGGACAGGACCGGCGCCCACCGGGCCGAGGCAGAGACGAATTCGGCCTCGCGCATGGTTTCGCCCCCACCCGGACCCAGCCGCAGCACGAGTGCGCCGGCAGGCCGCGCGTGGGCCAGCCGGTCGGGCCATTCGACAAGGCAGATCGCCGTGTCGAACGCCTGGTCGAGCCCGAGCTCCATCACCTCGTCCGGTCCCGTCAAACGATAGAGATCGGCATGCCAGATCTCGACGGGGCCGGCATCGTAGACCTGGACGAGCGTGAACGTGGGCGAGGGCACGTCCTCGCTTTTGCCGAGGGCGGCGAGACGCGACTGGATCAGGGCGCGGCAGAAGTGGGATTTCCCGGCCCCGATCGGGCCTTCGAGAAGCAAGGTGTCGCCGGGCCGCAGCCGCGCGCCCAGCCACCGTGCGAGTTGCGTGGTGTCTTCGGCTGTGCCGAGCGTGATGCGGACCGGGCGGGAAAGAGGCGGAGCGTCATCCATGAAATGACTTTTAGCGCCACGCGCCCGGGCCGCAAGATGGCGCTGGCCTCAGGCGCCGGCGGGCTCGGTCGCCTCCTCGGCGGTGGCGCGACGGGAACGCGGTACGCGGCGGAACTGCGGCCGCCCGGAGCGCTGGTGGCCGAAGCCGACCAGCGTCGCGCCGCCCGGCAGCGGCACGACACGGCAGGCCAGACCCTCGCCGGTGAACAGGCGGATGTCGGCGGCCCACTCCGTCCGTTCGCCGATCGACGCGACAAAGTCGCGGATGTCGCCGAAGGCCGGGTCGGGCCGCGCCAGTTCCTGCCAGCGCCGGATCGAATCCAGGATCGTGACCTTGCCGAGGGTAAGCGCGGGCTCGACCCCCCAAAGCTCGTCATAGGCGGAGTTCGACAGGACAAGCTCTCCTGCGGGGGAAAACACCACGATCGCGTCGTCGACGGTATCGACAACCGCCTGGCCAAGCTCGATCTCGGACCGGAAGCGGCGGGTGAGGGTGATCTCGGCCGTGATGTCCTCCAGCAGGAATGCCACGGCACCGTCGGGATGCGGCCGTCCGATCACATGGTAGGTCTGGCCCGACGGCAGCGTCCAGGTTTCCTCGTAGAGCCCGCTCGATGCCTTTTTCTCCAGATCCATCATCTGTTCGCGCCAGGTCGCATAGTCCTTGGGCTCGGGGATCACCCGGCGCTCGCGCAGCCGATCGAGGAATGCGTAGAGCGTCGGCCGCGCCGACAGGAATTCGGCGCCCGCCGATGTCAGATCGACAAGTGCGGGGTTGAAGAGCGCAAGCTGGCGCTGGCGATCGAAGATCGCGAGGCCGATCGGCAGATAGGCAAAGGTCTTGCTGAGTGTCTGGATGAACTCCCTGAGCGCACTCTCCGCCTTGACGGCGGCATCGGCGGGAAGCGCGAAATGAAGGGTTCCGCCCTCGACGGCCTGACTGTGGCAGTCGAACCAACGGGCGGGCCCGTCGCCGGGGGCGCCGAGCTTCTGCCGTCGGGGCGTCTCGCTCACCGCGTTCAGATCGGGGAACAGCACCGGCACGGGCCAGGTCAGAACGTCGTCGCCGCGCTGTTCGGCGGCGCAATCGAAATAGGCATGGTTTGCCCAGACCACGGTCCCGCTTTGGTCGGCGCGCCAGACCGGGACGGGCGCCGCGGCGAGGGTTTCGCGCAAGCCGGAAAGCTCCGCCTCCTGCGCCTTCTGGCTGAGGGCGTCGACAAGAACGCCCTGGCCCTCGGCCGACATGTCGGTAACGGTGAGCCGGGCAAGCTGGCCGAGCCATTCGGCCCGGAGACGGAGATCGCCTGACGTGTCCCTCAGTTCCACCTCGCCCCGGTCTGCAAGAGCGTCCATCTCGGTTTCGAAGCCACGAAGCCGTTGCGACAGATAGCCGGCAAGCCGCGCCCAATCGGAACCCGGTCCCGGGATCGAGCCGAGCAGCGCGCGCCCCGAGCCGGTGGCATCCACCAGTTCACGGTCATCGAACAGAAAGATCGCCTGTTCGAGCGGGCCGCCGGCCTGACCGAGTCCCAACTGCCTTCGGCGGCCGAGCGGCAGGGAAGACAGGACGAGCAAGGCGACCATCGCCGCTGCGAACGACGTAGCAATGACGATCGCCGCCAACATGAGCGGAGTGAACATATCTGACCCGTCCTTCCCGGCGGGGACTTGCCCCTGGCCGCAAGGTTCTCTTAGGGGGTTAACGGGGCGTTAATTGTGCAACCTTGAGGCGAATTGATGGCGCGGGTCATGAGACAATCGGCCGGTTTTCCCCCAATCCTCCCGTGTCCGTCACCTCGATTCGCCCTCGTGGCCAGGACACGGTGACAACGGCGCCGGACCGGGCGGGCCGTTCCTCCTCGGTCAGGAAGGGATCGGACCCGTTTGCAAAGCTCAGCCTCGCGCCGGTGCGCTCGAGAAGCGTCTTGGCGATGAACAGGCCAAGCCCCATGCCGTCGTATTCGGGGCGCCGGTCGGCCGAATCGTCGCGACGGCGGGGAAGGAAGGGCTCGCCGATCCGTCCCAGAAGATGCGTGGGGTAACCCCGGCCGTCATCCGAGATCGTGACCGTCAGGTCGCGTTCGCCCCAATCGGCATCCACCCAGACCTCGGCGCGCGCGAAATCGACGGCATTCTGCACGAGGTTCCTCAGCCCGTGAACGATTTCCGGCTTGCGAAGCACCTGCGGCTGCCGGTCGGACGCGCCTGGTTCGTCGCCAAGGTCGAAGTGCAGCACCTTGCCGCGCCCCAGATGCGGCTCCGCTGCCTCGCGGACAAGTGCGGAGAACGGGGCGGAGCGAAGGTGAAGGTCTTCCTTCCCCGCCCGACCCATCGATCGCAGGATGTCGCGGCAGCGGTCGGCCTGATCGCGGATCAGCCTCGCGTCGTCCTGAAGATCGGGGCGGTCGTCCAGTTCCCGCGCCAGTTCCGCGCTGGCAATCTTGATCGTGGCGAGAGGCGTGCCGAGTTCGTGCGCGGCCGCGGCGATGACACCGCCGAGGTCGGTCAGTTTCTGTTCGCGAGCAAGCGCCATCTGCGTGGCCAGAAGCGCCTCGCTCATCATCCGGATTTCAGAGGCGACGCGCCGTGCGTAAAGGCCGAGGAACACGACGCCGATCACGATGGCCAGCCAGTATCCGAACCCGAAGATCGCAGGCACGGTGATCGCCGCCCCGTCGCGGGTTGCGAGCGGCTGGTGGACGAACGCCAGGATCGTCACGAGCGCGATGGTCACGGTGCCGAGGAATACCGTCGCGCGGGCGGGCAGCGCAGTGGCGGCGATCGTCGCCGGCGCGAGGATGAGCAGGGCGAAGGGGTTGTTGAGCCCGCCGGTGAGATAGAGAAGCAGCGCAAGCTGCGAGGTGTCGAAGAGAAGCGTCAGGAATGCGGCCCGGTCGCTCAGCCGGGTGTTGAGGGGAAAGGCGATTTCCGCCGCCACGTTGACCGCAACCGCAGCACCGACAACCAGAAGGCAGAGCGCGAGGTCAAGATCGATTGCATAGTACCGCCAGGCTACCAGGATCGCGGCCGCCTGTCCGAGGATCGCCGTCCAGCGCAGCAGCACGAGCGTTCTGAGCCGCACCCAGTAGCCGCGGCCGGAGGATCCGAACGCGTCTTCGGCTTCGCGATCTGGCGGCCCGGGCAGGGCGTTCGCCGGGTGGCTCATGTCGGGTCCTGTTGTCGCATACCGGCGCTTGTGAATTGATAGTCGCGCTACAATGAGCGATCAATGCCGCGGCACCGAACAGGGAACGAAAGATGCCCGTCTCCACCACGACCTATGCGATTGCGGCTGCCTCTGTCGCCGCGATCGGACTTGTCGCCATCTATGCGATCAGCATGAACGATACCGGCGACCGCTTCGCCCCGTGCCGTGGCGGCGCCGTCGGCGGTGGCGGCAGTATTGGCGGACCGTTCACGCTGACCGACGAGAACGGCAAGCGCGTGACCGAGAAGGACGTGCTCACCGGACCGAGCCTGGTGTATTTCGGCTACACGTTCTGCCCCGACATCTGCCCGACCGATACGGCGCGCAATGCCGAAGCCGTGGATGCGCTTGAGGAAATGGGTCATGAGGTCACGCCGGTCTTCATTTCGGTCGATCCCTCCCGCGATACGCCCGGGATTCTGAAGGAATGGACCGACTACATCCACCCGAGGATGATCGGGCTGACGGGCACCCCGGAAGAAATCGCGGCCGTCGCAAGGGAATACCGCACCTATTACATGGTCCCGGAAAATCCCGCCGACGATCTATACACCGTCGATCACATGACACAGACATATCTCATGCTGCCGCAGTATGGGTTTGTCGACTTCTTCACCCGGGAAGCGACACCCGAAGAGATTGCCGAGCGAACGGCCTGCTTCATCGACGCCGCGCGCAAGTGAAATTGACCATCGCCGCCTGACAGCCTAGAACCTTCGGACACGCCACGCCAAGGAAGGGCTCATGGCCGAAGACGCGTTTGCCGAACTCGGACCCGACCGCACGCTGCTGCTGGTCGACGACGATGGACCCTTCGTCCACCGCCTCGCACGCGCGATGGAAAAACGCGGGTTCAGGCCCGAGACGGCCGAGAGCGTCGCGGCAGGCCGGGCTGCCGCGCAATCGCGCCCGCCGGCCTATGCCGTCGTCGACCTCCGACTCGGTGACGGCAACGGGCTCGACGTAGTCGAGGTTCTGCGCGAGCGGCGACCCGACTGCCGCATCGTCGTGCTGACGGGCTATGGCGCGATTGCCACCGCGGTGGCCGCCGTGAAGATCGGCGCCATCGACTATCTGGCCAAGCCCGCCGACGCCGACGACATCACGAATGCGCTCCTGGCGAAGGGGGATGCGCTGCCGCCGCCGCCGGAAAACCCCATGTCGGCAGACCGTGTGCGCTGGGAACACATCCAGCGGGTTTACGAGCAGTGCGATCGGAACATTTCCGAAACCGCGCGCCGGCTTTCCATGCACCGGCGCACCCTTCAGCGCATTCTTGCCAAGCGCAGCCCGAAATAGCGCTTCATACGATCGAAGATAAAGTGCCGAAATCACGCCGGGCTTGATTCCCGGAGCCAAAATCCACTATTCGTCCGTTACGGAAAGCTCACCAGCAACAGGGATGAAAATCTTGACCGTCGATCTCGACAGACTTTCTCTGAAAGAACTCAAGAGCCTGCAAAGCCAAATCGCCGCAAGTATCGCAAGCTTCGAAGAACGCAAGAAGAAGGAAGCGGTCGCGGAGTTGGAGGAAAAGGCCCGATCGCTCGGCTTTTCGCTGAATGAACTTCTTGGCGTTGCAAAAAGCCGCAGACTTGCGCCCGGAAAGCCGAAATATGCGAATCCGGCGAACAAGGCGGAAACCTGGACCGGCCGCGGCCGCAAACCGCGCTGGTTCGAAACGGCACTTAAGGCCGGCAAGTCTCTCGACGACCTGGCGATCTAGGCTGCGGCTCCGGCCATCAATGCGGCGTGCCGGGCTATGAAGGCGGCGCGCACCTCGATGGGGGGCCTCAGCCGGATGGCGAGGCCCCTTGCCATTGCCACGTCCGGCGTCCCGAAGAACCGGTCGGCTTCGTCCTGCGTGAAGCCGGCGATCTGGACGGCCTCCAGCCAGGCCGAAACCCTGTCGGCCGCCTTGATTGTCTTCTTGATCGCAGCGGGCAGTTGCGCCGGCAGGCCGAAGCGCAGGTGGACCGCCGCGCTCAGCCTGTCATCAAGCGCCCCATAGCCCGGTCCGACCGCGGCCTTCACCGGGCTGATCATGTCGCCGATGACGTATTCGGGCGCGTCGTGCAAGAGCGCCGCCAACCGCCAGCGCGCCGGAATGCCGGGATTTTCCCGTGTGAAGATCTGCTCCACCAGCAGGGAATGCTCGGCCACCGAATAAGGATAGTCGCCAAGCGTCTGCCCGTTCCATCGCGCGACGAAGGCGAGACCGTGGGCGATGTCCTCGATCTCGATGTCGACGGGGGTGGGGTCGAGAAGGTCGAGCCTGCGGCCCGAGAGCATTCTTTGCCAGGCACGTTGCTGTTTTGGCGCCATCATCGTCTCGTGTCACTGACCGGCTGCAAACCGCAGACCCCCGCTCCATAGCCGAACGGTGGGGCCGAGAGAATTGCGATTGTCGCTGGCCCGCCGTCGGCCGCATGCAGGAAACGGTGGCGTGTGCGGAAAAAACCGGCGACATTGCCGCCCGGGGGCCAGATCAGTGCGGGTTGGGATGCCGTCCGAGGAAAGCCGCCTGATCGAGACCCTCCGGGTCTTTTGCATCACGGCGATGATGTGGGTCCACGTGAACCCCGGCCTGTCCTCGCCTTCGGTGGTCATGTCGGGTGACTACACTCTCGTCGGGGCGGTCTTCGGAAACACCCTTGGCCGGGTCAGCGTGTCGCTTCTGAGCTTCATCAGCGGCTACCTCCTCTGGCAGCGGGCGAAAACCTTGCCCATCGGCGTTCTTGCAATGCGACGCTTTCGCAGCGTTCTGGTTCCGATGCTCGTCTGGAGCGCGATCTACATCCTTCTTGCGGTGATGAAGGAGCCTTTGACCGGCGTCATCGCGCACAAGATCGAGGGCCTGGATCTCGCCGCGGAATCGCTGGCGAACGCCTGGGCCGGAATCACCGGACCCACGGCGAACCTCTCGCTCTTCTTCCTCCGCGACCTCTTCGTCGCATCGCTTGCCCTGAGACTGTCCGTGCCGATGATCGAGCGGGTTCCGCCCCTGGTGGCGGCGGTGGTGCTTGTTGCGGCCACGGGCGATGCGCTTCAGCCGCTGATCTTCCGCGCCAGCATCCTTCAGTTCGTCTTCTTCGGCGCTCTGGCGGCGCGGCTGGGCTACAGCCTCACCGGCCTGTCCCGGCCGCTGGTGGCGCTGTCGCTGGGCTATCTCCTCTCGGTTGCCGGTTTTGCCGCGCTCGAACAGACGGACAGTCCGCTGCTGCATGAGCTGGACCTGCCGAACCTTCTCAGGCGCGCCGGCGTGTCCTTCCTCATCCTCGCCTTCGCCGCGGTCCTGCTCGCGCGCGTCCCGCGTCTCGGGCTGCACCGGGCCGGGCGCCACGCCTATCTTGCCTATCTGATGCACGTCCCGGTGCTGGGCATTCTCTGGACGCTCTGGCGCAGCCTTGTCGGCGGGCCGGACGATCGCAGCTATCTCCTGTTCTTCCTCGCCGCGCCGGTCGTGGTCTTCGCCCTGGCGGTTCGCCTGGGAGCGACCCTGGACCGGGCGCCGCGGGCTGTGCAAATGGCGCTGCGGGGCCGGATTGTCGAGCCCGCGCCCAGATCGGCCTCGGATTGATTGCCGGCATTGCCTCGCGATGGTAATGGGGGCGCCAACACGATTTTTCAGGAGTGCGGCGGATGCCGAAGGATTCGAACGACTACATCGTCAAGGACATCAAACTTGCGGACTATGGCCGCAAGGAACTCGATATTGCCGAAACCGAGATGCCGGGGCTGATGGCGCTGCGCGAGGAATTCGGCACCGCGAGGCCGCTCAAGGGGGCCCGCATCGCGGGAAGCCTGCACATGACGGTGCAGACCGCGGTCCTGATCGAGACTCTCAAGGCGCTGGGCGCCGAGGTGCGCTGGGCCTCGTGCAACATCTTCTCGACGCAGGATCACGCCGCCGCCGCCATCGCCGCGGGCGGCACCCCGGTCTTTGCGGTCAAGGGCGAGACGCTTGACGACTACTGGGCCTATACCGACAGGATCTTCCGGTTCCCGGAGGGCACGGCGAACATGATCCTCGACGACGGTGGCGACGCCACGCTCTACATCCTCCTGGGTGCGCGGGTCGAGAACGGCGAGACGGACCTGATCGCCGTCCCGAAGTCCGAGGAAGAGGTCTGCCTCTTCAACCAGATCAGGAAACGGATGGCGGAGACGCCGGGCTGGTTCACGCGCCAGCGCGACGCGATACGCGGCGTGTCGGAAGAAACCACCACGGGCGTTCACCGGCTCTATGACCTTCACAAGCGGGGCCTTCTGCCCTTCCCGGCGATCAACGTGAACGACAGCGTCACCAAGTCGAAGTTCGACAACAAGTATGGCTGCAAGGAATCGCTCGTGGACGGTATCCGCCGCGCGACCGACGTGATGATGGCCGGCAAGGTGGCCGTGGTCTGCGGCTATGGCGACGTGGGCAAGGGCTCGGCCGCCAGCCTGCGCGGCGCCGGTGCCCGGGTGAAGGTGACCGAGATCGACCCGATCTGCGCGCTTCAGGCGGCGATGGACGGATTCGAGGTGGTGCTGCTGGAAGACGTGGTGAAGGACGCCGACATCTTCATCACCACGACCGGCAACCGCGACGTCATCCGCATCGAGCATATGCGCGACATGAAGGACATGGCCATCGTCGGCAACATCGGCCATTTCGACAACGAAATCCAGGTTGCGGCGCTCAGGAACCACAAGTGGACCAACATCAAGGACCAGGTGGACATGATCCAGATGCCTTCCGGCAACCGGATCATCCTGCTGTCGGAGGGGCGTCTTCTGAACCTCGGCAATGCCACCGGCCACCCCTCGTTCGTGATGTCGGCGTCGTTCACCAACCAGGTGCTGGCGCAGATCGAGCTCTGGACCAAGGGCGACGAATATCGCCCCGGCGTCTACATCCTTCCGAAGTCGCTCGATGAGAAGGTGGCGCGGCTGCATCTGAAAAAGATCGGTGTGACGCTGACCGAGCTTCGGCCCGATCAGGCCGAGTATATCGGCGTGACGGTGGCGGGGCCCTACAAGTCCGACCACTACCGGTATTGAGGAACGCGCAGACATCCGGGGGCGGGCTCATGGAAACGTCGAAACGCGAACACGTCCGGGCCCGCCTGTTGGGCCATATGCCGAAGGGAGGTATCGCCGCCGAAATCGGTGTCTGGGAAGGCAAGTTCAGCGACCGCATCCTCGAGATCACCCTGCCGCGCGAATTGCACCTGATCGACCCCTGGCTCTATCAGCCCGAGTTCGGCAACACCGGATTTGGCCGCCGGAAGAACGAGACCCGGATGGAGGAGATGTATGGCGAGGTGAAGGCGCGTTTTGCGGCCAACCCGGCTGTGAATATCCACCGCGCCATGTCGAAGGACGCGCTTGGCGGTTTTCCCGATGGCTATTTCGACTGGGTCTATGTCGACGGCAACCACAACGAGCCCTTCGTGGGGCAGGATCTTGATCTGGCGCGCCGCAAGGTCCGGCCGGGCGGCATCATTGCGGGCGACGACTTTAACTGGCAGGTGGAGATCGGCGCCCCGGTCCGCCGCGCTGTCGAAGATCTTATGAAGCAACTGGGATCGTCGGCGACGCTCAAGCTGCTGGCGAACCAGTACATGATCCGGCTCCCGGGCTGAACGCCGCACCCGGGGAAATCCCTTTGCCTTTACGGGGACGAAACCGCTATCTTTCCCCTGGCTTCAGGAATTGGCCGGCCTATCAAGGGCAAACAAAGCGGGAGTTGGAGTGAGTTATGGGCAAGAGAGACGAGCTGATCGCGAAATATGCCGACGATCTGAAGAACAAGTGCGGCATGACCCCGGACTTGGCGCTGCTGACCAAGGTCACGATCGGCTGCGGGCCGTCGATCTACGATGCGGACTCGGCGACCGTCGCGGCGGGCCAGGCAACCGAACTCGAGACGGTGAAGAACAACTTCCTGGTCAAGAAGTTGGGCCTCAAGGATGGGCCGCAACTGATGGACGCGATCAAGTCGGTGATCGAGACCTATGGCAAGTCAGAGCGCAACAAGTATCGCGCCGTCGTCTACTACATGCTGGTGAAGCATTTCGGCAAGGAAGCGGCCTACAAGTGAGGCCATGACTCCGGCCGGGTCGCAGGACATCAAGCGGCCCGGTAGGAGGGTTAACCGGGAATTGCCGCAAAGTATTGATTTTGAACGGTATTGTCGAGAGACAATGCTTGCGCGAATCCGCGGCGGCGCCTAGGTTCACCTCAACAGGCCAGGACGGCCGAGACCTTTTCAGTTTCACGTGTGGTGCGAAGGGAGCACGTGGGGTGGCGAAGGGTCCCGGTCGGGCGGCCGGGACCCTTTGTTTTTCCGCTCCCACCAACCTTGGCGTCGGGCCATATTGGTCGTGTTGCGTTACAGCCCGCCAAGTTCGCAGACCACCTTCCACTCCGCCGCGGTCACCGGCTGCACCGAAAGCCGCGTGTTCGTCACCAGCGCCATCGCGGCAAGTCGCGGGTCCGTCTTGGCCTGGTCGAGCGTGACGGGGCGCGGCAGCGGCCGCACCGCCCGGATGTCCACGCAATCCCAGCGCGGATCATCCGTCGTGCTGTCGGGGTGGCTTGCGGCGCAGACCTCGACGATGCCCACGATCTCCTTGCCGACGTTGGAGTGGTAGAAAAAGCCGAGGTCACCCACCTTCATCGCCCGCATGTTGTTGCGCGCCTGACAGTTGCGCACGCCGCTCCATTCCTCGCCCGCATCGCCCTTGGCAACCTGCTGATCCCAGCTCCAGGCGTCGGGCTCGGATTTGAAAAGCCAGTGGGCCATCAGCCGATCACCTTTTTCCATTCGGCCACGGTCACGCTGTCGAAAAGCCCGGCCGCCTTGTAGGGATCGCCGGCTGCCCAGGCTTCGGCCGCCGAAAGGCTGTCAGCCTCCAGCACGACGAGCGAGCCGCACATCTGCCCGCCTTCCAGGAGCGGCCCGGCCATCCTCACGATACCGGTATTCTCGATATAGGCCAGATGTGCCGCGCGCGTGTCGAGCCGGGTTTGGAGATGCGCCGGCTTGTCGCGGCAGATGACGGCGTAGAGCATGGGCTATTCCTTCTTCAGCGGACGGGAGAGAAGGGCGGACATCGCCGCCTCGACGGAAATCCTGCCGTCGACAAGTGCGGCGACCATCGTCGCCACCGGCATGTCGATGCCGCGATCCGCGGCGAGGCGTGCCGCGGCCTTGGCCGTGGCCGCACCCTCGACCGTGATTGCGGGGTCGAAGCCCTCGCCCGCGCCGAGTGCGTGCCCGAAGCGGAAGTTCCGTGACTGGAGCGAGGTGCAGGTCAGTACAAGGTCGCCGAGGCCCGACAGGCCCGAAAGCGTCTCGGCCCGCGCGCCCAATGCCTGCGCCAGCCGGTTCATTTCGGCAAAGCCCCGGGTCATCAGTGCAGCCCGCGCGCTGTCGCCCAGGCCGGCGCCGATGACGACGCCCGCTGCGATGGCGATGACGTTCTTCAGCGCCCCGCCGAGTTCCGCGCCCAAAGTGTCGGTCGTCCTGTAAAGGCGCAGCGCCGGCGTCGACAGCGCATCCTGGAGCATGGCGCCCGTGGGCTCGTCGGCACAGGCAAGCGTCAGGGCGGTGGGTAGCCCCCGGGCGATGTCTCCGGCAAAGCTGGGGCCGGTCAGCACCGCCGGCGTCGCGCTCGGGCAGGCCTCGGCGAGGAGGGCGGTCGGCCCGCGCCCGGTGATGAGGTCGATCCCCTTGGCGCAGGCGACGAGCGTCCTGCCGTCGAGTGCTGCGCCGACAGAAGCAAGGAACCCCGCCATCTGCTGCATCGGAACCGCGACGAGCATGATTGACGCCCCAAGAAAATCGGAGATTTCAGCCGAAACAGACACTGTTTCAGGCAGGTTCACGCCGGGCAGCCGGCGGGCGTTCATGCGCTCGCGCCGCATCGCTTCGGCGTGGTCGGGCTCGCGTGTCCAGAGGCCGATGGCGGCCCCGGTCCGCGCCAGCGTCACCGCCATCGCGGTGCCGAAGGCGCCCGCGCCGAGAACCGCGACCTTCATGCCTTGGCCCCCTTCTTGCCGCCGCCGATCAGTGCCGGCTGCCCGAGGTCGAGAGGCCAGCGCGGCCGCGCCACAAGGTCGAGCCCGTCGGTCAACCCGAGGCGGAACCGCTCGATCCCCGCCCAGGCGATCATCGCGGCATTGTCGGTGCAAAGCGCCAGCGGTGGCGCGACGAAGCGCATGCCCGCCCTGGCGCAGACCGACCGGAGTCGCTCGCAGATCGCGGCATTGGCCGCCACCCCGCCCGCCACCGCGAAGGCGGGCGCCGCAGGGGCAAGCGAAAGATAATCCTCCAGCGCGCGGCGGGACTTTTCGGCCAGAACCTCCGCGACTGCGGCCTGGAAGCCTGCGCAGAGGTCGGCACGATCGGTCCGTGTCAGCCCGCCCTTTTCGGCCACGATCCCGTCGCGTGCCCTGAGAAGCGCAGTCTTGAGCCCCGAGAACGACAGATCGCACCCCGGCCGGTCGAGAAGCGGCCTGGGAAAGGCGAACCGTGCCCGATCGCCCGTTGCCGCCTCCGCCTCGACCGCGGGTCCGCCGGGCTGCGGCAGGCCGAGAAGCTTCGCCGTCTTGTCAAAGGCCTCGCCCGGCGCGTCGTCGATGGTACCGCCGAGCCGGCGGAAACGATCCGCGCCCTCCACGATCAGGAACTGGCAATGCCCGCCCGAGACCAGAAGCATCAGATAGGGAAACGCCAGATCGTCGGTCAGCCGCGGGGTCAGCGCGTGCCCGGCCAGGTGGTTGATGCCAAGAATCGGCAGCCCGGTCGCCGCAGCGATGCCCTTGGCGCACATCACCCCCGCCAGAACCCCGCCGATCAGCCCTGGTCCGGCTGTCACGGCGATGCCATCCAGATCGCCGAAGTCAAGCCCGGCCCGTGCCAGCGCCTCCTCGACGCAAAAGTCGATCTTCTCGACATGGGCGCGCGCCGCGATTTCCGGCACGACACCGCCGAAGGCCGCGTGAAGATCCGCCTGACCGGCGACGACGGAGGACAGGATCACGCCCCGCCCGCCCGACAGGCGGACCACCGCCGCGGCGGTGTCGTCGCAGCTCGATTCGAGCCCGAGCAGGGTGATCGTTTCCTCGGTCATCGCGCCGCCGGTTGTCTCTGGACACCGGGTCAGGTAACACCGGCCCGCCCGCCGCACAATCCCGAGGGGGTCATGGAGCCTGCACGTCCCGCCCTGCTGCTGACCCGGCCCAGCGTGCAGTCCCGCCGCTTTGCCGATCTGTTCCGGGCACGGTTCGGCGCCGACTGGCCCGTGGTTCTCTCGCCCCTTACCGAGATCGCGTTCCTGTCCTGCGATCTGCCGGCCGGGCTTCCGTCGGACATCATCTTCACCTCGGAAAACGCCGTCGCGGCCTTTTCACGCCTCAGTCGCGACCGCCATGCCGTTGCCTGGTGCGTGGGACCGCGGACCGAGGCGGCGGCCCGGGCGGCCGGGTTCTCCACGCGGAGAGGCCCGGGCGACTGGACCGGCCTCGCGCGGCTTCTGATCGAAGCGGGCAGGGTGCGCCGTGTGCTTCATCCGCGCGGCGTGCATGCCGCGGGCGACCTTGCTGGGGAACTCGGCTCCGCTGGAATAGAGACTGTTTCGGTTCCGATCTACGATCAGAAGG
Source organism: Albidovulum sp. (assembly GCA_030837825.1). Taxonomy (GTDB): domain Bacteria; phylum Pseudomonadota; class Alphaproteobacteria; order Rhodobacterales; family Rhodobacteraceae; genus Albidovulum. The sequence continues at coordinate 90,321 of JAUQYB010000110.1, forward strand.
AATTGCTTCCGACGGCTGAGGCCCTGCGCCTGATAGAAGCGCCGCGACCGGTTCTCCTGCCGCTCTTCTCGCCCAGATCGGCGCGTCTCGCCACCCGCGCCTTCGCTGCGGCCAAGGCGCCCCTCAGGATCGCCGCGATCAGTGCGGCGGCCGATGCTGCGGCTTCGGGTCTGCAGGCAACGGCCCGGATCATTGCGGCGCGGCCTGACGGCGATGCGATGCTGGACGCACTTGCGGTGCTGATTGCCGCAGGCGAGACGGGTTGAGCCCGCGCGTCCCGGGGACTAAGTTTCACCCACGGACTGGTGGCAGCGACTCCGGCCCCGCGGTTTGTGCGAAAGGGATTGCTGATGGCAAGAACGCGGAAGGGCGAGACCGGAACCGACGCGTCCACGCCGGACGAAGATTCCGCGATCGGGGCACCGTTGGGCGACACGCCCGGCATGGCAGCGATGCCGCCAGAGCCGGAGTTCGAGGCCACGCCGCGGGAACCGCCTGAACCCGAGGCCGCCCCCGCGCCGGAGGAAACCCGGCGGTCGGTCGCTGAGCCGCCTCGGCCCGAGGCCGCACGCCGCCGTGGCGGCTTCCTGCCGACGGTTCTGGGCGGCGTCGTCGCTGCGGGCCTGGGCTTTGGCGCGGCGACCTATGTCCTGCCGCGATTCTGGGCGCCGCAGGTTCCCATCGACGAGATCGCCGCCGTCCGTGACGGCCTTGTCCAGCAGGCGATCCGGCTCGACACCCTGTCCAAAGCGGTGGATGCCGCAGCGGCGGACACCAGTGGGGCCGACCTCGCGTCGGCGCAGGCAGCGTTCGCAGAACAGACCGGCACGGCCCTCGCGGACCTTCGCAACGGTCTTTCCGCGCTCGACACCCGGATTGCCGATACCGGCGCGCGCCTGGATGCGCTCGACCAGCGCCTCGCCGCGCTCGAGAAGCGCCCAGCGGAAGGCGGCGCTGCCTCGGCGACCGCGCTCGACGCCTTCGGCCGCGAGATGGATGCCTTCCGCGCCGAGATGGCGGCCCAGAAGACGGCGCTCGCGTCGGCGCAGGCGAAGGTTCAGGCCGAGGCCGCGAGTGCTGCCGAAGCCATGAAGACCGCGGTTGCCGAGGCCGACCGGCTGCGGACCGAGGCGGAGGCAACCGCCAGGGCCGCAATGGCCCGCGCGGCGCTGGGACGGATCCAGGCCGCGTTGACTGCCGGCGGCGCGCTCGACCCTGCGCTTGCCGATCTGAAGGGCGCCGGGGTAGAGGTGCCTCCAGCCCTTGCCGAGCAGGGGCAGGGCGTTCCGACGCTCGAGGCCCTGCGTGCCGCCTTCCCTCCGGCGGCGCGCGACGCGCTCGCCGCCTCGCTGAGGGAAACCGCAAGCGGAAGCCTGTGGGACCGGACGCTCGCCTTCCTGCAAACGCAGTCCGGCGCGCGCTCGCTGGCCCCGCGCGAAGGGACGGACCCCGATGCCATCCTTTCCCGCGCCGAGGCGGCGCTCGCGGCAGGCGATCTGGAAGCGGCGATCACCGAGATCGGTGCCCTGCCGGCGGATGGCCAGGCGCGGATGACCGAATGGGTGGCCCTCGCCAACCGTCGCATCGCCGCGACAGCCGCCGCCGCCGCGCTCGCGGCCGAACTGAAGTGAGGTCGCGATGATCTGGTCGTTCCTGAAGGTGGTCCTCTTCGTCGTGATCGTGGCTGCGCTCGCGCTTGGTGCCGGCTATCTGGCCGAAACCGGCAGCGGTGTGCGCATTTCCGTCGCCAACACGGAATACAGCTTGGGTCCGGTGCAGATGGTGGTGGCCGTCCTTGTCGCGATTCTGATCCTCTGGCTGGTGATGAGGCTCGCCGGCCTCATCATCGCCACCCTCCGTTTCATCAACGGAGACGAAACCGCGCTCAGCCGCTATTTCGACCGCAACCGCGAGCGGAAGGGCTTTCAGGCGCTGGCGGACGGGTTGATGGCGATTGCCTCGGGCGAGGGCAAGGTCGCGCTCAGCCAGGCCGCGAAGGCCGAAAGATACCTCGGGCGGCCGGAATTGACGAACCTGATCGCCGCCCAGGCGGCCGAGGTCGCGGGCGACACCAGGCGCGCGACCGAGGTCTACAAGCGGCTTCTGGCCGATGACCGCACCCGCTTCGTGGGGGTCCGCGGCCTGATGCGTCAGAAACTGGCCGAAGGCGATACCGAGACTGCGATGAAGCTCGCCGAGAAGGCGTTCGCACTGAAGCCCCGCCAGCAGGACGTGCAGGACACGTTGCTGAAGCTCAGGGCCGAGAAGAGGGACTGGAAGGGCGCGCGCGAGGTGCTTGGCGCCAAGCACAAGCAAGGCCTCTTGCCGCGCGACGTCTTCAGGCGGCGCGATGCGGTGCTTGCGCTTCAGGAGGCGAAGGAGGTCTTTTCCGACGATGCGCCGATCGAGGTGCGGGAGGCCGTGATCGCGGCCAACAAGCAGTCGCCCGACCTGATCCCGGCAGCGGTTCTGGCGGCGCGCGGCTATGTTCAGGCCGGCAAGCCGAAATACGCCGCAAGAATCCTCAGGAAGTCGTGGGAGGTGAAGCCCCACCCCGATCTTGCCGCAACCTTTGCCGCCATCGTCCCGGACGAGACACCCGCTGCCCGCCTGAAACGGTTCGAGACCCTTCTGTCGGCCAATCCGGACCACGAGGAATCGCGCCTTCTGCGCGCCGAACTGCAGATCGCGGCAGAGGACTTCCCCTCCGCCCGCCGCGCCCTGGGTGATCTGGCCGAAACCCGCCCGACCGCACGCAGCCTGGCGATCATGGCCGCGATCGCGCGCGGCGAAGGCCATGACGATGCGGTCGTGCGCGGCTGGCTCGCGCGGGCCCTGACGGCAAGCCGCGGCCCGCAGTGGGTCTGCGAAACCTGCCACAACATCCAGGCCGACTGGACACCGACCTGTGACAACTGCGGCGGATTCGACACGTTGAGCTGGCGGGAGTCGCCGAATGCCGCAGCCCCCCTGCCGAACGGCGCCGAGATGCTGCCCCTCATCGTCGGCAGCCCGGCCCAGCAGGACCGGGCCGGGGACGCCGGGATCGGCATCGATGAAGCCGAGATCCTTGACGAGGAAGTCGGCCAGCGCCGCTGACTTTTTGGGACTACACAGCCGCTTGCGATGATGCTATCAGCCCGCCACCCCGGCCGGACTGGCCCGGGTGCGGCGCTGTGCAGACCCGCGGACGCTGCCGGGCACGTGATCCGCAGAGGGTCTGCCGGCTGCGGAACGCGAATCGGGCTTGTGCTGCATCCGGGGCCATAGTACGGCCGCGACAGAGGAATGCCGGTGTAGCTCAGCTGGTAGAGCACGTCATTCGTAATGATGGGGTCGGGGGTTCGAGTCCCTTCACCGGCACCATTCCTCTCTCCGGACAGGGCAGCGACGCGACGAAAGGGGCCGCGATCCGCGTGCCGGGCGGGCGTTCACCTGCATCGGCGACCCCTGCCTTTCTGCGTGCAACCCGGCGGCCTCGATGTGTCCGACGCGTGATGCGCGCTCGCGCGCCCCGGGGCCCTAAACGAGCCTAATCCGGGAATTTCCAGAACAAATTTCTGCGCGCGCGGAGGCGCCACTAGGCTTGGCGGAGATGCCGACCTGCCGAGGCGTGAAAGGATGCTTCCATGACCGATGACATGTTGCACGTGATGGAATGGCACAATGGGGAGAAGGACTATTCACCCTTCTCCGATGCCGAGATGAAGCGCCGGCAGGACGATGTCCGCAACTGGATGGCCGCCAGCGACGTCGATGCGGCGTTGTTCACCTCGTATCACGGCATCAACTATTACTCGGGCTGGCTCTACTGCTGCTTCGGCCGCAAATACGGCATGGTGGTTACCCCGGATGCGGCCACGACCATCTCGGCCGGGATCGACGGCGGCCAGCCCTGGCGGCGGAGCTTCGGCGGCAACGTCACCTATACCGACTGGCGTCGCGACAACTTCTATCGCGCGGTGCGGCAACTGACGCCGGGCGTCAGGCGGCTGGCGATCGAGTTCGACCATGTCTCGCTCGACTACCGCCGCCAGATCGAGGCGGCGCTGCCGGGGGTGGAATTCGTCGATGTGGCGCGGCCGTCGATGTGGATGCGCGCGATCAAATCGGCCGAGGAACAGAAGCTGATCCGCGAAGGCGCGCGAATCTGTGACGTGGGGGGCGCGGCCGGCGCGGCGGCGATCAGGGCGGGCGTCCCGGAACACGAGGTTGCCATCGCCTCGACCACGGCGATGATCCGGGAAATCGCCAGGTCGTTTCCCTTCGTGGAACTCATGGACACCTGGACCTGGTTCCAGTCGGGCATCAACACCGATGGCGCGCACAACCCGGTGACCAACAGGATGATCAGGTCGGGCGACATCCTCAGCCTCAACTGCTTCCCGATGATCTTCGGCTATTACACCGCGCTGGAACGCACCCTGTTCTGCGGCAGCGTCGATGAGGCGAGCCTCGACATCTGGGAAAAGAACCTTGCCGTCCACCGGCGCGGGCTGGAGTTGATCAGGCCAGGCGCCAAGTGCAACGCGATCGCGACGGAGCTGAACGACATGTATCGGCAGTGGGACCTGCTGAAATACCGCTCCTTCGGCTATGGCCACTCCTTCGGCGTGCTTTGCCACTACTACGGACGCGAGGCCGGCGTCGAGCTTCGCGAGGACACCGAAAGCGAGCTGAGGCCGGGCATGGTCGTGTCGATGGAGCCGATGGTGATGCTTCCCGCGGGCATGCCCGGCGCCGGCGGCTACCGGGAGCACGACATCCTTATCGTGACCGAGGACGGCGCCGACAACATCACCGGCTTCCCGCTTGGCCCGGACCACAACGTGATCCGCAACTGATCCCGAAAGACCGCACGACGCGACGGCCCCGGAGGCACAGCGACCCTGCGGCAGTCGCGGCGGCGCGTCGCGCCTCCGGCCTGTTGGAAGGGCTCAGCCGAATTCCGCGCGCAGCGCATGAACAATGCCCGAGGTGCAGACATCGAGCAGGATATGGCCCTTTTCGACCGAGGCTTCCTTGGGCGAGGAGAGCGTTCCGGGCGGGGGCGTCCATTCCCGCTTCACCGGGTAGACATCATACGGCGGGAAAGTCGCCGGCGGATGGTCGACGGCCCGGTCGAGGTGGACGAGCTGCGGGTAGAGCGCCAGCATGAGCGAGGTCTCCAACACTCCGCCATGTTCGACATCCCAGCCCGGGAATCCGCCGGGATAGAGCCTTTCAATGGCCTCCTTGTGAACGAAATCCCAGTAGGAAAGGACAACCACCTTCAGGTCCGTCACCCCATCCCAGCGCAGTTCGCGGAGCGCGAGGTCGATCGCCTCGACGATGAACCAGGAATTCTCGAAATGCCCGTTCACCAGGCAGATCCTGCGCACCCCGTGGCGGGCGAATTCCTTCACCACGTCCTTCAGCGCGGCAACGAGCGTGGCGCCGTCAAGGCTTGTCGTTCCCGGCAGGTGATTGCCGCCGCCGGACTTCTGGTGCGACTTGTAGCCGTAGGTAAAGGCTGGCGCGACCAGGGCGCCGATCTGGAGAGCAACGCGGCGGGCGAATTCGGTCGGCAGAAGCACGTCGACGTGCAGCGGCATGTGATGGCCGTGCTGCTCCATCGAGCCGATGGGAATGAGGATCGGCGTGGCGCCGTTGCGCACCGCCGCGTCATACTCGGGCCAGGTCAGTTCGGAGGCGAAGGCACTGGTCTTGGGCATGGCTGCTCCTGAAGCACGGGCTTCCCAAAATCTACGTTGCCGTCTTCCGATAAGAAAAATAGATTGTCGCAATAGTCTGATTTCAGGCGCAAATACATGCCGGGTATCACCAACCTTCCCACCGACCTTCTGAGAACCTTCATCGCGGTCGTCGAACTCGGCGGCCACTCCAGGGCCGGCGCGTTCCTGGGACGCAGCCAGCCGGCGATCTCGCTCCAGATCCGCAGGCTCGAGGAGCTCGTCCGGGTGCCGCTTCTGGCGCAGGAAGGCCGTTCGATACAGCCGACGCCAGCCGGCGAGGCGCTGCTGAGCTATGCGCGCGAGATGATCCGGATCAACGACGAGGCGGTGGGCTACTTCCACCGCTCCGACAAGACGGGCGTGCTTCGCATCGGCCTGCCGACCGACTATGCGGTGGCGTTCCTTCAGAGCGCGATCACCGCCTTCGTCCAGGCTCATGCCGAGGTCGAGCTGGAAATCCACTGCGATCTCAGCCGGCAGCTTCACCAGGATCTGCGCGCAGACGAACTGGATGTGATCATTGCGATGATGTCGAATGCGCGGATGCCGTATCTGTCGCGCGCCTGGATCGAGCAACCGATATGGGCTGCGGCAGAGGGTTTCCACGACACCCCGAAGCGCCCCGTTCCGCTCGGCGCCCACCCGGAAGGCTGCGATTACCGTGCCCGGATGATCCAGGCGCTGGATTCGATCGAACGGCGCTGGCGGATCGTCTACACCGGCCCGGGAATCTCGGGCCTTCAGAACGCGGTGCTGAATGGGCTGTGTGTCTCGGCGCTGACCAAGGCGACGATGCTGCCGGGAATGCGCGTGCTGGACAACACCGATGGATTCCCCGCGCTCGAGCCGCTCCGGGTGGGGCTTTTCTACAAGCACCCGCGGCTTTCGGCGGCGGGCCTGCAGCTTGTCAGCGACCTCGTCGCGCGGCTCGACAGCGTCGGAGCAGGCATCAATCCGTTTCCCGGATGATAAGGATGCGAGCATTACGGGCGCAAATCCGACGATTTCAAGAACCGATTTTGTCCCGGACACCTCGTGACCTAGCGTTGGCGCCGGACCTCAGAATGGCAAACAACACAGGGAGTCGGACATGCCAGGAGCTGAAGGAAAGACCACGGGATTGACCCGCAGGACGCTGCTTGCGACCGGCGCGGCCGCATTGGCCACGCCGATGCTGTCCCGCCGCGCCTTAGCCGCCCCGACGGAACTGACGATGCTCGCCTGGTACGGCCACGCCGAGCCCGACATCGTCGCCGAGTTCGAGGCCGAGAACAACGTCAAGTTCGTGCCGAAATACTACACCGGCGGCGACAACATGCTGGGCCTGATCTCGCAGTCGCCCCCGGGCACCTTCGATGTCATCCTGTCGGATGCCGAATATGTCCAGCAACTCAACGCCGCCGGCTACATCGAGGAGCTGGACCCGGCCGACTATGCCTTCGCCGACTTCTTCCCCGAGTTCCAGAAGTTCCCCGGCCACTGGGACGGCGACCGGCTCTATTCGGTGATCACCCGCTTCGGCTTCCTCGGCGTCGCCTACAACACCGACGCGATCACCGAGGCCGAGGCGTCGAGCTACAACGTCTACTGGGATCCGAAGCTCACCGGCAAGGTCGGGCATTTCGACTGGCATCTGCCGAACCTCGGTCAGATGAGCCTGCTGACCGGCAACGCCAGCCCCTACGACATCGACGAGGCGGCCTGGGAGGCGGTGAAGGAAAAGACCATGACGCTGCGCCCGCAGATCGGCGGCTTCTTCGACTACGGCGGCACCTTCTCCTCGCTCGACAACGGCCAGATGCTGGCCTTCGCCGGGATCGGCGACTGGATCACCGGCACGCTGGAAAAGAACGGCGCCAAGGTCCGCACCACGATCCCCGAGGAAGGCGGGCTCCAGTTCACCGAAAGCTTCTCGATCGGCAAGGGCTCGCAGAAGGCCGACCTAGCGAAGAAGTGGATCCAGTATATCACCTCGCCCAAGGGGCAGGCGAAGTCGGCGCAGATGGCGGCCTATCCCTGCCTGATCCCGAGCCAGAAGGGCTGGGAGGTCCTCAATGCCGAGAACCCGGCCGAGGCGAAGCGCCAGGGTATGGTTCCTGGTGAAAGCAACGCGATGGACCTGATCCGTTCGGGCCGCATCCAGTATCGGCAACTGCCGGTGCAGCAAAGCCTGGAAGACTGGAACGACTTCTGGTCCGAATACAAGGGCTCCTGAGCCCGTGCGGGCCGGCGGGTGCTCCCCCCGTCGGCCCATTCCCATCTGGTCTGGAACCCTCACCAATGCGAAGATCGCTGTCCCTATACGGCTTGACCTTCTCGCTGCCGCTCCTGCTCTGGCAGTTGGTCTTCTTCGTCTTTCCATTGGTCTTTCTCGTCGCGCTCAGTTTCTGGACGGTGAGGAATTTCCGGATGCAGCCGGATTTCGACACCGTGAACTGGGCCACGATGTATGGCCGCGCGATCTTCTGGCAGGCCTATGCCACCACCCTCGCGATGGCCGGGGCAGCCGCAGCGCTTTCCAGCGTTCTCGCCTTCCCGTGCTCCTACGCCCTCGCGTTCAAGTTGTCGGACGCGGCACGGCGCTGGGCGGTTTTCCTGATGGTGATCCCGTTCTTCACCAGCTACCTCGTCCGCGTCTATTCCTGGCAGATCTTCCTGTCGGATGCGGGCATCATCAACGTCGTCCTTGGCTGGATCGGGCTCGGCCCCTTCGGGCTTCTCAACACCGTGGGCGCGACGATGGTCGGGTATCTGACCCTAACCTTCCCGCTTGTCGTGCTCTTGCAACTCTTCAGCCTCGTCTTTGTCGACCGGACCCTGATCGAGGCGGCGCACAACCTGCGCTGCGGGCGGCTGAGGACGGTCTTTGCCGTGATCATCCCCTCGGCCCGCGTCGGGCTGGTGATCGCCGCGCTCTTCGCGTTCATCCTCTGCTTCGGCGATTTCGTGAGCCCCATCTACCTGGGCGGCGGTGAGCCCACCACGCTGTCGATCCTGATCACGGACACGACCAAATCGGGCCAGCAATGGCCGCGCGCCGCGGTGATTGCGCTGACCATGATCGCCACCCTGATGGCCGTCGCCTTCGCCGCCATCCGTTTCGCCTACAAGGGGCGCACCAGATGAGTGACCGGGACAGTGCCGACATCAACCGCAACCGCGCCGTCGATTTTGGTCTGAAGGCCTATGTCCTTCTCGGCTACGCCTTCGTCTTCGCGCCGATCGCCGCAAGCTTTGTCTTCTCGTTCAACTCCGACCGCTTCCCCTCGATCCCGCTCGGGCAGTTCTCGCTGGAATGGTATCGGGCGGTCGCCGCGGACCCGCTTGTGTGGGAGGGGCTGCGCAACACGCTGATGGTGGGGATGATCGTCGGCGTCCTCGCCACCGCGCTCGGCTTCGGCGCCGCCTACACCGACTATCGCTACCGCTTCTTCGGCAAGCAGGTCTATCTGGCGCTGGCGCTCTTGCCGCCGACGATCCCGGTGGTGATCCTCGGGCTGGCGATGCTGGCCTATCTGTCGCGGATCAGCCTGTCGGGCAACGCGCTGTCGGTGATCATCGCCCATGTGGTGATCTGCGCCCCCTTCGCGATGGCGATCATCCGGCTCCGTCTCAGCCAGATGGACCCCGATCTGGAGGCTGCCGCCTGGAACCTCGGCGCCTCGGAATGGGCGGCGATGCGCCATGTCATCGTGCCCTTCGCCATGCCGGCGATCCTTGGCGCGCTCTTCATCACGATGGCCGTCTCCTTCGACGAATTCGCCATCGCCTGGTTCGTCTCGGGCCTGAACGAGACCCTGCCCGTCAAGGTTCTGGGCTTCCTGCAGGGCCAGGTCAGCCCGCGGATCAACGCCATCGGCACCTTCGTCTTCGTCACATCCATGACGCTCGTGATCCTTGCTCAGGTTCTCCTGACCAGTCGCGGCGACAAGACCCGTCCGGCACCGGACGAATAGGAGCAGACCATGAACGACACGCTCGTCTCCTTCGAGGGGGTGGTGAAGCGCTTCGGCGAGTTCGTCGCGGTGCAGCCGATGGATTTCGAGATCGCCAAGGGCGAGTTCCTCGCCATCATGGGGTCGTCGGGCTGCGGCAAGACGACGACGCGGAGGATGCTCGCCGGGCTCGAGGCGCCGACCGAAGGGGTGATCCGCCTTTCGGGCAAGCCGATCAACCACCTGCCGACCTGGAGCCGCGACACGCCGATGGTCTGGCAGAGCCTCGCGCTGTTTCCCTTCCTCAACGTGCTCGAGAACGTCGAATTCGCGCTGAAGATGCGCGGCGTCGGCAAGGCGGAGCGCCGGCGCAGGGCGGAACAGTGGCTGGACCGGATGCAGATTTCGGAATTTGCCGGGCGCAACATCGCCCAGTTATCCGGCGGCCAGCGGCAGCGCGTGGCGCTTGCCCGCTCGCTGGTGGTGGAGCCCGAGATCCTGCTGCTCGACGAGCCGCTTTCGGCGCTTGATGCAGCGCTGAAGGTGCGGATGCAGTCGGTGCTGAAGACCCTCCAGCGCGAGACCGGCATCACCTTCGTCTATGTCACGCACAGCCAGTCGGAGGCCTTTTCGATGGCCGACCGGGTGGTGATCATGAGCCGTGGCAAGATCGAGCAGATCGGCACGCCGCAGGAAATCTATCGCGCCCCGCGCACCCGCTTCGTGGCCGACTTCCTCGGTTCGTCCAACATCTTCACCGGCAAGGTGACCGGCGCCGATACGGGCGGGGTGGCGATCGACACGCCCGCGGGGTCGTTCACGCTGGCGGGGCCGGACCGCACCCTGCATCCGCAGGTCGGCCGGGAGGTCACGCTGACCGTGCTCGACACAAGGACCAACCTGGCGCTCGACATGCCGCCGGGGCGGATCAACGCGGTGCGCGCCCGCATGATCGGCGAGGAGTTCGTGGGCGCCACCGCGACCATCTATCTCGAGACCGCAAACGGCCAGGAAATCAGGGTCCAGAAGGGCCACGATGAACTGGCAAGCCTGCCCCTGGAGATCGGCCAGGAACTCGTGGCCTGGTGGCCGCACGAGGATGGCCACCTCGTCACCGAGGGCTAGGATTCCGGCAGTCGCGCCCTGCGGCGTGCCACCGCAAGCTCCATCGCCGCGAGGAACCGCGCGACCTCGGCCGTGGTGTTGTAGTGGCAGACAGAGACACGGACGCAATCGGCAAGCCCGAGCGGATGCAGGATGTTGCCGCAATAGTGGTCATCCTTGCGGATGTGCACCCGGATGCCCTGATCGGCGAGATGCTGCACCAGGTCGGCCGAGGACAGTCCCTCCAGGGTCAGCGAAACCACCCCTTCCCGGCCTTCCGTGCCCGTGCCGCCGATCACCGTGACGCCCGGCATCTCGGCCAGCCCGCGCAGGTTGCCGGTGCCGTGCAGCATCGCGTCCATCAGCCGCGCCTCGTGGTCGTGGATCGCCGCCGCCGCAGCCTCGATCCGGGCGCGGGGGGTGGCGGCATCCGACACTTCGCCGCCGAGCCAGTCGAAATAGGCGACCACATCCGAGAAGGTCGCATAGGCGCCCGCGTCGCGGGTGCCGAGTTCCCACGCCGCTTCCGGCCCGCCGAGGATCTGCTCCTTGGTGCAGGCGGTCAGCCGGTCCGACGCCCAGCCGACGCCGTAGCCGTGGCGGGAAAACACCTTGTAGGGCGACACCGCATAGCCGTCGGCGCGATAGGCGGCACAATCGACATGGCCGTGGCTCGCGTGCTGGATGCCGTCGATGATGATGAACGCCTCCGGCGCCCTTTCGCGGATCGCCGCCGTGATGGCCGCCACGTCCACCGCCATGCCGGTCACCGGCGAGGTCTGCACGATCGTCGCCACCCGGACTTCGGGCGTGATCCTTTCGAGATAAGCGCCAAGGCCGACGGTTCCGGTGGCATCGTCATGGGCAACCAGCACATGCGGCCGCCCCGTCACCTCCGCCCAGCGCGCCATCGCGCTGCGGGACGCGGGATGTTCGAGGGTCGAGCCGAGCATTACACCCCCCGGCATTGCACCAAGTGCTGCGGTGCGGATCAGCCGGAACAGCACCTCGCTGCCGCTTTCGCCGGTGAAGACCTGGCCACCGGGGGTGTTGAGGAACAGCGCCATGTCGACCTTGCCCCTCGCGATCGCCGCCATCAGCGCCTTGGACGCCGGGTTGTCCCGCCCCTGGTTGTCGGGGTAGCCGGCATAGGCGGCCGAGGTTTCGATCACCGACTTGAGCCGGAGCGCACCCCCTGCGTTCTCGAAGAAGATGCGCGGCCCGTCGAAGGGGCAGGTCTCCACATGGGCGAAACGGTCGCGGATGGCCTCGATCAGGCCGGGTCTGTCTTCAAGCATCGTCCGTCCTCGGGTCATGCGGCGGTCTGTCCGCCTCATGCACCCGACGCGCGGCACAGGCAACCCCGGCCGATCGCGCGGTCACACGGTGTGGAGGTAGAGGTCGAAGTCCACCTCGGTCACGGTTCGGGCGACGCGGGCGTATTCGGCGGCCTTCACCGCGGTGAAGGTGCGGTGCATGTCCTCGCCCAGCGCCTGCCTGAGGAACTCCGACGCCGTCGCCGCCTCGATCGCCGCCCGCCAGTCGCGCGGAATCGCCGGGCCGCCCGCATCCTCGGCATAGGCGTTGCCGGTGGTCTCCGGCCCCGGGTCGATGCGGTTGTCGATCCCGTGCAGGATGCCGGCAAGCACCGTGGCCGCGACCAGATAGGGATTGGCATCCACCCCTGACGGCCGGTGTTCGATCCGCCGCGCCTTCACATCGCCCTCGGGCACGCGCAGAGCCACCGAACGGTTGTTGACGCCCCAGCTCGTCGAGACCGGCGCATAGCTCTGGCTGGCGAAGCGGCGCCAGGAATTGAGGTGCGGCGCGAACACCAGCATCGATTCGCCCATCGTCGCCCTGAGGCCGCCGAGCGCATGGAGAAGCGTCTCTGTCCAGCCTGCCCCCGGTTGTTCGGCGAAGACGTTGCGCCCCGCCTCGTCCTGAAGCGAGACATGGAAGTGCATTCCCGAACCGGCGTAATCCTCCACCGGCTTGGCCATGAAGCAGGCGGTCACCCCGTGGGCGCGGGCCTGTTGCCTTACGATCCGCTTCAACCGCACGATGTCGTCGGCGGCCTGCATCACGTCCTCGCGGTAGTGAAGCGTCAGCTCGTATTGCCCCGGCGCATATTCCGAAATCAGCGTCTCCGCCCTGATCCCGGCCGCCGCGGCGCCGGCGTAGATGTCGGAGAAAAGCGGCAGCATCCCGTGCAGGTGATCGACGGAATAGACCTCGGTCTTGCGGCTCGGTCGTCCGTCCAGCACATCGCGCGCCGGCCGCACCTTGCCGTCCGGGCCGCGGTCGTTGGCGAGCAGGAAGAATTCCAGCTCGAACGCCCCCGCGGGCTTCAGGCCCCGTTCGGCGAAGGCATTCACCTGCCGGCGCAGCGCATGGCGGGGGTCTGACGTCATCGGCCTTCCGTCAAGCTCGTAGAGCGAAAGGAACACCTCGGCACGGGCGGGCTTCGTGCCGTGCAGGGGCTTCAGCGTTCCGGGGATCGGCCAGGCCCGCCGGTCGCCGTCGCCCTCGTCCCAGATTAGGCCGGTCTCGTGCACGTCCTCGCCGCAGATGTCGAGCCCGAGGATCGAGACCGGCATGTGCCGGCCGGACTTGTAGAGCGGGAGAAGCTCGTGCCGCCGGATGATCTTGCCGCGGCCCATGCCGTTGGAATCATGCAGCACGATGTCGATCGCCTCGATTTCCGGATGATCGGCGAGGAAGGTTTCGGCCTCGGCAAGGGTGGCGCCGGAGGGGCAGAGGTTTTCCAGCATGTCAGGCCTCGGGAAAGAGTTCGGTCAGGATTTCGTCGAAGGCGGCGACGAGCCGGTCGATCTGCCGCTTCTTCGTGGCCGGGCTTACCAGCATCATGTTGTGGAAAGGCGCGATCAGGCAGCCGCGGTTCAGAAGCGCGGTGTGAACCGCCGCCTCGACCTCGGGCACATGGGCCATCGACGCCTCGGTGCCGTTCCTGAGCGGGCCGGGGGCGCAGATGAACTCCACCCGCGCGCCGACTCGGACGACGTGCCAGGGCGCGCCATGCGCCTCGATCACCCGTTTCAGGCCGGAAGAGAGCCTCTCTGCGCCCTTTTCCATATGCGCGTAGGCGCTGGGCGTCATCACCTCGGCCAGGGTTGCCGTCAGGCAGGCGAACTGCATCGGGTTCGCCGACAGCGTCGTCCCCATGCCGGAATGGCCCGAGGGGCGGCCGGCGTTGTAGGCGAGGTAGTCCTTCGCCACTTTGGGTCTGAGCCCCCAGACGGCGGTGGGCATCCCCCCCGCCACGCATTTGCCGACGACGAAAATGTCGGGGTCGAGTCCGTGCACCGCGGTGTAGCCGCCGAGGCCGGAGGAAATGGTATGCGTCTCGTCGATGATCAGCAGCGCGCCATGTTTCGTCGCCAGCGCCCGGAGCCCGTCGTGGAAGCCCGGCTCCGGCAGGACCATGCAGGAATTGGTCATCACCGGCTCGGTCAGGATCGCCGCGATCTCGCCGGTCTTCAGCGCGGCCTCGACGCTGGCGAGGTCGTTGAACTCGGCGCAGGCGGCGACCTGGGTCAGATCCGCGACCTGCCCGGTCAGGCCCGGCCGCGTGCGGGTCATGCCGTTCGACCGCTCCACCATCGTGTCGTCCACCGTGCCGTGGTAGCAGCCGTTGAACACCAGCACCTTGGGCCTGCCGGTCACCGCCCGCGCCACCCGCAGCGCGAAGCGGTTGGCGTCCGTTGCGGTGGTCGCGACCTGCCACCTGAAGTCGCCAAAGCGCTCGGTCAGGCGCCGCCCGGCCTCCATCGCCGCCTCGGTCGGCAGCATGTAGGTCAGGCCGCGCCGGGCCTGCTTGCGAATCGCCCGGGCGACCGGCTTCGGCGAATGGCCGAACATCGAGCCGGTGTCGCCGAGACAGAAATCGTCGATGCCGTAGCCGTCGATATCGGTGATCCGGGCGCCCTCGGCCCGGTCGACCAGCATCGGGAAGGGCATCGGCCAGTCCTTCATCCAGTGCATCGGCACCGAATCGAGCCAGGCCTCCGCGCCGGCCTTGAGCGCCGCCCTTGTCTTCGGCCGCGAGGCAGCAAAGCGCCGCGCCTCGCGTTCGGCCACCTTTTTCAGGCGGTCGCGCTGAATACCGGCAACGGGTTCCTGCGGCTTAGGCATGGGGTCACTCCTTCGACGCCTCCTTATCCGCGATATTTGATCAAATTGGAAGCGTGATGTGACGGCCGACATGCGGGCGCCTTGCGGAGTTGTCCAGCTATTTGATCAAACGATCAGGGCGATCGCGGCCGCCCAGCCTGCGCATTCCGCGAACTGCTGCATGGCGCCCAGCACGTCGCCGGTCTGCCCGCCGATCTGCCGGATCGCCCGCCAGGCGACGACGATGGCAGAACCGGCCATCGCCGCGGCCACAACGACAGCCGGGCCGATCCCCAGCGGCAACAGGCAAAGAAAGCCGATTCCTACCGCGATTCTGGCCGGCACAGGGTCGATTCCGGCCGCGGCCCGCCCGAGCCCGTCGGCCCGCGCCGCCGGCATCAGGACGATCGCCGCCGGCAGCACTGCGCGCGACGCAGCGGCGAGCGCGGCAAGGGCGAAGACCGATCCGCCCCCTTCGATCAGGCCGGCAAGGGCCGTGCCCCGGAAGCCGAGCGCAAGGACCAGCGCGATGACCCCGTAAGAACCGATCCGGCTGTCGCGCATGATTTCGAGCTTGCGTTCGCGCGTCCGTCCGCCGCCGAACCCGTCGGCAAGATCCGCCAGCCCGTCCTCGTGCATCGCGCCCGTCGCCAGCACGGATGCGGCCAATGCAAGGATCGCCGCCGTCGCTGGCGGCAGGCCGAGTGCAAGCGCGGCTTGGCAGACCAGCGCCGAGATACCGCCGACGACAAGCCCCACGATTGGCCAGGCCCAGGACGAAGCCGCCATCGCCGGTGTCTCGCCGGCAATCGGGCGGACCGGCAGACGCGTCAGCAGGAGGAACGCGAGCCTCAGCTCGTCCGCCCGCCCGCCCTTCATGCCTCGGACACCCCGGCTTCGTCGAAGGTCGCCATGCCATTGTGGCAGGCAAGCGCCGCGCGCACGATGCCGAGCGCAAGCGCCGCGCCCGAGCCTTCGCCAAGCCGCATGTCGAATTCCAGGACCGGGCGCTTGTGGATCGCGGCCAGAAGCTTGCGGTGGCCCGGTTCGGCCGAAGTGTGACCGACGAGACAATGATCCAGCAGCCGCTTGTCTGCGGCATGGAGCACGGCGGCCGCTGCGGTGCAGATGAACCCGTCGAGAATCACGGGGATACGCTCTGCCCGCGCGGCCAGAACCGCGCCGCAGATCGCCGCCTGTTCGCGTCCGCCAAGTGCAGCGAGGACGCCCCCGGCGTTGCCGAGGACGCCCGCGTGACGGGTCAGCCCGCGTTCGATGGCGTCGATCTTGCGCGCGATTCCAGCCTTGTCAGAGCCTGTTCCCGGCCCGACCCATTCTGCCACAGGTCCCCCGAAGCAGGCCGTGGCCAGAGCTGCGGCGACGGTGGAATTGCCGATGCCCATCTCTCCCAGGATCAGGATGTCGGCGCCCGAATCGACGGCCGCCGCCCCCTGCCAGAGCGCGTCGAGGCAGTCCACCTCGTCCATCGCCGGGCCCTCGGTGAAATCGCCGGTCGGCCTGTCAAGCTCCAGCGCGATGACCGAAAGCTCGGCGCCATTGGCCGCGCAAAGCTGGTTGATCGCGGCGCCGCCGGCGCGGAAGTTGGCAACCATCTGCGCTGTCACATCCTGCGGGTAGGGGTTCACGCCCTGCGCGCAGATACCGTGGTTGCCGGCAAAGACCAGCGCCTGGGCGTTGCGGATTTCGGGCCGGGCGGTTCCGCGCCAGGCGGCCATGAACTCGGCGATCTGCTCCAGCCTGCCAAGCGACCCGGGCGGCTTGGTCAGCGAATTCTGCCGCGCCCGCGCCGCCTCGGCCGCCTGGGCGTCGGCAACCGGCAGCCGGTCGGCAAGGGCTGCAAGCTGGGAGAGCGAGGAGATGCGCGGAAGGCTCATGTCATTTCACTTTCAGCGGAAGGCCGGCGACGGCCAGGTAGACTTCATCGGCGGCCGCGGCGACCCATTGGTTCAAAAGACCGGCCGCATCGCGGAAACCGCGGGCGAGCGGATTGTCGGGGACGATGCCCATGCCGACCTCGTTGGTCACGATCACAACCGGATCGCGCTGGGCGGGCAGCGCGGCGACCAGCGCCTGCCCCGACTCACGCCAATCGGCCTCGGCGAGCATCAGGTTCGTCAGCCACAACGTCAGGCAATCGACAAGCCGAGGGCCTTTGCCGTCCGTCGCGCCGAGTGCCGCCACCAGCGCGCGCGGCGCGGGATGGTCCAGCCACTCCGGCCCCCGCCGCGCCTGATGGGCGGCGATCCGCGTCGCCATCTCGGCGTCATGCGCCTCGGCGGTGGCGATGTAGACGGCAGGCCGGCCGAGCGACAGCGCCATCGCCTCTGCAATGCCGCTTTTGCCCGACCGGGCGCCTCCGGTAATCAGTATCGTCTTGCCCATCGCCCGCTCTCAAAGCAGAAACGGGCCGTCCGTGAAAGGGAGAATGCGACCGTGGGCGCCCGTGCCGCGACAGAGCTGATTCTGGTCCGTCATGCCCCCGTGCTGACGGGGGGGCGGCTCTGCGGCCGGACGGACGTGCCGGCCGACTGTTCCGACACCGGCCGCATCGCCGCGCTGCGTGCGGCCATCGGCGAGCCTGGACGGATCGTCACCAGCCCCGCGCTGCGTTGCCGCCAGACAGTGGCGGCGCTCTGGCCCACGGCGATCGCTGAGGCCGACCCGGCGCTCTGGGAGCAGGACTTCGGTCTCTGGGAGGGGAGGGTAACCAGCGACATTCCCGATCTCGGCCCGCTTTCGCCCGACGATCTTGCCTGCCACCGCCCGCCGGAAGGCGAAAGCTTCGCCGACCTCTGCGCCCGGGTCGCGCCTGCACTGGCGCGCGTTGCCGACGGCGGCCGCGTAACCATCGTGGCCCATGCCGGGACGGTGCGCGCGGCCCTCGCTCTCGCCGTCGGCACGGTGCCCGCCGCGCTTGCCTTCGAGGTGGCGCCGCTGTCGCTCACCCGGCTCCGGGCCCTGTCCGGCGCCGGCTGGTCGATCGGCGCCGTCAACTGGGGCCCCTCGTGAACGCACCGCCGGTTCGGGTGGCAGGCCACTTCGGCGAGTTCCTGCAGGGTCGGATCGGGCCGGCCGGGCCGGTCGCGCTGATCTCGGTTCCCTGCCCTGCCGTTGCGGTCGCGGGCTGGCACTGCCCCGGTGCGGGGCTTTCCATCCACGGCAGCGGCCAGCGCCTGGTCACGCCCGACCGGGCGCGACGTTTCGTCGCGCGGCTCGGCCTTGGCCTGTCCGGCCGTGTGCGCCTCAGCGCGGCGATGCCCGCGGGCGGCGGGGCGGGCGCTTCCACCGCGACGCTCGTCGCGCTTGCCCGCCTCGCCGGGGCCGGTGACCCGCCAGAGGTCATCGCGCGCGCCTGCATCGCCGCCGAAGGCGCAAGCGATCCGCTGATGTTTCCCGCCCCCGAAAGGCTTCTCTGGGCGTCTCGTGAAGGCCGGGTGCTCCGCCACCTTCCGGCCCTGCCGCGCATCGACGTGATCGGCGGGTTTCTCGGCCCCGGCCGGCGCACCGATGCCGGCGACCAGGATTTCCCGGACATCCGCGATCTGGTGGATGCCTGGGTCACCGCCGCGCATGCCGGCAGGGTCGAGGCGCTCGCGGACATCGCCGCCGATTCTGCCCGCCGCACGCTAGCGCTCCGCGGTCCCGCGGGCGATCCGACCGACGCGCTCGCGCACGAGCTTGGGGCGGCCGGCCTCGTCATCGGCCATACCGGATCGGCGCGCGGCCTGCTATTCGTGCCCGGACGAATCCCCGAAGCTGCAGCAGGCGCCCTGCGCGCGGCGGGCATGACGGGGATTGTCCGGTTTCGCGTAGGGGCAAGGGTATGACTGGCGCAATGATGATGCTCGTGGCGCTTGCCCT
Organism: Albidovulum sp.; assembly: GCA_030837825.1. Lineage (GTDB taxonomy): Bacteria > Pseudomonadota > Alphaproteobacteria > Rhodobacterales > Rhodobacteraceae > Albidovulum. Next base: position 109,111 of record JAUQYB010000110.1, read on the forward strand.
CGACAGCGCGATCGGCTGGCCGAATCCGGTCTTCCGTGTGATCGGCCATCCGGTCTCGTGGTTCGGCCGCCTCATCGGTGCGCTCGACCGCTGGATCAACCTCGACGGCGCCGATGAAGGCGCCCGGCGGATCGCCGGCGTGGTGGCGGCCGCCGTGGTGATCGGTGCCGCCGCCGAAATCGCCTGGGTGCTGACCTGGCTTGTCCCCGGGGATTGGCCGGGCGTCGTGCTGACGGGTGTGCTGGCCTGGCCGCTCGTCGCTGTGCGATCGCTGCACGACCATGTGCGCGCCGTCGCCCTGCCGCTTGCAGGGGGCGACCTTGCCGCCGCGCGCCGTGCGGTGTCGATGATCGTCGGCCGCGATCCCGAACAGCTTGACCGCGAAGGGGTCGCGCGGGCAACGCTGGAGAGCCTGGCCGAGAACACCTCGGACGCAATCGTCGCCCCGGTCTTCTGGGGCGTCATCTTCGGCCTGCCCGGAATTGCCGCCTACAAGGCGATCAACACGCTCGATTCGATGATCGGCCACCGAACACCGCGCCACAACGCCTTCGGCTGGGCTTCGGCCCGGATCGACGATGTGGCGAACCTCATCCCGGCGCGGCTGACCGGCCTGCTTTTGGCGCTGGTCTCGACCCGCCCGCGCGCGGCGCTCGCGACAATGTGGCGCGATGCGCGCCGCCACCGGTCGCCGAACGCGGGCTGGCCCGAGGCCGCACTCGCCGGCGCCCTGGAGGTCCGCCTGTCGGGCCCGCGGGTCTATCACGACCGCATCGCCGACGAACCCTGGCTGAACGAAGGCGCGCCCGATCCGCAGCCGGCCGACATCGCCCGGGCGCTTCGCCTGTTCCGCTTCGTGGTTCTCGGGCTCGCGCTTCTCCTCGCCGCGCTTTCGGTGGTCTGAGCCGGATGACGCGGGATCACGGAGGCAACATCGACGTGGCGATGGCGCGATATGGCGGCGCGCCGGAGGACTGGATCGACCTCTCGACCGGGATCAACCGCGTCCCCTATCCCCTGCCGCCGATCCCGCCCGAGGCCTGGACGGCGCTTCCCACCCGGGCGGCGCACGACCGTCTCGTCGCCGCCGCGCGTGGTGCCTACCGGCCCGGGGCCGCGATCCTGCCCGTCGCGGGCGCGCAGGCGGCGATCCAGATGATCCCGTGGCTTTGCCCGGCCGGCCGCGCCCGCGTGCTCGCACCCACCTACAACGAACATGCGGCGGCACTCCTCGCCGCCGGCTGGACCGTCGAGGAGGTGGCGGAACCCGATGCCCTCGCCGGGGCCGATCTCGCCGTCGTCGTGAACCCCAACAACCCCGATGGCCGCAGCTATTCGCCCGACAGGCTCAGGGCGATCGCCCGGCAGGTCGGCCGGCTGGTCGTCGACGAAAGCTTCGCGGACGCAACGCCCGCGCTGTCTCTGGCGCCCGGCCCGCCGACGCCCGGCGTTCTGGTCCTGCGCTCCTTCGGGAAGTTCTACGGGCTCGCCGGCGTCCGCCTCGGCTTCGTGCTGGGGGCCGAGACCGAGATCGACATCCTTGCCGCGATGGCCGGACCCTGGCCGGTGAGCGGTGCCGCCATCGGGATCGGCGCCGTGGCTCTCGCCGATGGCGCCTGGGCGGCGCAGACCGCGGCCAGGCTGGCAGCCGACGGCCGGCGGATGGATGCCCTTGCCGCAGGTGCGGGCTGGCGTCTTGCCGGCGGTTCGTCCCTCTTCCGGCTCTTTGAGACGCCGGACGCGGCGCGAGCACAGGAAAGGCTGGCGCGCGCCCGGATCTGGTCGCGCATCTTCCCCTACTCGGCCACATGGCTCCGCCTCGGCCTGCCGGGTAGCGACGCGGAATGGACCCGGCTCGCCGCCGCGCTGGCCTGACGCCGCGCTCAGCGTGCCAGCGACAGCAACCCCGCCACATCGAGATTGGTCTCGAGGTGGTCGGCCAGCGCGTCGAGCGTGGCCTCCACCTCGGCACCGTATTGCCCGGTTGAGGGCGCGCCGAGCCGGGCCAGAAACGCCGACCGGAAGGCATCGCCCGCGAACATCCCGTGCAGATAGCTGCCCATGACCCTGCCGTCGGCCGAAACCGCGCCCTCCGGCGCGCTGCCGACGAAGGCGAACGGACGGCCCCTGCCGGGCCCTTCGGTACGGCCGATATGAATCTCGTAGCCCTCCATCGCCGCGTCGGTCGCGGCGTGGGTGGCCGTGCTCCGCGTCAGCCGCTTGTCGGGCGTCATGACCGTGGTGACGTCCAGAAGCCCGAGCCCCTCGGTCATGCCGGGAGCGCCTTCAAGACCCTCCGGGTCGTCGATTCCTTGCCCGAGCATCTGGTAGCCGCCGCAGATGCCGAGCACATGCCCACCGCGCCGCACATGGGCAGCAAGGTCTATGTCCCAGCCTTCCGCCCGCAGGAAGGCGAGGTCCCCGCGCGTCGACTTCGAACCCGGCAGGATCACCAGCGTCGCGTCGCCCGGTATCGCCGCGCCCGGGCGCACCATCGTCAGGGTTACCGAGGGTTCCAGTTTCAGCGGATCGAGATCATCGAAATTGGCGATGCGGCTGAAGGCGAGACAGGCGATCTTCATCGCCCCGCCCTCGGCCGTGTGCCCGAGGTCGAGCGCATCTTCCGCCGGCAGCTTCGCCGCCGCCGCGAAATGCGGCACGACGCCGAAGCCCCGCCACCCGGTCTTCGCCTCGATCAGGCGATAGCCGTCGTCGAAAAGCGAAGGATCGCCCCGGAACTTGTTGACGACGAAGCCTGCAACCGTCGCCGCATCGGCGGGATCCAGCACCGCCTGCGTGCCGACGATCTGCGCGATGACCCCGCCACGGTCGATGTCGCCGACCAGCACCACCGGCAACCCCGCGGCCCGGGCAAACCCCATGTTGGCGATGTCACCGCTGCGCAGGTTGACCTCGGCGGGGCTTCCCGCGCCCTCGACGATGACGAGGTCATGCGCCGCTTTCAGCCGTCCGAAACTTTCGAGAACGGGCGCCATCAAACGCGCCTTCAGACTGGAATAGTCTCTGGCGCGAACGGTCGTCAGCCGCCGGCCCTGCACAACGACCTGGGCCCCGGTATCCGTCTCGGGCTTGAGCAGGACCGGGTTCATGTCGGTGTGCGGCTCAAGCCCGGCGGCCAGCGCCTGCAGGGCCTGCGCCCGCCCGATCTCGCCGCCGTCGACGGTGACGGCGGCGTTGTTCGACATGTTCTGCGGCTTGAACGGCGCGACCGTCAGCCCCCGCCGCCGCGCGGCGCGGCAGAGGCCCGCCACCAGAAGCGATTTGCCGACGTTCGAGCCGCAGCCCTGGATCATCAGCGCGGTCATCGCTTCCGTCTTCCGGCCGCGTGCCCGCGGTGGCTCGGGGAGCCTCCGGCGGAGGTATTTGCCGGCAAGATGAAACAGCAGACACGTCGGCGCCGCGCCTTGGGCTGGTTTCCCAGGGAAGGCGCGGCGCTTTCACCTTGCACGGTCAACGGGACCTCTCCCTGTACCGTGGCTCCAGATTTGGCGAACATGCTTAAGAAACCGTTTCCAATTTCATCTTGCGCGAAATACCTCGGGGGTTCGGGGGCGGCGCCCCCGGCCCTTGCCTCAGAACTCCACGCCCTTCTGGCCCCTGATGCCCGACCGGAACGGGTGTTTCACCAGCGTCATTTCGGTCACCAGATCGGCGATCTCGATCAGTTCCTCCTTCGCGTTCCGGCCGGTCAGCACGACATGGGTCATCGCCGGCTTCTCGGTTCTGAGGAACTCCACCACCTCTTCGACGGGCAGGTAGTCGTAGCGGAGCGCGATGTTGATCTCGTCCAGAAGCACCATGCGGTTCCGCCCGTCCCGGATCAGCTCCTTTGCCTTCTCCCAGCCGCGCCGGGCGGCGGCTATGTCGCGCGTCTTGTCCTGCGTCTCCCAGGTGAAGCCCTCGCCCATCGCGTGGAACTGGCAGAGTTCGCCGAAATGGCCCTCGATCAGCCGCCGCTCGCCGGTATCCCAGGCGCCCTTGATGAACTGCACCACGGCGCAGGGCATCTCGTGGGCGATGCAGCGGAGAATCATCCCGAAGCCGGCAGAGCTTTTCCCCTTGCCCGCGCCGGTATGGACGATGATCAGGCCCTTCTCGCCCTCCTTCGTCGCCATGATCTTGTCGCGCGCGGCCTTCTTCTTGGCCATCTTCTGCGCATGGCGGGCGGCGTCTTCCGCGGGGTCGGTCGGTTTCGGCTCGGACATGGTCCCTTCCATTGCTTGACAAGGAGGTGGCATATGCCTCAGGTGAGGCGGCGCTGGTTCCTGTCTTAGGGCAGGCGAAGAGGGAATGCGACCGGCTTTGCGACCCATCCGGGCGCATCGCCGAAGCGCAGCCGCCCCCGCGACCGTGACCGGAGAGGTCCCCCGAAGCCACTGGCGAAAGCCGGGAAGGC
>JAUQYB010000111.1 GCA_030837825.1 Albidovulum sp.
GGCCTCTCCTTGTTGACGGGGCTTTTCCCCTGCGATACGCGAGCGGCACGGGAATTTCCAGACGCTGACACCCAAAGGACCGGCCATGACCGACGCGGCCAACGCAGGCTTCACCCCGCGCATCTTCTCCGGCATCCAGCCCTCGGGGGGGCTCACGCTCGGCAACTACCTCGGCGCGCTGAAGCGTTTCGTGGAAAAGCAGGACGAGGGGATCGAGACGGTCTACTGCCTCGTCGACCTGCACGCGATCACCGTCTGGCAGGAGCCCGAAAGGCTGAAGGCGCAGACGCGCGAGGCGGCGGCGGCTTTTCTCGCCGCCGGCATCGACCCGGCGCGGTCGATCCTGTTCAACCAGAGCCAGGTCTCGGCCCATGCGGAGCTTGCCTGGATCCTCAACTGCGTTGCCCGGCTCGGCTGGATGAACCGGATGACCCAGTTCAAGGACAAGGCCGGCAAGAACGCCGAGGCCGCGAGCCTGGGGCTTTACGCCTACCCCGCGCTGATGGCGGCCGACATCCTCGCCTATCACGCGACGATGGTGCCGGTCGGCGAGGACCAGAAGCAGCATGTCGAGCTGACCCGCGACATCGCGGCGAAGTTCAACCACGACTTCAAGGTGGATTTCTTTCCCCTGCCGGAGCCGGTGATCGAGGGCGCCGCGGCGCGCGTCATGTCGCTCAGAGACGGCACACGGAAGATGTCGAAGTCCGACCCCTCGGACGCGAGCCGGATCAACCTGACCGACGACGCCGACACCATCGCCCAGAAGATCAGGAAGGCGAAGACCGACGCCGAGCCGCTGCCCGAGACGCTGGCGGAACTGAAGGACCGGCCCGAGGCGCGAAACCTCGTCAACATCTACGCGGCCCTTGCCGGCGACGCGCCGGAGGCCGTGCTGGAACGCTTCGCCGGCCACGGCTTCGGCGCGTTCAAGCCGGCGCTGGCAGAGGTCGCCGTCGCCACGCTCGCCCCGATCACGACCGAGATGAAGCGGCTTCTGGCCGACCCGGCCGAGATCGACCGCATCCTCGGCCAGGGCGCAGACCGCGCCGACGCCCTCGCCCGCCCGATCCTCGGGCGGACCCAGGACATCGTCGGCATGATCCGGTCACGGAAGGGGTGAGGGCGGAACGGGAGGCGCATTCCGCTTCCGCCCAGCCAGACCAGAACGCATTGAGAGACGGGACCAAGAATGCAGAAGTTCATCGTTTTCGGCTTGCCGCGAAGTGGCACGACCTATCTCATGACCACCTTGACCTCGCACAGTCAGATCATTTGCGGTGGAGAGCAATTCAACCCCTGGGCCATCATCGACGCGCATTCGTCGATCAGGGACCCCGAGCGCGTCAAGGAGCGTGACTATCGGGCGGTGGAGTTCGGGCGGGACATTTTCCGTCGCTACGAGAAATCGCAGTTCCTCGCGGCCGGTTACAAGTTCATGATCGGCCACAACCTCGATGTGCTCAAGGACATCGCCAGCCAGACCGATCTGAAGTTCATCTATATCCAGAGAGACAACAAGCTTGCCCAGGCATCCTCCTGGATCAAGGCAGAGCGGACCCAGAACTGGGCGCAACTCGAAAAGTCCCCGGACGACGACGCGAAGATGGCGGCCAACATCCTTCGTCTCTCGCAACTGTGGCAGGAGTTTGCGACGCATGACTTCCTCTTTGCGAGATACCTCGACGGCCTGCCCCAACCGAAGATGTGCATCGAATACACCGAAATGTTCACGCCGGACTTCAACCGGCGCGTGACCGACTTCCTCGGAGTTCCCTACGAGGCCGGGATGCGCAGCCCGCTTGTAAAGCAGAACAAGAACCGCGTGATTGATCGGTTCAAGGCACCCGAAGTGATCGAGACCTATTTCAGGAAGATGGGGCGCGAGCATTGGCTGGGTGAGGAAATCTGAGCAGAGGCTCATCCCCGGCCGTCGCACTCCTGAAAGGTTGCCATGAAAATCCTCTACTACAACTGGGTCGACTATCTTGATCCCGAGCGGCGTGGGGGAGGAGTCACGGTCTATCAGCGCAACATCATCGAGGCGCTGGACGGCATTCCCGAGGTCGACGCCTGGTTTCTGTCGTCCGGTATCTCGTATGACCTGAATGCGGCGCCGCCCCGGTGGACGGCCGTCCGCCACGGCCCGAAGGAGCGGCGCGCGCGGCGTTTCGAGATCGTGAATTCCGAAGTCCTCGCGCCCTCGCATTTCTCGTTCAGGAATGCGAGCCAGATTTCCGCCCCGGCGACGGTCGCGCAGTTCATCGATTTCGTCGAGGCGAACGGCCCCTTCGACGTCATCCACTTCAACAACCTCGAAGGCCTTCCCGCCGAAGTGCTCGACACCAAGGCGCGCTGGCCCCGCACGCGCTTCGTATTCTCGCTGCACAACTACTATCCGTTCTGCCCGCAGGTGAATCTCTGGTTCAACGAGACCACGCATTGCGACTATTTCGACGACGGGCGGGCATGCCGTGACTGCCTGGAGAAACACACCGAGGAAAGCCTGGTGCGGAAGGCCAATGCGGTGGCCTTCCTGCTGAAGCGCAACGGGGTGGCGCCCGGCACGCTTCTCTTCGACATCGCCTTCGGGCGCATCCTGCGCAACTCGGCGCGCGCCTACCGGCTCTATGGCCGGGCGGCCTCGGCGCTGCGCCGCCGTCTTCGCCTGCCCGATCGCGAACAGGCAGCAGAGGGCAGTTCCAGGGGCCTGAAGCGCCTTGCGCCGCTCGCCTCGCAGTTCGCGCTTCGCCGTCAGACTTTCATCGACGTGATCAACAGGAATTGCGACGTTGTCCTCGGCGTGTCCGAGCGCGTCAGCCAGATCGCGTGCAAGTACGGGATCGACCCGGCAATCGTGCGAACTTCCTACATCGCGACCCGTCAATACGAGAAGTTCCAGACGACGCATCCGAAGCCCTCGCTTGTGGACGGGGACGGCGTTCTCACGCTTGCGTATCTCGGCTACATGCGGCGCGACAAGGGGTTCTACTTCCTTGTCGATGCGCTCTCGGATCTGCCGAAGTCGCTTGCCGAGCGCATCCGGCTTGTCGTCGCGGCACCCGACGGCGGCGAGAAGGCCATGAAGGCGCTGAGCGATCTTTCGGACCATGTCGCCGAGGTGGACTATTCCGACGGATATTCCCACGACGATCTCGACGCGATCCTCGCGGGCGTCGGCCTCGGCGTCGTGCCGGTCCTGTGGGAGGACAATCTTCCCCAGGTCGCCATCGAGATGCATGCCCGGCACATCCCCCTTCTCACCAGTGACCGGGGTGGCGCACGGGAGCTTGGGAACAGCCCGGAGTTCGTGTTTCCCGCCGGTGATGTCGATGCGTTCTGCGAGCGGATCGCCGAGTTCCTCGATGGCCGCGTCGATGTCGCGGCCTACTGGCGCAATGCGCGATCGCCGGTATCGATCCCGAACCATATTCAGGAACTTCTGGCGATCTACCGGTCCGCCTAGACCGGCGCCACCGCGAAGGCGGGCATCGTCTCTCCCTTCGCGGCGGCGTCGAGGAAGAGGCGCGCCGCGTCCAGCGCCTCGCGGATCGTCACGTCCATGTCGAGGTAGCGATAGGTGCCGAGCCTGCCGACGAAGGTGACCCCGCGCTCGCCCCTCGCGCGGTCCACATAGGCACCAAGGAGCGCCTTTTCGGCGACGAGGCGGATCGGATAGTAGGGAATGTCGTCAGGCCCGCAGGCGCGCGCGGCCTCGCGGTAGAGGATCGAGCCCTCGTGCTCTTCCCAGGGGGCGAAGTGCTTGTGCTCGGTGATCCGCGTCCAGGGCACGTCGACATCGCCGTAGTTCATCACCGCGCAGCCCTGATAGTCGCCCCGGTAGGAAAAGCGCTCGAAATCGAGCGTTCGGTAGCCCAGGCGGCCGAGGTCGCAGTCGAACCAGCCATCGAGGGGGCCCGAATGGAACACGTGGTCGTAATCCGCCGCCTGGCCGCGCGCGAACCGGGATGAGAGACGGACCTCGATCCCCGGATGGTCGAGGATGCGTTCGACCATCGCGGTGTAGCCGTCCCGCGGCATGCCCTGGAAGCGGTGGAAGAAATAGTTGTCGTCGTAGTTGAAGCGCACCGGCAGGCGCCTGAGGATCGAGGCGGGCAGTTCGGTGGGCGAGCAGCCCCACTGCTTTTGCGTGTAACCCTTGAAGAAGGTCTCGTAGAGATCGCGGCCGACGAAGCGCAGCGCCTGTTCCTCGAAGGTCCGGGGATCGCTGATCGAGGTGTCGGCCAAGGTCTCGATGAAGGCGCGCGCCTCGTCGGGGCGCAGGGTCTTGCCGTAGAACTGGTTGATCGTGTGCAGGTTTACCGGCAGCGAATAGACCGCGCCGCGCGATGTCGTCTTCACCCGGTTCCGGTAGGGCAGGAAGGTCGCGAACCGGTTGACGTAGTCCCAGACCTCGGCATCGTCGGTGTGGAAGATATGCGGTCCGTAGACATGGACCATCACGCCGGTTTCGGCGTCGCGTTCGGTATGGCAGTTGCCCGCCACATGCGCCCGGCCTTCCACCACCGTGATCCGGTGCCCGGCCTCGGCAAGCGCGCGCCCGGTCACCGCCCCCGAAAGGCCCGCGCCGACCATGAGTACGTGCATGACAATCCCTCCCAGGCCGGCGCGTCCGCTCACCGGGCTTCTTCCACACTGCGCCCGGGTTGACAACCGGACGGCGCGCGCGCCCGAACCCTCAGGCCATCATCGCCTGGTGCGCGGCGATCGCTTCCTCGAGATCGGGATAGTAGCGCAGGGCCCCGTGCTCGAGGATCAGCCCGGAATCGCAGAATTCGCGGACCTGGCCCATCTCGTGGCTGACGAGGATGGCACCGGACCGGCCCATCCGCTCGGTGAAGACGGCGCGGCTCTTGCGCCGGAAGGCCGCATCGCCCACGGCGGTCACCTCGTCGACAAGGTAGGTGTCGAAGCGGATGCCCATCGACGCCCCGAACGCCAGGCGCGAGCGCATGCCGGACGAGTAGCTGCGGATCGGCATGTGGAAATGCTTGCCAAGCTCGGCGAAGTCCTCGACGAAATCCACGAGGCTTTCGGTGTCCACTCCGTAGATGCGGGCTATGAAGCGGGTGTTCTGGGCCCCCGTCAGATCGCGGTGGAACGATCCGCCGAAGCCGACCGGCCAGGAAATCGTGCCATCCGAAATGATCTGCCCGCTGTCGGGGCGGATCGTCCCCGCGATCAGTTGCAGGAGTGTCGACTTGCCCGCCCCGTTTCGCCCCAGGAGCGCAAGCGACTTTCCCGTCGGCAGGGTGAGGCTGAGGTCATCGATCACGACCTTGCGGGATTCGCCCACGGGATAGCTCTTGGTCAGGTTCTGGAAGCGTATCATCCGGCCCGCCCCCGTCTATCGCCGGTCGCGGACCGAGTAGTAGACCAGCGCGAGGATCGCCCAGGCAAGGGCCAGGAACAGCGCCACCAGCCCGGTCAGCACGAAACGCTGCGGATATTCCGGGGTCTGTGGCAGGGTCGGCCGGATGAAGGGCGCAAGATAGAGGCTCTGCCGCGATGCCTCGGCCCGGGCGATGTCGACCGCCGCCAGCGCAAGGCGGTAGCTCTCCTCCGCATACTGGCGGTCGACCATGAGGCTTTCGTATTCCGCGATCAGCTTCGGATAATCCTCGCTCACCTCGCCGATCTCGTTCGACGCGGTGGCGAGCGTCTTGCGTTCGGCGGCGATCCGTTCCCGGATGACGTCGATCCGCCGCTGCGCCTGCGCCACCCGCGGGTCTTCCGCATTCTCGGTCTGAAGAAGCAGAAGGTCGTTGTCGATCAGCGCCTCGGCCAGTTGCTGCTGCAGCGTGCTCAGCACGCCCATCCGCCCCTGGATGTCGCTCTGGGGATCGACGATCTGCGTCCGCGTGCGGAATTCGGTCATCGCCTCGCGCGAGGCTTTCAGCCGTCCGAGCGCGACCTCGAGATCGGCGGTCGAATAGCGCATCACGTCCTGCCGGGCGGCCGCGTTCAGGTCGTTGATCTTCTTCTGGCTCTCGGAGAGGATTTCGGCGGCCAGCCGGCGCGCGTTCTCGGGCGCGAAGGCCAGCACGCGAAGCTCGATGAGCCGGGTGCTCTGGTCGTAGGAAACCCGCACCATCCGCTGCCAGTAGGACACGAGATCCTCGACCGTGCCCGACGGGTTGAAGGCGAAGACCGGATCGCCCGGCCAATAGGCGGAAAACAGCTTGCGCAGATCGAGCCGCGCATCGATCGCCTCGACCATCTCCTGGCTCTGGATGAATTCGTAGAGGATGTCGCTTTCCGAATTGCCGCCGGTTCCGGCGAACTGGGCAAGGCCGCCGATCAGGCCGGCAGCGGCTTCGGATCCTTCCTCGCGCCGGACGGCAAACCCCACCGTCGAAGCGTATTGATCCTCGCTCACGACGAAGAGGTAGAAGCCGGACACGACGACGGGCAGGACGACGCCAAGAAGGAAGCTGACCAGAAGCCCCCAGTGGCGCCGGCGCATGACCGCGTCATCGGCGACCGGGCGGATATTGGTCAGCCGGCCCGGCTGGGAGAGCCTGCCCTGCTGCCCCCCGGGCTTCGCGGCCCCGCCACCGGGCTGACCCTGCGTGCCTCCCGGGGTGCCTCCCGCGATGGCCGCGTCCGCCGCCGGCCGGGCCGCCGCCGCCTTGCCGGCCGCACCGGCGGCGCCTGCACCGCCTTGGCGATCATCCTCTTTCCATATATTTGTCAATGAGTTACCTCATTCAGGCAGAGTTTGATCTCCACGCGTCCTTCCTACATAATAGCGCGGAAAAACACCAGCACCCTCCGCGTCCGATGTCCTCCACCGAACACCCGCCATTCCCGTTGCCGCTGCGACCCCGGCGCGCCTCAGCCAGGCGCCCGGGCGTCAGAACGCGATCCTTCGCGAGTTTTCGCACCATCCTCGCGCTGATCCTGCGCGAGATGTCCACCCGCTACGGGCAATCGCCCGGCGGCTATCTCTGGGCGGTGTTCGAACCGCTCGGCGCCATTCTGATCCTGGCACTCGGCTTTTCCCTGCTGATCCGGCATCCCTCGCTCGGCACCAGCTTCATCCTGTTCTACGCGACCGGCTTCATGCCCTTCTCGGTCTACCAGAGCATCCAGAACACGGTGTCGCGCGCGCTGAACTTCTCGCGCCCGCTGCTGATGTATCCATCCGTCACCTGGCTTGACGCGCTGGTCGCGCGCGCGGCGTTGAACATCCTCACCGGCGTGATGGTCAGCTACCTTCTTCTCGGCGGGATCGTCCTTTTCGGCAAGACCAACGCGGTCATCGACATCGGCCCGGTGATCCTGGCGATGTTCATGACCGCACTTCTTGGCGTCGGCATCGGGGCCCTCAACTGCCTTCTGATCGGCATGTTCCCGGCCTGGGAAATCGTCTGGTCGATCATTTCGCGGCCGCTGTTCCTGGCCTCCGGCGTGATGTTCCTGTTCGAGGACCTGCCGAGGTCGGTCCAGACCTTCCTGTGGTACAATCCGCTCCTGCACATCGTGGGCGAAATGCGCAGGGGCTTCTATCCGATGTATTCGCCGCAATACGTCAGCCCGGCCTATGTCATTCTTCTCTCGCTGGGCCTCCTGGCCTTCAGCCTCGTGCTCTTGCGGCGCTACCACGCCGACATTCTCGACCAGACGTGACGGACTCGACCAGACCTGGCGGGCTCGATCAGACCTGGCGGGCGGAAGCCTCGATCTCTGCCAGCGTCGCATCCAGGCGCGTGCCAAGGCCATCGGCCACCGCCCGGCCGAGAAGCCTGAGATAGGCGCGCCGCTCGCCCCGGTGGTGGCGCACCTTCATCAGCCACTTCGGCAGGACCACGAGAAGTGCCGGCCAGAACAGCCAGCCGGCCGACCGGCGATAGACGATCAGAAGGTTGCGGTGGTGATAGTAGCTCTTCCAGAGCGGCACGAACCGCTGCCCCTTCGCGCTGATCGTGGTGAAATCGTGCTCGAACCTGATGCCGGGA
>JAUQYB010000112.1 GCA_030837825.1 Albidovulum sp.
AGCGGCATCTCCTCGCGCACGCGGAAGCCGGCGATCGACTTCTTGGCCTTGGTGATGACGGCCTTCTGGCCGGCGATGAGCGTCAGCTCCTCGGCGGCCTGCTTGACCTTCTTGGTGTCCTTGACGGCCTCGCCGACGCCCATGTTGAGAACGATCTTCTCGAGCTTCGGGATCTGCATGTCGTTCTTGTAGCCGAACTCTTCCTTGAGCGCGGCCCGGATCGTGGAGGCGTAGAGCGCCTTCAGACGCGGGGTGTAGGTCTGGGTATCGAGCATCAGAGCGCCTCCCCGGTGGTCTTGGCGAAGCGGACCTTCTTGTCGCCTTCCGTGCGGAAGCCGACGCGGGTGGCCTTGCCGTTCTTGTCCATGATCGCGAGGTTCGACAGATCGACCGGCATCGCCTTCGGCTGGCGGCCGCCCTGGCTGGTCTGGGTCTGGCGCTGGTGGCGGATGGCGATGTTCACGCCGTCAACCACTGCCTTGTTGGCCTTGGGATCGACCGAGATGATCTCGCCCTTCTTGCCCTTGTCCTTGCCGGCAAGGACGACGACCTTGTCGCCTTTACGGAGTTTCGCAGCCATCACAGCACCTCCGGGGCAAGCGAGATGATCTTCATGAAGTTCTTGGCGCGCAGCTCGCGCACGACCGGCCCGAAGATGCGGGTGCCGACCGGTTCGCCCTGGTTGTTCAGGATGACGGCGGCGTTGCGGTCGAAGCGGATCGAGGTTCCGTCCTCGCGACGGACCTCCTTGGCGGTGCGCACGACGACGGCCTTGCGGACGTCGCCCTTCTTCACGCGGCCGCGCGGGATGGCTTCCTTGACCGACACCACGATGATGTCGCCGACGCTGGCATAGCGGCGGTGGGAACCCCCCAGGACCTTGATGCACTGAACCCGGCGCGCGCCGGAGTTGTCAGCGACATCCAGATTGGTCTGCATCTGGATCATTTGGTTTCTCCCGACCTATGGGGCCCGACCTATTCCTCGGCCCCAGGGTTTCGTTTGAAGGACGGTGTGGGGTCAGGCCTCAGGCCTCCGTCACGACCGTCCAACGCTTCGTCTTCGAGATTGGCGCGCACTCCTCGATGCGGACGGTGTCGCCGACCTTGAACTTGTTTTCCGCGTCATGGGCGCGGTATTTCTTTGACTTCCGCACCGTCTTTTGCAGCAGCGGATGCTTGAAGCGGCGCTCGACCAGGACGGTGATCGTCTGGGCGTTCTTGTCCGAGGTGACGACGCCTTGCAGGATACGTTTGGGCATGGGTCGGTCCTCTTACTTCGCGGCTTCTGCGGCTTTGGCGTTCAGCACCGTCTTGATGCGGGCGACGTCGCGGCGGACGGCGCGCATGCGGGCGGTGTTCTCGAGCTGGCCGGTGGCCTGCCGGAAGCGGAGGTTGAACGCCTCCTTCTTGAGCGCCACCAGCTCGTCGCGGAGCTGGTCGGGCGTCTTCGCTTTCAGTTCGGTGGCGTTCATCTCGCCGTCTTCCTCTCTCACATCACCGGAAGGCCCTTACGGGTGACCTCTAGCCCGGTGGAGTCAATGATGGACATGCGAATCCCGGTCGCCCGGAATCGCAGGATGCGTCCCTATAAGGGAGGCGGCCCCCGGGGGCAAGGGGAAAGGTGGGGCGCTGCCCGGCGGTGCGTGCCGCGCCTTCCCCAGCGCGGGAACGCAAGGCTCCGGGGGCTGCGGCCGCTACTCCAGCCGGATCAGGTCGCGCGAGGAAAGGCTGAGTTCCACCGCGCTGCCGATCGCCGGCGGCGGCGCGTCGGGCCGGTTGAAGGTGTCGAGCGCGATGCGCGTACCGGCGGCCTGCACCGTCAGGCGGATGACCGAGCCGAGGAAATGCACCTCCTCGACCCGGGCGGGCAGGACGATGTCGGCGCCCGGCTCGCGGCCGAGGTGCACCGCCTCGGGGCGCGCGGCAAACTCGCCCTGCCCCACCGCCACGCCACCGATCCGGCCCTCGCCATCTGCCGCGAAGCGGTTGAGCTGGCCGACGAAATTCGCCACGAACCGCGTCGTCGGCCGGTTGTAGATCTCGAACGGGGTCCCCACCTGGTCGGCGACGCCCCCGGTCATGACCACGATCCGGTCGGAGATCGACAGCGCCTCCTCCTGGTCGTGGGTGACGAAGATCGTGGTGATGCCGAGCGCGCGCTGGATCGCGCGGATCTCGTTGCGCAGGGACACCCGCACCTTGGCGTCGAGCGCCGACAGCGGTTCGTCGAGAAGCAGCACCCTGGGCTTCGGCGCCAGTGCGCGCGCCAGCGCCACGCGCTGCTGCTGGCCGCCCGAAAGCTGGAACGGGTAGCGCCCGCCGAGGTCCGGCAGGCTGATCAGCGCCAGCATTTCGGCGACCCGCGCCTGGCGCTCTGCCTTCGGCATGCCCGCAACCTTGAGCCCGAAGCCCACGTTGTCGGCCACCGTCAGGTTGGGAAACAGCGCATAGGCCTGGAACATCATGCCGACGTTGCGACGGCTGGTCTTGAGGTGCAACACGTCCTTGCCGTCAATGGCGATGCTGCCCGAGGACGGCCTCTCGAAACCGGCGATCATCCGCAGGACGGTGGTTTTGCCGCAACCCGACGGGCCGAGGAGCGAGATGAACTCTCCCTTCTCGACGGAAAGGTTGAAGTCCTTCACCACGCGGTTGGCGCCGAAGGACTTCTCCAGATGGGAAATGGTCAGGAAGCTCATCTTTCGGCGGCTTTCGTGTGTTTCGAGAGGCGGTTGGCGAGCTGGATCAGACCCATGCAGACCCAGGTGATGCCAAAGGCGATCACCGACAGCGCGAAGGGCTCGTAGGGCTTGTTCGCCCCGATCCGCGCCAGATAGGGGCCGAAGGCGGGGCGGTTCAGAAGCGCGGCCAGGGTGAACTCGCCGATGACGATGGCGAAGGTCAGGAAGGCGCCCGACAGCACGGCGGGGACGATGTTGGGCAGGATCACCCGGGCGATGATCGTCACCCAGCCCGCGCCGAGGCTCTGCGCCGCCTCGGTCAGCGTCGCCACGTCGATGGTGCGCAGGCCGGTGTCGACCGCGCGATACATGTAGGGCAGCGCCAGGATGGTGTAGCCGAAGCCCAGAAGCAGGTTGGTGCCCATCATCGACCCGGTCAGCGGCAGGAAGCTGGAGGTGTTGTAGAGCCGGATATAGCCGAAGACGATGACGATGGCGGGAATGACCAGCGGCAGTAGCGTGAGGAATTCGACGTAGGGCCGCGCCCAGGGCATCTTCAGCCGCACCCAGAACGCCGTCGGCACAACAAGTAGGATGCCGAAGGCGATCGTCACCAGCGCCATCACGATGGAATAGAGAAAGGTCGCCTGGAACTCGGCATCGCCGATGATCCTGGTGTAGGCGTCCAGCGAATAGACCCCGCGGCGCGCCTTGAGCGAAAACTCGGTCAGGCCGACCAGCGGCAGCGCGAAATAGGTCAGGCCGAAGATCAGGACGATCCAGCCGGTAAGCCGGGCGTAAAGGCTCATTTCAGCCACCGTTCCGCACGCACGCGCAGCCAGATGTAGAGCACGTTGGCGATGGCGGTGACGACGATCATCCCGAAGGCCATCGCATAGCCGAGGTTGGGATTGCCCAGCACATCGCCGCGGATCTGCGCGAAAAGCTGGATCGGCACGATGTTGAGCGAGGATCCGGTCAGCGAGATGGCGGTGGCGACGGCGCCGAAGGCATTGGCGAACAGCAGCGCGAAGGTGCCGAGGAGCGCGGGAAACAGGATCGGCAGCGCCACCATGCGCCAGTATTGCAGCGTCGTGGCGCCCAGCACCTCGGCCGCCTCGCGCCATTCCCGGCGCAATCCTTCCAGGGCGGGCGTGACGATGAGGATCATCAGCGGGATCTGGAAGAAGAGATAGGTGACGGTCAGGCCCCAGAACGAAAGGATGCTGAAGCCGAGGTCGCGTTGCAGGACGATGCCGAAGTTGTTGCGCAGAAACAGCGTCACGAACCCCACCGGCCCGAAGGTGGCGAGGAAAGCAAAGGCCAGCGGCACGCCGGCGAAGTTCGAGGCCACGCCCGAAAACGTCAGGAGAGGCGACTTGATCCAGCGCGGCGCGGCACCGAAGACCACGGCCGCCGCCATGCCGAAGCCGAGAAGGCAGCCGATCGAGGCCGAGGCGACCGAGATCTTGACCGAGATCCAGTAGCTCGACGGGATCGTGCCGGTGTTGAGGTCACGGATGTTCTGCAGCGTGAAGCCGCCAGACCGGTCCTGGAAGGCGCCGATCACGATGTGCATCGTCGGCAGGATCAGGAACAGCGTCATGAAGATCACGAAGGGCACAAGGCCCAGCCAGGTCAGCGGCAACTGCCGCCTCAGCTTCGGGGAAGGTGCGGTCATGCGGTGTCTGTCCCGTCGTGCTCTCATGATCCGGAAACCCGGCCCGATGTGCATCGGGCCGGGCGGAGATCGGACTCAGATCCGGTTACTGAACGTTGGCGCCCACGACCGCATCCCAGCCGCCGGTCACGGCCGTCTTGTTGGCGTTGACCTCGTCGAGGGTCGGGAAATAGGCGGCCTCGTAGGATGCCGCCGGGGGCAGTTTCTCCATCGCCGCGGGGTCGAGCTTGCCCGCCGCCGACATCGCGTTGAAGCGCGCCGGGTGGCAGTAGCCCTTCAGCCACAGGTTCTGGCCTTCATCGCTGTAGAGGTATTCCATCCACAGCTTCGCGGCGTTCGGATGCGGTGCATAGGCCGAGATGCCCTGGACGTAGACACCCGCGAGGACGCCCGTCTTCGGCACGACGACTTCCACCGGCGGGTTGCCGGCCAGCTCGTCGGCCCAGGCGAGCGCGTTGTAGTCCCAGGCGATGGCGATCGGGGTCGCGCCCTGGGCGATGGTCCCGGCCTTGGCGATGACCGGCACGAAGTTCCCCGCCTTGTTCACCTCGGCGAAGAAGTCGAGACCGGCCTTGCCGGCCTCTTCACCCGACTTGGCGCCCTTCGACAGGCCCGCCGCCAGCACCGCCAGAATCGCCTGGTTCGAGGCGCGCGGATCGCCCGCAAGCGCCACCTGACCTGCGTATTCGGGCTTGGTCAGGTCGGCCCAGTCGGCCGGCGCGGTGGCGACGAGGTCCTTGTTCACGATGAACGACATCACGCCGTAGTAGTCGCCGTACCAGTGACCGTCGGGATCCTTGATGCTTTCGGGAATGTCGTCCCAGGTCGAGACCTTGTAGGGCATCAGAAGCCCCTCGTCCTTCATCGACGGGCCGAAGGCGAGCCCGACGTCGACGACGTCCGGCGCCTGCGGGCCCTTGTTGTCCTTGTTGGCCTTCACCGCCTCCACCTCGTCGGCAGAGCCGGCATCGGGGTTCAGTTCGTTGACCTGAATCTCGGGGTACTTCGCCTTGAACCCCGCGATCACGTCGCCGTAGCCGCACCACGAATGCGGCAGCGCGATGGTGGTGAGCATCCCCTCGGCCTTGGCCGCCGCCTCGATCTCGGCCAGCGACTGCGCGCTGACCATGCCGGTCGAGGCCAGCAGCGCCGAAAGCATCAGCCCGGCGGTGGTCTTCTTGTGAGTCATGTCTTTCTCCCTTGGGCACCCGGCCCGGTTGGTGACGATTCCGTCCTATTGTTGTTGTGTGACAGTTTCATTGAACTGCCTCTGCGCTGATCTAACCTGCGAAAAGCGCGTCCCGCAATCTGGCTGTTACATGCCTGTTACATTTTCTTCACATTCCGTCGGGTCACGGGGGGTGGAGCAGCCGAAATCGGGTGTTTGCGCGCGAAACCACTCGCTTTTCGGGCGACATGGGGGGGGCGCCGGTCCAACCGCGCGCGACCCGCCGCGCCCAACGGCACCGGCGAAGGCGCGGCGGACAGAATCGCCCATGGGCACCGGGCCCCGACCGTTGCGGCGCGCGCCCCTCCTCGCGCCCGGAAACGAAAAGGCGCGCCCGAAGGCGCGCCCTTCCCGTGTTCCGTGGGGCGCAGTCGCCCTTACCAGTCCTCGCGGACCACGATCCGGGTCATGACCGGCAGCTTCATCGCACCGAGGCGCAGCGCCTCGCGGGCGATGGTCTCGCTGACGCCGTCGATCTCGAACATGATCCGGCCCGGCTTGACCTTGGCCGCCCAGTAGTCGACCGAGCCCTTGCCCTTGCCCATCCGCACTTCGGTCGGCTTGCCGGTGACCGGCACGTCCGGGAAGACGCGGATCCAGACCCGGCCCTGGCGCTTCATGTGGCGGGTGATCGCGCGGCGGGCCGCCTCGATCTGCCGCGCGGTGACGCGCTCGGGCTCGGTCGCCTTCAGGCCGAAGCCGCCGAAGTCGAGGTTGAACCCGCCCTTGGCCTCGCCGTGGATCCGGCCCTTGAACTGCTTGCGGAACTGCGTCCGTTTCGGTTGCAGCATCTTCTCTACTCCTTCCCGGGCGTCGCGGCGGTCGTCGCGACGCGGGCCGCGCGGCGACGGGCCATCCTGGGCCTCGGCGGCCTTGCGGTCGCGGGCCTGCGGATCGTGCTCCATGATCTCGCCCTTGAAGATCCAGACCTTCACGCCGATGATCCCGTAGGGGGTTTCGGCTTCGGCGAGCGCATAATCGATGTCGGCGCGCAGCGTGTGCAGCGGCACCCGGCCCTCGCGATACCATTCGGTCCGGGCGATCTCGGCCCCGCCGAGGCGGCCCGAGACGTTGACCCGGATGCCGAGGGCACCCATCCGCATCGCATTCTGCACCGACCGCTTCATCGCGCGGCGGAACGACACCCGCCGCTCCAGTTGCTGGGCGATCGACTCGGCCACGAGCTGGGCGTCAAGCTCGGGCTTGCGCACCTCGACGATGTTGAGGTGCAGCTCCGAGGCGGTGAAGTTCGCGAGCTTCTTCCTGAGCGTCTCGATGTCGGCGCCCTTCTTGCCGATGATGACGCCGGGGCGCGCGGTGTGGATCGTGACGCGGCACTTCTTGTGCGGACGCTCGATGATGACCTTCGAGACCCCGGC
>JAUQYB010000113.1 GCA_030837825.1 Albidovulum sp.
CCGGTGCCCCAGTGGCATCTGGAAAGCCGCTCGCCGCTTACAGTCGCGGGGGCGGTTGAGGCTTCGGGTGCCGCCTTTGGTCCACCCTACCCCATTCCCGTTTCAGTCCGGGCGCTTTGCGCCTGCCGGACACCATACGCCCCCATCTGGCCCGACCGGCACGCCCCGGTCAAGGCGGAAAGCGTCGGAAACGCGCTCGGGAGCGACCGGTCAGCCCGGGATCCGCGCCAGCGCCTTCTCGCGCAGCGCCCCGATCGGGCGCGCGTCGGCGAGATTGCCGTCGGCGGACGCGTCGTAGAGCTTCAGGAACACGATCAGGTTCGGCACGTCCGCCTCGCTGGCGTCGCCAAAGAGATAGGCGGTCTTGCCCGGGGCGCGCACGGCAACGGTCGAGGGGCGTGTGCAGCCCGACATGCAGTCAACCTCGCTGACCCGCATGGCGAGGCCCGCCGCCTTGATCGCCGTGCGAATCGCCGATGCGAGGCCTGAGCGCCCCGCCGGACAGGACCGGCAGACCGTGACGGTTGTTCCCATTCCGTCAGCCTTCCGCCAGCGGGCCGAGCAGGATCAGCGCCGGCCCGTCGCCGGCCTCCGACTCGATCAGTGATTGCATCGACCCCACGGTCCCGCGGACCAGCTTTTGCGCCGGAGTAGAGACGCTTTCTGCCAGGAGCGCCGGGGTTTCCGGCGGCAGGCCCGCGCCCAGGAGGCGCTGCGCGAGTTCGGCGAAGGTGCGCTTGCCCATGAAGATGACCGTCGTCGCCGTCGGATCGGCGAGCGCGGCGAGGTTCAGGTCTTCGGGCAGGGCGCCGCTGATGTCATGGCCGGTGATGAACTGGACCCGCCGCGCCGTCAGCCGGCGGGTCAGCGGGATGCCGGCCGCCGCGGCCGCCGCCATCGCCGAGGTCACGCCGGGCACGATCTCGTAGCCGATGCCTGCCGCGCGGCATGCGGTGATCTCTTCCTCCAGCCGGCCGAAAAGACCGCAGTCGCCGGACTTGAGCCGCACCACCCTGGCCCCGGTGGCGGCATAGTCCACCAGCAGGCGGTTGACATGGTCCTGTTTCGCCGAAGGCCGCCCGGCACGCTTGCCCACGCCGACGAGATCGGCCCCCGGCCGGGCCTGGGCAAGGATGGGCCCTGACGAGAGATCGTCGAACAGGACCACGTCCGCCGCCCGCAGCCGCTCGACGGCGCGGAGCGTCAGAAGTTCCGGATCGCCGGGGCCGGAGGAAACGAAGCTGACGAAGCCGGTCATGTCGCCTCCGCGATCAGGTGAAAGAAGGTGCCGGTCGCCCTGCCGCGGCGCGATCCGGCCTCGGGCACCGTCTCGCCGGTGGCATCCACGACGCGCGCAAGCGGCATATCGGGCTGATCAAGGATCGTCGAGTAGTGAAACTCGTGGCCGCGCAACCGGGCGCCGGGGCCGTGGCCGGGGATCGCCTCGGCGAGTTCCGCCAGCCGGTAGCCCAGATGCATCCTGCGTTTCTCGAACGAGGTGACCAGACCGAGGAGCCCGGCCATTTCATGCCGGTGCCCGTCGCGGTCGACGATCGCCTCGCCGATCGCCATGTAGCCGCCGCATTCGCCATGCACCGGCCGCGTCTCGGCAAACCGTCTCAACCCCTGCCGGAACCTTCCGGCAGCAGCGAGAGCGGGGCCATGCAGTTCCGGATAGCCGCCCGCCAGCCAGCAGCAGTCGGCAGTGCCGTCCGGCGCCTCGTCGGCGAGGGGGGAGAAGGGAAGGATCTCGGCACCCGCCCGCAGCCATCCGTCGACAAGATGCGGATAGACGAAGGAGAATGCCGCATCCCTGGCCAGCGCGATCCGTTGCCCCGGCGGCGTGATGCGCCGGGGTGCCTGCGGCGCAAGACTGCTTGCCGTCGCAGCGGCGCGGAGCGCGTGCATATCGAGACTGGCGGCGATGAAGGCGCCCGCCTCGGCGATGATCCGGTCAAGCTCCGGCGTCTCTTCGGCCTGGAGAAGACCAAGATGGCGCTCGGGCACAGAAATACCGGGGTTGCGCGGCAGGGCGCCGAGCACGGAGATGCCCGCAGCCTCCATGCCCGCCCGCACCAGCGCCTCGTGCCGGGGCGACGCGATGCGGTTCAGCACCACCCCGGCAAGGGCGACACCCGGCCGCATCGTGGCGAAGCCACGGGCGACTGCCGCGGCCGACTGCGCCTGGCCCGAGACGTCAAGCACCAGCACAACCGGCCAGCCGGTCAGCGCGGCAAGATCGGCCGAGGCGCCGGTGCCGGCCTCTCCGGCCCGCGCCACGCCGTCGAAAAGACCCATCGACCCTTCTGCCAGCACCAGGTCAGCCCCCTCCGCCGCGGCGATGTGGCCGGCGATTTCCGCCCCGCCCATCGCCCAGCTATCGAGGTTTAGCGAGGCGCGCCCCGACGCCGCCCGGTGGAAGGCGGGGTCGATGTAGTCCGGCCCGCTCTTGAACGGCTGGACGGCCAGGCCCTGCGCGCGAAAGGCAGCGAGAAGGCCCAGCATGACAGTCGTCTTGCCGGTGCCGGACGAAGGGGCGGAAATGATGAGGCCGGGGGGGATCATTCGCCGTCGGGGAACCTCGGGTGGGTGCCGACGGGACGGTAGCGGCGGTCATAATCGCCGGCATAGAGCCTGCTTTCACCGAACTCCTCGGCGCCGATGGAGCGGCCGACGAAGATCAGCGCCGTGCGCTCCATCTGCGCGCCGACGGCGGTTTGAAGGGTGCCGAGCGTGGCGCGCACAATGCGCTCGTCGGGCCAGGAGGCGCGCCAGATCACGGCAACCGGACAGTCGGCGCCGTAGTGCGGCTGAAGCTCCGCCACGACCCGGTCGAGCACATGGACCGAGAGGTGGATCGCCAGGACCGCACCGGTCCGGGCGAAGTTTTCCAGCGTCTCGCCAGGGGGCATCGCCGTGGCGCGCCCCGATGTGCGGGTCAGAATGACCGACTGGACCACGCCGGGCAGCGTCAGTTCCGCGCCGAGCGTTGCCGCAGCGGCGGCGAAGGCGGGAACGCCGGGCGTCACGTCATAGGGAATGCCGAGCGCGCGCAGCCGCCGGAGCTGTTCGCCCATCGCCGACCAGACCGAGAGGTCGCCTGAATGCAGCCGGGCGACGTTATGGCCCGCGGCATGGGCGGCCTCGATCTCGTCGATGATCTCGTCGAGCGACAGGGGCGCGGTATTGACGATGCGCGCGCCGGGGGGACAGTGCGCCAGCACCGCCTCGGGCACGAGCGAGCCGGCGTAGAGGCAGACCGGGCTTGCCGCGATCAGGTCGCGCCCCCGCAGTGTCAGGAGGTCGGCCGCCCCCGGCCCCGCGCCGATGAAATGCACCGTCATTCGTCAATCCTTTCCGCGATTGCTGCCGTTGCCAGCCCGTCGCCCGAAACCGCGCGCGGGCCGAGCAGTCTTGCCCCCGGCCCGGCGGCGACAAGCGCCGCCGCCTCGGCCAGCGAGCCGGTGCCGAACCTTGCCGCGACCCGGGGCGAGTGCGTGATCGTCGGCTGGTCCGCAAGAGATTCGGGCGCAACCGCCAGAACCGGAAGCCGCATTTCGCCGGCGAAGCCGCGAAAGACCGGCGTCGCGGCCTTGTCCGCCGACGTGGCAAGGCCGTCCGCGCCGCCGCCCGCGCGGTCGAGCGCGTCGCGGAGCGACGCCGCCGTTGCCGCCGACCGGAAGCCGAAGCCCGCCACCCTCATCGCACGACGCTCCACTGGATCACCGGGCGGGAGGGACGCCAGCCGCGAAGGCCGCCAAGCGGTTCGGCGGCGGCAAGTTCGATACGCAGGAGCGTGCCGCCGTGCCTTTCATGGCAGAGGGCCAGAAGGGCCTCGGATTCAAGCGTCACGGCATTGACCACGAGCCGCGCGCCCTGCGGCATGAGGCTCCATATCGTCTCTAGTCCGGCCGATTCGGCGCCCCCACCGATGAAGATGGCGTCGGGGGCGGGAAGCGCGGGGGCCGCGTCGCGCCAGCTTCCTTCGACGACCGCCAGCCTTGGCGACAGGCCGAAGGCCTCGGCATTGCGGCGGATGTTCGCGGCGCGGGCGGGCCGCACCTCCACCGCCTGCGCACGGGTTCCCGGTGCGGCAAGGCACCATTCGACCGAGACGGAGCCCGACCCCGCGCCCAGATCCCAGAGCGTTTCGCCGGGGCGCGGCGCAAGCGCAGACAGCGTCAGCGCACGGACCGGCCGCTTGGTGATCTGACCGTCATGGGAGAAGAGATCATCGGCCAGGCCGGACGCCCGCGGCAGGCCCGGCGCCCCCGCGGCCTCGATGGCGACCGCGACCGGATGGGCGATGCCTTCCAGATCGAACCCCCCGGCGATGGCGGTGCGCACGCGTTCCCGCGGCCCGCCCAGCGCCTCGAGCACGGTGAGCCGAGACGGGCCGAAGCCCCGCTTGGTCAGCCATCCGGCCAGGGCCGCCGGCGCGTCGCCGTCGCGCAGGAGGCAGATCAGCCGGACCCCGCGGCCGAGCACCGGTACCAGTCGTTCGAACGGTGCGGCATGGAGGCCGAGGCAGAGCGTGTCCTCCAGCCGCCAGCCAAGCCGGGCAGCCGCGAGCGAAAAGCTGGAGGGTGCGGGGTGACACACCCATTCGCCAACGCCGAGATGTGCGGCAAGACTTCCCCCCGCGCCATGCCAGAACGGATCGCCGGAGGCGAGAACGACTGCATTCCGGCCACGTTCCGCCAGAACAGGCTCGACCCGGAACGGCATAGGCCATTCGCGGCCGCGATCGGTGATCCCGGCAAGCGTCAGGTGCCGCGGGCCCCCGAAGACGACATCGGCGCGCATCAGCGCCGCCCGGCTTGCCTCCGACAGGCCCGCCGGTCCATCCTCGCCCAGACCGATGATGGTCAGCCAGGGGTCAGCCACGATGCGCATCCTTCTTCTCGGCGGCACGACCGAGGCGAGCCTCTTGGCCCGCCGTCTGGCAAAGGACCGGGTCGATGCCGTCTTTTCCTATGCCGGCCGCACCGACGCGCCCGTTGCGCAGCCGCTGCCGACACGGATCGGCGGCTTTGGCGGGCCCGAGGGCCTTGCCCGCTATCTGGCGGAGGCGGGCATCACCCATACGGTTGACGCGACCCATCCCTTCGCCGCGCAGATGAGTCGCAACGCGGTGGCCGCCTGCACCGCCGCGGGTGTGCCGCTCTGCGCCTTCGAGCGCGCACCCTGGGCGGCTGAGGCGGGCGACGACTGGCGCCATGTCACCGATCTCGACGGCGCGGTCGCGGCGCTGCCCGAGCGGCCGGCGCAGGTTTTTCTTGCCATCGGCCGGCAGAGCCTCGAGGCCTTCGCGGCGAAACCGCAGCACCACTACCTGCTGCGGCTGGTGGACCCGCCCCAGAAGCCGCTGCCGCTGCCCGATACCACAGTCGTGATCGCCCGCGGCCCCTTCACCGAAGCGGCGGACCGGGAGCTTCTGGCCCGGCACCGGATAGACCTCGTCGTCGCCAAGAATGCCGGAGGCACGGGCGCCCGGGCAAAGCTCGATGCCGCGCGCGCGCTGGGCCTGCCGGTGGTGCTGATCGACCGGCCGAAGCTTCCGCCCCGCCGGATCGCGGGATCGGTCGAGGAGGTGATGGCGTTTCTGGCTCATCCCGCCGACCTCGGCGTGTAGACGAAGCGCCCGACCCGGCGGGTGTCGGGGTTGCCGAGGATGACAACGGTGCGCATGTCGGCCATGTCAGGCTCTGCTTGCGCAAGGGTCACGGTCTTGAGCGCCTCGTCCGGCGTCGTCACGGCGCGCGCGAAGGAGATGAGGCGAGAGCCCCCGCATTCCTCGCGCAAGACCTCCAGCGCACGGGCAAACTGGTGCGGGCGGCTGCGGGAACGGGGATTGTAGAATGCCATCGCGAAACCCGCCCGGGCGGCCAGCCGCAGCCGGTGCTCGACCAGATCCCACGGCTTGAGATTGTCCGACAGGTTGATGGCGCAGAAATCGTGGCCGAGCGGCGCGCCGAGACGGGCAGCGGCGGCCAGCATGGCGGTGATGCCCGGCAGGACACGGATGTCGAACCCATCCGGGTCGGGCTGCCTCTCCAGCGCCTCGAACACTGCGGCCGCCATCGCGAAGACGCCCGGATCGCCTGAGGAGACCACGACAACACGGCGTCCCTCTGCCGCCATGCCGAGCGCGTGGTCGGCGCGTTCGATCTCCACACGATTGTCGGAAGGGTGGAGCCGCAGCCCCTCGCGCGCGGCGACACGGGCGACATAGGGAATATAGCCGATGATGTCGGTGGCCGCGGCCAGCGCCGCGCGGACCTCGTCGGTGACAAGCCGCTCGTCGCCCGGCCCGAGCCCGGCGATGGTAACCCATCCTGTCATGGACGCCGCCCCTGGCCGTGAACGACCACGATCGAGAAATAGGGCGTCACCTCGTCCGCATCGGAAAGGCGCTGCACCCTCTGCCCCGGCATCGTGCCGCGCTCGATAAGCCAGGCCGCACCGAGCCGCCCCGCCTTGGCAAGCGCCCGGCGCAGCTTCGGCAGGTTCCGCCCGATCTTCATGAAGACGAGCGCATCGGCATCCCGAGACCGGGCCTCAAGCTCCTCCTCCGGCAGCGTCGCCATCAGCACGGTCAGCACGTCATCGCCCCAGGTGACCGGAATCCCCGTCGCCGTCCAGCAGCCGGACATGCCGGTGATGCCGGGAACCACCTCGACCTCGGCCCGTCCCTGAAGACGCGAGTGGAGGTGCATGAAGGAACCGTAGAAAAACGGATCGCCCTCGCACAGGACCAGAACAGACTCTGTTCCGGCCAGTTCTGCGAGCTTGCGCGCCCAGTCTTCGTAGAACTCCGCCAGTTGCCGGTTGTATTCCGGATCGGAAAAATGGATCTCGGTCGTCACCGGATATTCCATCGCGTATTCGGCCGCCACCGGGGCCAGCATCCCCTCGACGATCTGACGCGCCTGACCGGCGCGACCTGCCTTGCGGAAATAGGCGACATGGGCAGCGGATCGCACCAGCCGGTCGGCCTTCACGCTCATCAGCTCGGGATCGCCGGGGCCGAGGCCGACGCAGATGACCTTTCCCATCCTCACTCCTTCCGGCTGGCCAGCGCGTTGACGGCCGCGACCGTGATCGCCGAGCCGCCGAGCCGCCCCTTCACGATCAGCGAAGGCGCCGGCAGATCGGCGATCAGCGCATCTTTCGATTCCGCCGCACCGACAAAGCCCACCGGGCAGCCGATGATCGCCGCCGGGCGCGGGCAGGTCGGGTCTTCGAGCATGTTGAGCAGATGGAAGAGCGCGGTCGGCGCATTGCCGATGGCCACGACGGCGCCGGCGAAATGCGGCCGCCACAGTTCCAGCGCCGCGGCGGAGCGGGTGTTGCCCATCGCCTTCGCCAGGTCGGGCACGCGCGGGTCGTGGAGCGTGCAGATGACTTCGTTTCCGGCGGGAAGGCGCGGGCGGGTGATCCCCTCGCTGACCATCCGCGCGTCGCAAAGAACGGGCGCGCCCGATTCGAGGGCGGCGCGCGCGGCGATCGCCATGCCGGGCGAGAAGCGCACGTCGCGTTCCAGGCCAACCATCCCGGCGGCATGAATCATGCGGACGACGACAACCTCTTCCTCAGGCGTGAACCGCGAAAGATCGGCCTCGGCCCGGATGGTGGCGAAGCTTTCGGCGTAGATCGCCGCGCCGTCGGTTTCATAGGTGTGGGACATGAGTGGTCTCGGTGAGGTGTTCCGGGCTGAGGGTTGCGGAGTCTAGCCCCGGCAGATGTGGCGCATCGCGGCTGGTGCCGTCGCGGATGAATGCGACCTTCCCGCCCGGCTGGCCGACGAGGGTGAAGGTCGCAGCTCCGGGATGCGCGCAGCCCTTGGCGCAACCGGAGACATGCAGGGTTTCGGCCGGGCGAAGCCCCACGCTCAGACGCCGCGCAAGCTCGCGCGTCTCGATCAGCGCCTGCGGGCAGCCCGGGGCGCCGGTGCAGGCGGTCGTCCTGAGAAGCGGGCTTTCCGGATCGCTGACAAGCCCCGCAACGGCGGGCATGCACGCCGCGCCTTCGATCAGCAGCATCCGCCACGGGGTAAGCCGGATCGGCCCGGTTTCGGCCAGAACAGACAATGTTTCCGCCTCGATCTGGCCAAAGGCGAAGGCGGCGAGCTGCCCGAGAGGCGTGGCGCCCGGGCACGGCAATCGGACATCTTGCCGGCGCGGCACCGGAATCGCGCGGAACGCCTCCGGCAGGACCGCGCCGCGCGCCAGATGCGCCGCCATGCGACCCCTTCCCTCCGGCGCGCCGCCGGAGGCGAGAAACCAGCGCGCAAGATCGAGCGCGAGCTTGGCGGCAGTCGCCTGCGTGGCTTGCGCGGCGGTGAGGGCGCCGTCGGCCCGGACGGTCAGGCGGCCGGCAAGGCGTTCGATCCGGATGTCGGCCGAGGTTTCCGCCAGCACGGGCTTCTCGCCGCAATCGACGGCATAGCCGAATTTCGCCGACGGCGCGGGGGCGTCGTTCTCGGCCAGTGCCCGCTCCAGCGCGGCGGCAACAGTCACGGTGGCATCGCCCTCGGACCAGAACGGCTGGACGACGATGTTGCGGCGGGTCTCTGCGGCAATGCTGTCGTCGATCAGCCCCAGCGCGCGCAGCCCCTCGATCAGCGGCGGATGGCCGGTCTCGGCCACGCCACGGATCTGCAGGTTCGCGCGGGCGGAAAGGTCGATGATCCCGCTGCCATGCCGCATGGCAAGCTCCGCGACACCCACCGCCTGCGCCTGCGTCAGCCGCCCGAGATGCGGGCGCACCCTTACGACGAGCCCGTCGCCGGACCGCATCGGACGCAGCGCGCCGGGGCACCATCCCTGGATCACCGGCCCGCTCATCGGCCCGCCTCGATCGCCACCGAGTTCCGCCGCGAGACCCAGAGCCCGGCATCGCGCAGGGCCGCAAAGCGGTCGCGCAGCGCCTGAAGCGCCTGCGGGTTCTCGCGTTCCATGAAGGCCACCAGATCGGCGCGGCCGAGCGTGGCTTCGTGGTAGAGATCGAAGAGATGCGCGGGCACGGCGCGGGCGAGATGGGCGAAGGCCGCCAAGTGGTCGAGCGTTGCCGCAATCTCGGCCGCGCCGCGGAAGCCGTGGCGCATCATTCCGTCGGCCCAGGCGGGATTGGCCGCGCGGGCCCGCACCACGCGGGCGATTTCTTCCGGCAGCGTGCGGGCGCGGGGGTCGTCCGCCCGCGTGGCGTCGAGGTGGTAGAGCGTGGGGCTGGTGCCGCCGAGCCGGGCGACCGCCGCGGCGAAACCGCCCTCGTGCGCGGCGTAGTCGGAGGCGAGCAGCAGGTCGGTCTCGGCCAGGTCCTGGACATGGACGAAGCCGTCCGCCCCCTTCACCTGCACCTCGAGCGCCGCGCGGGCGGGATGCGCGGCGCCGGTCGCGTCGATCGCCCAGGCCGAGCCGGACAGCCAGGCCTCTCCGGCCGCAGCCTGACCTTCCGGCCCGTAGTCTTCCATCGCCTCGCCCATCGCAAGCCCGTAGAGGCCCGGCTTCGGGCCGAAGACCCGGGGCGTGGCGCGCAGGTAGGGGTTGTCCTCGACCGCTTCCTCACGGTCTGCAAGTGCCGCGGCCGCAGCTTCGAAAAGCTGGGCGAGGCCCGGAAAAAGGTCTCTGAACAGGCCGGAAACCCGCAAGGTCACATCGATCCGCGGGCGGCGGAGAAGGGCGAGCGGGATCACCTCGAAACCCGAAACCCGCTCCGATCCCTCGTCCCATTTCGGCGCGAGACCGGCGAGGTGCAGCGCCAGGGCGAACTCCTCGCCCGCCGTGCGCATCGTGGCCGAGCCCCACAGGTCCACCACCAGCGATCTGGGCCAGTCGCCGTGGTCCTGGAGGTGACGGCGCAGAAGCTCCTCGGCGAGCTTCACCCCCTGCGCATGGGCGGCGCGCGAGGGCACGGCGCGGGGATCGGTGGTGAAAAGGTTGCGCCCCGTCGGCAGCACGTCCGACCGCCCCCGGAAGGGTGAGCCCGAGGGCCCCGCCTCCACCCGATGCCCGCTGAGTGCGGCCAGAAGGCCGGCGCGTTCCTCGGCCCCACATTGACCGGTGCCGAAGACATGGAGACCATCGCCGAACTGGCTTTCCTTGATGTCGCAGACGAAGCGGTCGATCCGGGTGATCGCCTCGGCGGGCGAGGCATCCTCGGGCAGGCCGAGGTCGTCCTCCACCCCCCGTCCGCGCGCCTCGTCCCGGATCGCCCGGATCAGCCGGTCGCGGCGGGCGGGATCGAGCCCGTCGGCGGTGGAGTATTCATCGAGAAGTCGCTCGAGCCGCGAAAGCGGTTCCGGCACAGCACTTGGGGCGAGCGGCGGCGGCAGGTGGCCGAGGGTCACCGCGCCGATGCGCCGCTTGGCCTGCGCCGCCTCGCCGGGGTCGTTGACGATGAAGGGATAGATCACCGGCAGACCGCCAATCAGCGCCTCGGGCCAGCAGGCATCCGACAGTGCGACAGACTTGCCCGGCAGCCATTCGAGCGTGCCATGCGCGCCGATATGGATCAGCCCGTGCAGACCCTGCGCCCGAAGCCAGAGGTAGAACGCCACATAGGCGTGCCGCGGCGTGCGGCTGAGATCGTGGTAGTCGTCGCCCCGTGTCCGCACCTGGCCCCGTTCGGGCTGGAGCGCCACAATGGCCCTGCCGCGCCGCAGGGCGTGGAAGCGGAAATGACCACCGGCGACGGCGGAATCGGCCTCCGGTTCGCCCCAGGCGGCGAAAAGCGCCTCGCGGAGGGACTCCGGCAGGGCGGAAAGCGTGTCTCTGTAGGCTGAAACCGGCCATTCCAGCGTTTCGGTGGCGAGGGCGGGACCAAGGCTCTCGCCAGCGCCCTCCACCCCGATCAGCGCCAGAACCGTCTCTGCCGAGGCAAGCGCGTCGAGGCCGACGGCATGGGCGAGCTGCCAGGTCTTGCCGGGATAGGTCGAGAGAACCAGCGCCAGCGCCCGATCCCTTGCCGGTGTCCGGGCGAGGCGGTGCCACGCCGCAACCCGGTCTGCAATGGCGCTGATCCTTTCCCGGTCGGCGCGGTGGGCAAAGCGCGAAAACTGCAGGTCGGGATCGCGGCGGCCGGGGCTCTTGAAGCTGGCGACGCCGGCGAAGATGCGGCCATCGACCTCGGGCAGGACGACATGCATGGCGAGATCGGCGGGTGACAGCCCCCGGTCCGATGCCATCCAGTCCTTCCGCCGCGCGGTCGAGAGCGCCACCTGGAAAACCGGGCAGCCGGGCGCATCGAGCGGGGAAGGACCGCCATCGCTCCCCTTCGCAGAAAATGCAGTAACGTTGACGATGACCGCGGGGACCAGGCGGACGAGTTCCGCCCTGAGCCAGTCGGCGGCGCCGGCATCCTTGAGGCTTGCAGCAAAGGCGCCGACGGCGGCGAAGCCGCGCGCCTCCAGCGCCATGATCAGCCCGTCTACCGGATCGGTATCGGCTGCGGTCAGGTAGGAGCGGTAGAAGGTGACCACGGCAAGCGGACGGCCCCCGGGCTCAGGCGCGGAAACCACGCCGCGACCGGGTAGATACCAGCCGAAAGCGGGAACCGTCTTTTCCCCCACCACCGGCCCGGCATAAAGGCCGGCTGCCAGCGAAAGCTGCTGGAGCGCGGCCTGCGCCGCGACCGCGCCCCCGGCATCGCAGAGCGTCTGGAGCCGGCGCAGGGTCGAAACCGGCAGCGTGGACAGCGCATCGAGCCGCGCGTCCTCGCGCCCGTCGGCTGGAAGGACGGCCAGCGCGATCCCGTTGCGGCGCGCCAGATCCTGCACCTGCGCAAGGCCATAGGGCCAGTAGCTTTCGCCGCCAATCAGGCGGATCAGTATCCCCTTTGCACCAGACAGCGTGCGCTCGACATAGGTGTCGACCGACAGGGGATGGCGCAGCGCCACGAGGTTCGCCAGCCGCAGAGACGGCAACCTTTCCCTGCCGCGGTGCCATCCCGCCGCGAAGGCCCCGAGGTCGCTGTCGGAAAACGACAGCACCACCAGATCGGCCGGAGTCTGGCCGAGGTCGGTGGGCGCGTCGGTTTCCTCGAGCCCGTGGCTTTCGCGGAAGATGACATGCATCGGCGGGTCTCAGACCTCCTGCGTCTCGGAGGCGAGAACGGCGCGAATCGCCGCCGGATCGACATCGTGATGCTCGGCGATCACCACGAGGCGTGTGGCGCGCGGGGTCTCGCCCCAGGGCCGGTCGAACTGTGCCCTCACCCGCTCGCCCACCGCCTGGACCAGCATCCGCATCGGCCTGCCGCGTACGGCGACATAGCCCTTGACGCGCAGGATGTTCTGTTCGCGGGCAAGCCGCGCGATGGCCTCCTGCAATGCCTCGGGGTCGGCGATTTCGGGCAGGTCGATCACCACCGTGTCGAAATCGTCATGCTCGTGATCGTCCGCCCCGTCGTGATGCGAGGGCCGGGCCGCGAGATCGTCCTCGGCTGCCGCATTCAGGCCGAGGATCAGCCGCGGGTCGATGCGGCCGTCCTCCACCGCCAGGATCGGCAGCCGGCGCGGCGCCTCGGCCTCGATCGCCGCCCGCGCCGCCGCGATAGCCGCCGCGTCGGCCAGGTCCGCCTTGGTCAGGAGAACGATGTCGGCGCACGCGATCTGGTCCTCGAAGACCTCCGAGAGCGGCGTCTCGTGGTCGAGGCTTTCGTCCGCCGCGCGCTGCGCCTCGACCACCGCCACATCGGGGGCGAAGCGCCCCGCCGCCACCGCCTCGGCATCGGCGAGCGCGATCACCCCGTCGACGGTGATCCGCGAGCGGATCGCCGGCCAGTCGAAGGCCTTCAGCAGCGGCTTCGGCAGCGCCAGGCCCGAGGTCTCGATCAGGATGTGGTCGGGCCGCTGCGGCAGCGCCATCAGTGCCTCGATCGTCGGGATGAAATCGTCGGCGACGGTGCAGCAGATGCAGCCGTTGGCCAGTTCGACGATGTTTTCCTCCGGGCACATATCGTCGGCGCAGCCCTTCAGGATCTCGCCGTCCACACCGACGCTGCCGAACTCGTTAACCAGGACGGCCAGCCGCTTTCCTTGCGGGTTCTGCATCAGGTGGCGGATCAGCGTCGTCTTGCCGGCGCCGAGGAAGCCGGTGATGACGGTGACGGGGATCTTGCTCAGCGGGTCCATTCAGCTCTCCATCGGCGGGATGCGGGCAAGCGACTGCTTGCGGAAGATCACGGGGCGCTCGCGCCAGGGCACGAGCCCATCGGATGTGGCGGCATAGGCGGCGGTACCGGCGAGGATGTCGCCCACGTCCGCATCCGGGTCCATGCCGCGATAGACATAGGACCAGCGGCCAGGGCCCGAGAGCGCGATGTTGCAGCCGTGGTCGCAAGCGGAAAGACACTCCACCGGCACGATCCGCACCCCCCGGGGCGCCCCCGCCGCCTTGAGCGCCGCCAGAAGCCGGGCACCGGGCGGCACCGCGCCCTCGGGCAGGGGCCGGCCCATCTTGCAGGTGGTGCAGACATGGAGCGTTACCGTCACCACCGTAGTCCTTCCAACCTGGGGAAAGGGGAGCGCCCGCGGGGGCCGCGCGTTCGGCCCCGAGCCGGTTGCGGAACCCCCGTCCGCCGTCACGTTCACGCGCTGGCAGGTCTCCCGGCTTGCGGATCTCGGGGCGGACATTGCCCCGGCGGTCCTCCCGCCTTCCCGGCTTTCGCCAGTGGCTTCGGGGGACCTCTCCGGTCACGGTCGCGGGGGCGGCTGCGCTTCGGCGATGCGCCCGGATGGGTCGCAAAGCCGGTCGCATTCCCTCTTCGCCTGCCCTAAGACAGGAAC
>JAUQYB010000015.1 GCA_030837825.1 Albidovulum sp.
GCGTTGGCCGCGTCGGTCATGGCCGGTCCTTTGGGTGTCAGCGTCTGGAAATTCCCGTGCCGCTCGCGTATCGCAGGGGAAAAGCCCCGTCAACAAGGAGAGGCCGATGCGGCCAGGCTATGACGAGACGCCCCTGAACCCACTGCCGCCGGTGGTCTGGCTGATCCTGTTGCCAATCGTGGCGATGGAGGTGGTGCTGAGCGCCGGCAGTCTCGGCCTTGCGGGCGGGCAGACGGGCATCGGCTGGCGGTCCGAGGCGCTCCAGCGCTTCGCGCTGTCGCCGGTGATGCTCGACCAGATGTGGCAGGCGGGCCAGCTCAGCAGCGACTACCTGATGCGCTTCGTGACCTATGCCTTCGTCCACGGCAACCTGACGCATGCGGTCTTTGCCACGGTCTTCATCCTCGCGCTCGGCAAGTTCGTGGGCGAGGTGTTCCGCGGCTGGGCGGTGGCGGTGGTGTTCCTCGGCGCCGTCCTTTCCGGGGGGCTTGCCTATTCGCTCGTTCCCGGCCTGCAGGCTGCACTCTACGGCGCCTACCCCGGGGCCTACGGATTGATCGGGGCCTTCACCTATATCCTCTGGGCCAAGCTCGGGGCGCATCACGCGCACCGGGGCCGGGCCTTTTCGCTGATCGGCTTCCTTCTGGGCATCCAGCTTCTCTTCGGCGCGCTCTTCGGCGGCGCGCCGGACTGGATCGCCGATCTCGCGGGGTTCGGGGCGGGGTTCTGCCTGTCGTTCCTTGTCGCCCCCGGCGGGCCCGCGCATTTCTTGCGGCTGATCCGTCAGCGCTGATCCTTGCGCGGTGTTCCGCCGCGGAAATCCGCCAGACGGAAGGCGCCGAAGCCCCAGGCCGCGGCGCCATAGACCGCCATCCCCCCGAGCACCAGAAGCGCGAGCGCACCGTAACGCTCACCCTGCGCGGCGAGCTTTTCGGAAAGCCCCTGCGACGCCCCCCAGAGGAACAGCCCCATCACCGCCGAGGCCGCGACGGTGCGGGGCAGGCGGGCGCGGAGCCGGTCGTCGAACCGCGCCGCCTCGCCCATCTGGCGGCTGCCCCACCAGAGCTGGAGCGTCATCGCCCAGCCGGCGAGCGTGGTGCCGAGTGCGGCGGCGATGAAGCCGAGGACCGGGGCGAGGCCGATGGCGAGCGCGGCGTTTACGACCATCGACCAGACCGCGAAGCGGAACGGCGTCGCGGTGTCTTCCCGCGCGAAATAGAGCGGTTGCAGCACCTTCTGGAGCACGAAGGCCGGCAGGCCGGCGCCGTAGACGGCGAGCGCCAGCGCGGTGGGCCAGGTGTCCTGCGCCCCGAAGGCGCCGCGTTCGTAGAGGACCGAGATCAGCGGCATGGCGATGACGCAGAGCGCCACGGCGGCCGGCACCGTCAGGAACAGCGCGAATTCGGTCGCGCGCGAATAGGCATAGCGGCTGCCGAAGCTGTCGCCCGCCTTCAGCCGACGCGACAGGTCGGGCAACAGCACGCTGCCGATGGCGATGCCGACGACGCCCAGGGGAAGCTGGTAGAGCCGGTCGGCATAGCTCAGCCAGGCGATCGCGCCGTCGAAGAAGCTGCCGACCTGGCGGCCGACGAGAAGGTTGATCTGCACCACGCCCCCCGCCAGCACGGCAGGCGCCGCGATCGCCAGAAGCCGCCGGATGTCCGGCGTCAGCCGCGGCCGGCGGAGCCCGAGCGGAAAGCCCATCCGCGCCGCCGCGACCCAGACGAGTGCAAGCTGCGCCGCGCCGGTCACCGGCGTCGCCCAGGCCATCGTCAGCCCCATGTCCCAGCCGCGGTGATCGGCCAGCACCATCGCCGCGATGAAGATCGCGTTCAGCAGGACCGGCGCGCCCGCCGCGGCGATGAACCGCCCGCCGGCGTTCAGCAGGCCCGAGAGCAGCGCGGTGAGCGAGATGAAGAGGATGTAGGGGAAACAGATGCGGCCGTATTCGACGGCGAGCGGCAGCCGCTCGTCGCCGGCGAAGCCGCCGGCCATCGCCAGCACCAGCCAGGGCATCGCCACCATCGCCACCACCGAGACCAGCGTGACCACGACGGCGAGTCCCGCAAGTGCATCCTCGGCAAAGCCCTGGGGGTCCTCGCCGGCCTCGAGCTTTTTCGAGAAGAGCGGCACGAAGGCGGTGTTGAAGGCGCCCTCGGCGAAGAACCGGCGGAACATGTTCGGCAGCGTGAAGGCCACCAGGAAGGCCTCCGCCACCGGCCCGGTGCCGAGATAGGCCGCGATCAGCACGTCGCGGACGAAGCCGGCGATCCGGCTGATCAGCGTCCAGGCCCCGACCGTCAGGAACCCGCGGATGAGACGGATCGGCTTCATTCGGCGCGTGCCCGTTCCGCGCCCTCGGTGATCGCCTGCCTGAGCTTGCGTTCCAGGCTGTCGCGCTTGGACTTGGCATGGAGCTTCAGCCCGAACATGTCCTTGACGTAGAAGCTGTCGACCACCTGTGCCCCATAGGTCGCGATCACCGCGCTGGCGATGTAGATGTTGTTCGCCGCCAGCGTCCGGGTGAGGTCGTAAAGCAACCCCGGCCGGTCGCGGGTATCGACCTCGATGATCGTGTAGATTTCCGAGCCCTCGTTGTCGAACAGGATCGAGGTCGGGAACTGGAACTGGCGCTCGCGCTTCTTGATCCGGTCGCGGTCCTTCAGCGCCTCGCGCGCCACCACCTCGCCCTTCAGCGTCTTGTCGATCATCGCGCGGAGCCGCGGCAGGCGGTCCTCCTCGTAGGGGTGGCCCTCGCTGTCCTGGATCCAGAACACCGCCGTCGCATAGCCGTCCTTCGACGTGTAGGTCCGCGCATCGACGACATTGGCGCCGACGAGCGCCAGCGCCCCGGCAAGGCGCGAGAAGATCCCGGGATGGTCGGCCAGCGCGAAGCAGGCACGGGTGGCGTCGTGGTCGGGGTCGGGCTTGATGTCGATGCGGATCGCGTCGTCGGGGATGTCGCGCAGAAGCCGCGCGAAGACGGCATGGGTGTCGGTCGACAGCCCCTGCCAGTAGGGGTCGTAGTGGCGCGCTGTCTCGCGCCGGAGGTCGCGGGTCTCCCAGTCCGCCAGCGCCTCGCGCAGCGCGCGCTTGGCCTCGTCCTCGCGCTTGGCGCTGTTGACCGTCTCGAGCCCGCCTTCCAGCGCGGCCGCCGTGTCCGCATGGAGCCGGCGCAGAAGCATGGCCTTCCAGTTGTTCCAGGTGTTCGGGCCGACGCCGCGGATGTCGCAGACGGTGAGCACGGTCAGAAGGTCGAGCCGCCTGCGCGTCTTCACCACCTTGGCGAAGTCGCGCACCGTGCGCGGGTCGCCGATGTCGCGCTTCTGCGCCATGTCGGACATGACGAGGTGATAGCGCACCAGCCATTCGACGGTGTCGCATTCCTCGGGCGCCAGCCCCAGCCGCGGCGCCACCTTCCGGGCGACCTGCGCGCCGGCGATGGAATGGTCCTCGGGCCTGCCCTTGCCGATGTCATGGAGGAGAAGCGCGACATAGAGCACCTTGCGATTGACCCCCGCCTCGAGGATCGCCGAGGAGAGCGGCAGTTCCTCGATCAGCTCCTTGCGCTCGATCTGCGCCAAGGTGGAGATCGTCTGGATCGTGTGCTCGTCCACCGTGTAGTGGTGGTAGACGTTGAACTGCATCATCGCGACGATCGGCTCGAACTCGGGGATGAAGGCCGAGAGCACGCCCAGCTCGTTCATCCGGCGCAAGCTGCGTTCGGGGTTGCCGTGCTTCAGCAGCAGGTCGAGGAAGATCCGCGCGGCCTCCGCGTCCTCGCGCATCGCGTCATCGATCAGATGGAGGTTGGCGGCGACGAGCCGCATCGCCTCGGGGTGGATCAGGTAGCCGGTCCTCAGCGCCTCCTCGAAGATCCTGAGCAGGTTCAGCTTGTCCGACAGGAAGGTCTTCGGATCGGCGACATTGAGCCGGCCGTTGTCGAGCCGGTAGCCCGCACGCAGCTTCCTGCGGCCGCGCCCGGTGCGGCCGAACTGGCTGGCCTCGCTCTTGACATGGCGTGCCTCGAGCGTGGTCAGAAACACCCGCGTCAGCTCGCCGACATGGGTGGCGTGGCGGAAATAGTCCTGCATGAAATGCTCCACCGCCCGCCGCCCGCCGGCGTCGGCATAGCCCATCCTCGCCGCCACCTCGACCTGGAGGTCGAAGGTCAACTGGTCGTTTGCGCGGCCCGTCATCAGGTGCAGGTGGCAGCGCACCGCCCAGAGGAAGTCCTCGGCCGAGCGGAAGGTCTGATATTCCTCGCGGGTGAACAGGCCCACGTCGACAAGCTCGGCCGCCTGGCGGACGCCGTGGACATACTTGCCGATCCAGTAGAGCGTCTGGAGGTCGCGCAGGCCCCCCTTGCCTTCCTTCACATTGGGCTCGAGGACATAGCGCTGGCCGCCCTGGCGCTTGTGGCGCTCCGCCCGTTCGGCGAGCTTGGCCTCGATGAATTCCGCTTCGGTGCCCTTGAAGAGATCGGACCGGAGCCTCCGGCGCAACTCGTCGGCGAGCGCCGCATGGCCGATGAGAAACCGCCGTTCGAGAAGTGCCGTGCGGATCGTGTAGTCCTCGCGCCCGAGCCGCAGGCAATCCTTCACGGTGCGGCTGGCATGGCCGACCTTCAGCTTCAGGTCCCACAGCATGTAGAGCATCGTCTCGATGACGCTCTCGGCCCAGGCCGTGGTCTTCCACGGCGTGAGGAACAGAAGGTCGACATCGGAATGCGGCGCCATCTCGGCCCGCCCGTAGCCGCCGACGGCAAGGACGGCGATGCGCTCGCCCGCGGTCGGCGTGGCGATCGGGTGGAAGACCTCGCAGGCCATCCGGAAGACCACCTCCACGGCCGCGTCCATCAGCGCCGAATAGGCCCTGACGGTGATCCAGGCCGCGCGCGGGTGGCTGGCGAAATCGGCGGCGATGGCGGCCAGCACCTCGGCCCGCGCCGCGGCCAGCGCCTCGACGATGCGCTGGCGCCGGGCGCGCGGGTCGGAGACATCCGCCAGACTGTCGCAGAGGGCGCGGCAGAATTGGGCGGTGGCGAAGATCGGGTGGTCGCCGATGGCGCCGGGCAGGGTCGTGGCCGGGGCTCCCGTCGCCGGTGCTCCGGCAACCGGCGCGGGCTCAGAAGCCGGCGCCGGTGAAGCTTCTCGGGGCAGGATCAATCACGACCACCTGTGCATTCTGGATCTGGGCGACGGCGAGCCCGCGTTCGTTGGTCCCGTCAGACAGCAGGCGGAAGACGCCGCCGACGCCCGCGAAGCCCGAGCCCTGGGTGAGCGAGGCGGCGCCGAGCGCGTCGGCGCGTCCGCTCTTGGCCAGGGCGCCGATGGCGGCGATCCCGTCGTAGGCGAGGCCGGCGATCGGATGCGGCTGCTCGCCGTAGGCGGCGGCGAAGCGCGCGTTGAACTGGGCCGCGAGGCCGGGGTCGGGCAGAGCGAACCAGCCGCCCTGGAGGCCGGGCATCGACAGCGTCGCCGAAGGGATGTCCCACCGCGTCAGCCCGACGAACTGGGCCGACTGGCTGCTGAGGCCGGAGGAGGGCAGGGTCTGCGCCAGAAGCGGCAGCGCGCCTGCGGTGTCGGCGGTGAAGAAGACCGAGGTCGCCCCGGCCGACTTCGCCTGTGCGGCGATCCCGGGGGCCGCCGCCATGACGCCCTGCTGCGAGAAGGGATAGCTCGCAGTGCCGACGACGCTTCCGCCCGACCGCGCCGCGGCGGAGGTGATCGCGCGCGCCCCGAGATCGCCCGCGGGCGTCTCGTCGTGGACGATCAGGATGCGGCCCTTGCCGGACCGCGCCGCATAGCGGACCAGCCGGTTGGCGGTATTCTGGAAGGTCGGGCCCAGAACGAAGACGTTGCCCCCCGCGATGTCGGTGTTGTTGGAGAACGACAGGACGTTGACGCCCGCCGGCGCGACCGCGACGCCGGCCGCGTTCGCGGCCTCGGCGAAGACCGGGCCGAGGATGACCTTGGCGCCCTCGGCGACGGCCTTCTTCGCCATCGCTGCCGAGGTCGCGGCGTCGGAACCGGCGTTGTAGACCCTGAGGTCGATCCTGACGCCCTGGAGGTCGGCGATGGCGAGGTCGGCCGCCTGCTTGAGGTTGCGCGCCAGCATCTCGTCGGTGGAATTGCCGGTGCCGCCCGGAAGGATCAGCGCGACAGGCACCGGCGCGCCGGCGTCGAGCGCGGGGGCGCGACCCGACGGCATCGGTTCGCAGGCCGCCAGGGCCAGTGCGGCGGCGACAAGGGCAACACGGGCGAACGCCTTGCGGCGGGTACTCAAAACGGCGAACATGGCGCGGTCCTCGGGTTCTGGACGGGACGTCCCCTTCGGGAGGCGGCCCGGGGCGATAGGTCGGTGGGACTATAGGTCGCGGCGACACTATGCGTTCCGGCCCGCGAAGTAAACGCAGGAGCACCCCAAGTGGCAAAGACCGGCGAGAAACAGGCGCTTGCGCCGGGCCTCTACTTTGTGGCGACGCCGATCGGCGCGGCGCGCGACATCACGCTCAGGGCGCTCGATATCCTCGCCGCCGCCGATGTGCTTGCCGCCGAGGACACCCGCACGCTCCGCCATCTGATGGAGATCCACGGCATCGCGCCCGGCGACCGGCCGCTTCTCGCCTACCATGACCACAATGGCGAGAAGATGCGCCCCCGCCTGA
Organism: Albidovulum sp.; assembly: GCA_030837825.1. Classification (GTDB taxonomy): domain Bacteria; phylum Pseudomonadota; class Alphaproteobacteria; order Rhodobacterales; family Rhodobacteraceae; genus Albidovulum. The sequence continues at coordinate 6,671 of JAUQYB010000015.1, forward strand.
TCGCGGCGCTGGCGGCGGGAAAGTCGGTGGCCTATGCCTCCGAGGCGGGCACGCCGCTCGTCGCCGACCCCGGCTATCAGCTTGCCCGCGCGGCGATCGCCGAGGGCGCCGCCGTGATCGCCGCACCCGGTCCCTCGGCGGTGCTCGCCGCGCTCACCGTCTCGGGCCTGCCGTCGGACCGTTTCCTCTTCGCGGGGTTCCCGCCGCCGGCGGCGGGCGCCCGCCGGCAGTGGCTGGCGGAACTGGCCGGCGTCCCGGCGACGCTGATCCTCTACGAATCGCCGAAGCGCATTCAGGGTTTGTTAGCGGAACTCTCCGACACTCTCGGAGGGGAACGGCAGGCGGCGGTCTGCCGGGAACTGACCAAACGGTTCGAGGAGGTCGCGCGCGGCAGGCTCGCCGAACTCGCCGCCGCCTTCGCGGGCCGGACGGTGAAGGGCGAGATCGTCGTGGTGATCGACCGGGCCCGCGCGGCCGTGGTCCCGCCGGCAGAGATCGAGGCAAGGCTGAGGGAGGCGCTGGAATGCCATTCGATGCGGGATGCGGCGGCGGAGGTGTCGCAGGCGCTGGGCCTGCCGCGCCGGCAGGTCTATCAGATGGCGCTCCGGCTCGCGGACGGCGGCTGAGGGGACGGGTGGCGTATCACGCCGGCCGCACCGCCGAGGATCAGGTGGAGGAACGCTACCGTCGGCGTGGCTATCAGCTCGCGGCCCGGCGCTGGCGAGGCCCCGGCGGCGAGATCGACCTGATCCTGCGCCAGGCCGGCCGGCTCACCTTCGTCGAGGTCAAGGCGGCGGAAACCCATGCGCTGGCCGCCGAACGCGTCTCGGCGCGGCAGGCGGCCCGGATCACCGCCTCGGCCTCCGCCTTCCTCGCCGGGGAGACGGCGGGGCAGGACACCGAGATGACCTTCGAGGTTGCGCTGGTGGACCGCGGCGGCCGGATCGAGATCGTCGAGAACGCCTTCATGGCCTGAACCCCGATTGCATCCGTCCGCCGGCTCGGTCATCAATCGGGCGCGAGAAGCAGGGGACGGGCAGATGACACTCAAGGTCGCACTCCAGATGGACCCGGTCGAGGGCATCAACATCGATGCCGATTCGACCTTCCGGATCGGCATCGAGGCCGAGGCGCGGGGACACACTCTGTTCTACTACACGCCGGGCCGTCTCGCCTACCGGGAGGGCCGGGTTCTGGCGCGGGGCTGGCCGATCGAGCTTCGGCGCGAGAAGGGCAACCACTTCACCCTCGGGCCCGAAACGGAGGTCGATCTCGGGACGTTCGACGTGGTCTGGCTGCGCCAGGACCCGCCCTTCGACATGGGCTACATCACCACGACGCACCTTCTCGACATGATCCACCCGAGGACGCTGGTGGTGAACGACCCATTCTGGGTCAGGAACTATCCCGAGAAGCTCCTCGTCCTCAACTTCCCGCAGCTCACCCCGCCGACGCTGATCGCCCGCGACCTCGCCGCGATCCGCACCTTCAAGGCCGAACACGGCGACATCATCCTCAAGCCGCTCTACGGCAACGGCGGCGCCGGCGTCTTCCGGCTCGACCCTTCCGACCGCAACCTCGCCTCCCTGCACGAGCTCTTCATCGGCATCAGCCGCGAGCCGCTGATCGCGCAGAAATACGTGCCCGCGGTGGTGAAGGGCGACAAGCGGATCATCCTCGTCGACGGCGAGCCGGTGGGGGCGATCAACCGCATTCCGGCGGAGGGTGAGACGCGGTCGAACATGCATGTCGGCGGGCGCCCCGAGAAGGTCGGGCTGACCGCGCGCGACCGCGAGATCTGCGCCGCGATCGGGCCCACCCTGCGCGACAAGGGCCAGGTCTTCGTCGGCATCGACGTGATCGGCGACTGGCTGACCGAGATCAACGTGACCTCGCCCACCGGCATCCAGGAGCTGGAGCGCTTCGACGGCACCAACGCCGCCGCGCGGATCTGGGAGGTGATCGAGGCCAGGCGCGCCGCCTAGCGGCCGACCTGCACGCTCAGCCGGTAGCTGACCGCCTCCGCTACATGGGGCTTGCGCACCTCCGCCGACCCCGCCAGATCGGCGATGGTGCGGGCGACGCGCAGCACCCGGTGATAGCCGCGCGCCGACAGGCCGAAGCGTTCGGCGACCCGCGCCAGAAGCTCGCGTCCCTCTGTGTCCGGGCTCGCGACCTCCTCCAGCAGCCGGCCCTCCGCATCGGCGTTCACCCGGATGCCGGGATGGTCCGCGAATCGCGCGGTCTGGATGGCGCGCGCCGCCGCCACCCGCGCTGCCACCGTGGCCGATCCCTCCCCCGCGTCGGGCAGGTCGAGATCGGCGTAGGCCACCGGCGGCACCTCGACCCTGAGGTCGATCCGGTCCATCAGCGGCCCCGAGATGCGCCCGAGATAGTCCTCGCCGCACTGGGGCACCCGCGCGCAGGCGCGGGCGGGGTCGGTGAGATAGCCGCATTTGCAGGGATTCGCCGCGGCGACGAGGAGGAACCGGCAGGGGTAGCGGACATGCGCATTGGCCCGGGCCACCACCACCTCGCCGGTCTCGATCGGCTGGCGCAGGGTCTCGAGCACGGTGCGGGGAAACTCCGGGAACTCGTCGAGGAAGAGGACGCCGTTGTGGGCGAGGCTGATCTCTCCGGGCTTCGCGCCGCGCCCGCCGCCGACGATCGCGGCCATCGAGGCGGTGTGGTGCGGCTCGCGGAAGGGACGGGTGCGACTGATGCCGCCCTCGTCGAGCAGCCCCGACAGCGAGTGGATCATCGAGGTCTCCAGCGCCTCCGCCGCGGTCAGCGGCGGCAGGATGCCGGGGATGCGGGCGGCCAGCATCGACTTGCCCGACCCCGGCGTGCCGACCATCAGCAGATGGTGCCGCCCCGCCGCCGCGATTTCCAGCGCACGCTTGGCGCGTTCCTGCCCCTTCACGTCGCGAAGGTCGCGCCGGGCGGGATCGCTGCGGACTTCGCCGGGGCTCGCGGGGGCGATGGGCGCCTCGCCGGTATAGTGCCTGAGCACCTCCGAAAGCGTCGCCGCCGCGATGACTGGCGTCGCGCCGACCCAGGCGGCCTCCGGCCCGCAGGCCTTCGGGCAAAGGAGCACGCGCTCCTCCTCGGCCGCGGCCATCGCGGCGGGCAGCGCGCCGATCACCGGCACCAGCCGCCCGTCGAGCGACAGCTCGCCCAGCGCCACCGTCGCCTCGACCTCCTCGCGCGGCAGGATGTCGATGGCGGCGAGGAGCGCCAGCGCGATCGGCAGGTCGAAGTGCGAGCCTTCCTTCGGCAGGTCGGCGGGCGAGAGGTTCACCGTGATCCGCTTCGACGGCAGCGCGATCGAGAGCGCGGTCAGGGCGGCGCGCACCCGGTCGCGCGCCTCGCTCACCGCCTTGTCGGGCAGGCCCACGACGGCGAAGGCCGGCATGCCCGCGGCGACCGAGCACTGGACCTCGACGATCCGCGCCTCCACCCCTTCGAAAGCCACCGTATAGGTGCGCGCCACCATCTGCCGTCCCCGTTAACCCCTGTTAACGGTTAACTGGATCGTGGTTGAGAAAGGGTTAACGCGCCACCATCGCCATGAAGGCGGGCCAGGCCTCGGGGTCGGCCAGCGTCTTGTCGCGGCAGAAGGCGTTGCAGAAGCCCCAGACCCGGCCCTCCATCGTCAGGAAATGGCTGACCGGCGCGCCGGAACAGGGGCAGGCGGCGTTCTCCGACGGTCCCTCGGCCGGCGTCGCGGGCCGCGGCGCGGGGCCGGGCCAGGGGCGCTCGGCGAAAGGCTTCGCGTAGGACGGCTGGACGCGGTTTTCCGCCAGCCCCATCGCCCGCCAGCGGCGGAAGGCCGGATCGGCCAGATGCGCCGCGACGTAGCCGGCCGCGGCGGAGGAAACCGGCAGGTTGTAGGTGGCGATCCGCGTCGCCACCGGGGCGAAGAAGGCATCCGCCGCGCTGTAGCGGCCGAAGAGCCAAGGGGTCGCGCCACCGAACCTGTCGCGGGCGTTGGCCCAGAGCCTCTCGACCCGCGCGAGGTCGTCCAGCACCTCGGCCCGCGGCGCGGCATCCTGATAGCTCACCCGCAGGTTCATCGGGCAGTCGCCGCGAAGCGCCGTGAAGCCCGAATGCATCTCCGCCGCCATCCAGCGTGCCCGCGCCCGCGCCGCCGGGTCTTCCGGCCAGTGTCCGGCCTCGGGGTGGCGCTCGGCCAGCGTCTCGGCGATGGCGAGCGTGTCGCCCACCACCTCGCCCTCGGGGGTGCGCATCGCCGGCACCAGCCGGGCGGGCGAAAACTCCGCCAGGAGGCGGGCGAAATCCTCGCTGTAGAGAACGCCGGTATGGCAGCGGACCGGCAGGCCGAACTTCTCGAACAGGAGCCAGCCGCGCAGCGACCAACTGGAATAGCTGCGATCGCCGATGGCAAGCTCATAGGTCATCGCGTCCTCCGTTTCCCCCCTGCTACCGGTCCTGCCGCCCCGGGTCACGTTCATCTTCGTGCGGCCTTCCATCACGGGTCGTGATGGGCCGACGACACCCCGGGCGGCTTGTCATCGCCCCTTCGCGCGCCTAATCCTTGCTGAGCGGGCGACGAGGGCATCATGCTGGCGAAGAGGCGCGTTCTTCTGATCATCGGCGGCGGCATCGCCGCCTACAAGACGCTCGACCTGATCCGGCGGCTGCGCGAACGCGGCGCCTCGGTCCGCGCGGTGATGACCGCGGCGGGGCAGGAATTCGTGACACCCTTGTCGGTGGGCGCGCTGACCGCCAATCATGTCTTCACCGACCTTTTCGACCGGCAGGACGAGCAGGACGTGGGCCACATCCGGCTCGCCCGCGAAGCCGATCTGGTGGTCGTCGCGCCCGCCACGGCCGACCTGATGGCGAAGGCCGCGATGGGGCTCGCCGGGGATCTCGCCGCTGCCGTGCTGCTGGCCACCGACCGGAGGGTGCTGATGGCGCCGGCGATGAACCCGCGGATGTGGGCGCATCCCGCGACGCGGCGCAACCGGGACCGGCTCGCCGCCGACGGCGTCGCCTTCGTCGGGCCGATGACCGGCGAGATGGCCGAGACCGGCGAGGCGGGCGAGGGGCGGATGGCGGAGCCGCTGGAGATCGTCGCCGCGATCGAGGCGGCGCTGGGCGGCGGCGTTCTGGCCGGGCACCATGTGGTCGTGACCTCGGGGCCGACGCACGAGCCGATCGACCCGGTGCGCTACATCGCCAACCGCTCTTCCGGCGCCCAGGGCACGGCGATCGCCGCGGCGCTGCGCGATCTCGGCGCGCGGGTGACCTTCGTCACCGGCCCCGCGACCGTGCCGCCGCCCGCGGGTGTGGAGGTCGTGGCGGTCGAGACTGCGGCCGAGATGCTGGCGGCGGTCGAGGCGGCGCTGCCGGCGGAGGCCGCGGTCTTTGCCGCCGCCGTCGCCGACTGGCGGGTGGCGAATGCGAGCGCCTCGAAGATGAAGAAGGACGGGTCGGGCAGGCCCCCGGCGCTGGAGTTCGCGGAAAACCCCGACATTCTCGCCACGGTGGCACGGATGGGCGCGGGCCGGCCGCGGCTCGTCGTCGGCTTCGCCGCCGAGACCGACGATGTCGTCGCCCATGCGCGGGCCAAGCGGGCGCGCAAGGGCAGCGACTGGATCGTTGCCAACGACGTGCGGCCGGCGACCGGGATCATGGGCGGAACCGAGAACGCGGTGACGCTGATCACGGCCGAGGGCGCCGAGGAATGGCCGCGGCTGCCCAAGGACGAGGTGGCGCGGCGGCTCGCCGCCCGCATCGCGGCGGCGCTGGGTGCCGGCGGACGGGCCGGGGAGCCCCCGGCGGGGGCAGTTGAGGTGCGATGACGGGGCGTCCGCTGATCCGCGTCCTGCGCGAGGATTGGGCCGATCCCGCCGTCGCGCTGCCGTCCTATGCCACCGCGGGCGCGGCCGGCGCCGACATCCGCGCGAACCTTCCCGGGGAGGAGCGCGCTTCGGGCTTCATCCTGAAGCCGATGGAGCGGCGGGTCGTGCCGACCGGCCTCAGGATCGAGATTCCCGAAGGCTACGAGGTGCAGATCCGCCCGCGGTCGGGCCTGGCGCTGAAGCACGGGCTGTCGCTTCCGAACACTCCCGGCACGATCGACAGCGACTATCGCGGCCCCCTGGGCGTGCTGCTGATCAACCTCGGGGCGGAGCCCTTCGTCATCGGGCATGGCGAGCGGATCGCGCAGATGGTCGTGGCCCCGGTGGTGCAGGCGGAGTTCGCCGAAGCTGCGGCGCTGGGCGCCACCGACCGGGGCACGGGCGGCTTCGGCTCCACCGGGCGGGGATGAGCGCCGGTGACCGTGCTTCTCACCGCGCTCGCGCTTCTGGCCGTCGGGGCCGTCCTCGGCCTGCCGGGCCGGCTCCTGGTCCTGATGCTGGCGATCTTCTGGGGGGCGGCACTGCTCGCCCATCTGGTGCTGCCCGAGGGTCACGCCATCGCCCGGGCCCTCGGCGGCGATGTCCGCATCTGGGGCGCGGCTGGCGTGGTGGCGGCGCTGGCGCTTCTCTATCGCCAGGGTCTTGCAATGCTCAGGCATCTGGCGAAGCCGGCGCCGCAACCGTCTGAATCCAAGTCGCTTTCCGACGCCGAGCTGGAACGTTACGCCCGCCACATCGTGCTGCGCGAGGTCGGCGGCATGGGCCAGCGGCGGCTGAAGGAGGCGAAGGTCCTGGTCGTCGGCGCCGGCGGACTCGGCTCGCCCGCGCTCCTCTACCTCGCCGCCGCCGGCGTGGGCACGATCGGGGTGATCGACGACGACACCGTCTCCCTCTCCAACCTCCAGCGGCAGGTGATCCATACCGATGCGCGGATCGGCCAGCCCAAGGTGTTTTCCGCCGAGGCGGCGATGAAGGCCCTCAACCCCCATGTCGCGGTGCGGCCCTACAACCGGCGGCTCACCGGGGCCGAGGCGCCGGCACTGTTTGCGGACTACGACCTGATCCTCGACGGAACGGACAATCTCGATACCCGCCATCTGGTCAACGCAGCGGCGGTGGCGGCGAAGCGGCCGCTCCTCTCCGCCGCGATCACCCAGTGGGAGGGGCAGATCAGCCTCTACGACCCCGCCCGCGGCGCCCCCTGCTACACCTGCGTCTTCCCCGAACGCCCCGCCGACGGGCTCGCGCCCTCCTGCGCGGTCGGCGGCGTCATCGGCGCGCTGCCCGGCGTCATGGGCGCGATGATGGCGGTCGAGGCGATCAAGGAGATCACCGGGGCGGGCGAGGGGCTGAGGGGGCGGATGCTGATCTACGACGCGCTCTACGGCGAGACACGCCAGTTCGCGCTGAAGCGCAACCCCGCCTGCCCGGTCTGCGGCGGCTGAGCAAGCGGCCCCGGATGCGCCTCGGGGGCATCGAGCCCCCTCGCCGCGGCCTCCGGCGGGGGTATTTGGCAACGAAGAAGCGCGAGGGTTCTGGTCAAGGGGCCGCGGCGCGCCTAGCTTGACGGCCAAAGGAGACCGCCATGACCAACCCGCTTCTCGCCCCCTTCACGGGTCCTTTCGCCCTGCCGGCCTTCACCCGGATCGAGGACGCCCATTTCGGCCCCGCCTTCGAGGCGGCGCTGGCCGAGGCGCGGGCGAACATCGCGGCGATCGCGGCGGACCCCGAGGCGCCAAGCTTCACCAACACGATCGAGGCGCTGGAATTGGCGGAGGAAGCGCTGAAACGGGTGGGCGGCGTGTTCTGGAACCTCGCCGGTGCGGACTCCACGCCCGCGCGGCAGGCGCTGGAGCGGGAACTGGCGCCGAAGCTGGCCGCCTGGTCCGCGGAAGTGACGATGAACGCCGGTCTCTTCGCGCGGATCGAGGCGCTCTGGCAGTCCCGCGGCGCGCTCGGCCTCACGCCCGAGCAACTCAGGGTGCTGGAGCTTTACCGGCGGATGTTCCTGCGTGCCGGCGCCGCGCTGGACGAGGCGGGGCGCAGGCGGATGGCCGAGGTGAAGGAGCGCCTCGCGGTCCTGACCACCGCCTTCTCGCAGAACCTTCTCGCCGACGAGCGCGACTGGGCGATGGCGCTTGCCGACGCCGACCTCGAGGGGCTGCCCGATTTCGTGGTGACCGCGGCGCGCGCCGCGGCGGAGGAGCGGGGGATGGCGGGCCATGCGCTGACACTGAACCGCTCGCTGGTGGTCCCGTTCCTGCAGTTTTCGCCCCGCCGCGACCTTCGCGAAAAGGCCTACGAAGCCTGGGTGGCGCGGGGCGCGGGCGGGGGCGCCACCGACAACCGCGCCATCGCGGCCGAAATCCTGGGGCTCCGCGAGAAACGGGCGCGGCTTCTCGGCTATGAAAGCTTCGCGGTCTACAAGCTCGAGCCCGAGATGGCGAAGACGCCGGGCAACGTGCGCGACCTTCTGATGCGGGTGTGGGAGCCGGCGCGCGCCCGGGCGCTTGCCGATGCCGCCGTGCTCACGGCGATGATGCACGAGGACGGCATCAACGGCGATCTCGAACCCTGGGACTGGCGCTTTTATTCTGAGCGGCGCCGGCTGGCCGAGCACGACCTCGACGAGGCCGCGCTCAAGCCCTACTTCGGGCTCGACGCGATGATCGGCGCGGCCTTCGACACCGCGCACCGGCTCTTCGGGCTTCAGTTCCGCCCGCTCGACCTGGCGCTCTACCATCCCGACGTGCGCGCCTGGGAGGTGACACGGCACGGGCGCCACATCGCGGTCTTCATCGGCGACTATTTCGCGCGGGCGTCCAAGCGGTCGGGCGCCTGGTGTTCGGCGATGCGCGGGCAGCGAAGGCTGGGCGGCGAGCAGCACCCGGTCGTCGTCAACGTCTGCAACTTCGCCAGGCCGGCGGCCGGGGAGCCGGCGCTGCTGTCCTGGGAAGACGCGCACACGCTCTTTCACGAATTCGGCCATGCCCTGCACCAGATGCTGTCCGATCTGACCTATTCCTTCATTTCCGGAACATCCGTGGCGCGCGACTTCGTGGAACTGCCGAGCCAGCTCTACGAGCATTGGCTCGAGGTGCCCGGGGTTCTCGACAGCCATGCGCGCCATGTGGTGACCGGCGAAGCGATGCCGGCCGCCCTGCGCGACCGGCTGATCGCCGCGCGGACCTACGACCAGGGTTTCAACACCGTGGAATACCTCGCCTCGGCGCTGGTCGATCTCGCCTTCCACGACGGCGCGGCGCCCGGGGACCCGATGGCGGTGCAGGCGGCGGTGCTGGAGCGTCTCGGCATGCCGCGGGCGATCCGGATGCGCCACGCGACGCCGCATTTCGCCCATGTCTTCGCCGGCGACGGCTATTCCGCCGGCTACTACAGCTACATGTGGTCCGAGGTGATGGACGCCGACGCCTTCGATGCCTTCCTCGAGGCGGGCGACCCGTTCGATCCCGAAACGGCGCGGCGGCTGGAGGAGCACATCCTTTCCGCTGGCGGATCGCAGGAGGCCGACCGGCTCTACACCGCGTTCCGCGGCCGGATGCCGGGGGTGGAGCCGATGTTGCGCGGCCGGGGGCTGCTGGAGCCCGCCTGAGCGCCTCGCCTTGATCCTTGCCTGAAAATTGCCTTCCTCGCGCATGGAGGCGACACGGTTCGGCCCGAATCTGCGTCCATTCTGCCCCGGTAGGGTAAATATCGGGCGGATTCGGCCCGGCAGACACATCGAAATCGGGACGCCGGCGCGTGGCGGGAACTGGCCGGATAACAGCGATCGCGTCTGCGGTGGCGCTGTGGCTCCTCTGGGGCGGCAGCGGTTCGGCAGCGACGGTCATCGCGGGGCCCGGCACGCCCGAGACCCTGATCCATGACGCGCATCTGACGATCGCCTCCTCGCTCGCGGTCCGCCGCACCGTCCCGCCTTCCCCGGCGCGGACGGACCTGCTGGAAAGGATCACTGTCGTCACCGCCTATGCGGGCTGCGTCGCGGCAGGGACCACCGCCGCCAGCACGGTTGGCTCCTCGGTGGGCTATCTCTGGGTGGCGGCCCGCTGCCTGCAGCCGAAGGCCGCGGCAGCGCCGGCACCGCCTGGCATCGCCAGCCTTTTCCTTCCCCCGCCGCCCGCGCCCTACTGGCTCGCCCGCGGGGCGCCTGTGCAACTGCCGCTTCCCGGCGGCATCCCCGGCCCGCGGCCCCAGATGGCGCAGGTCCCGCTGCCGGTGCCGGGGCTCGCCCTTGCCGCGGCACTCGGCCTCGTCCTCGCCGCCCGGCGCCGCCGCTGAACGGCTCTTTCCTTCGCCGGCGCCGGGTGCCAGAGTGCCTGGTATGACAGCGGATTTCCTCATCATCGGCGGCGGCATCGCCGGGGTTTCGGCGGCGGCGCGGCTGTCGCACCTGGGCCGGGTCACGCTTCTTGAGGCCGAGGACCACCTCGCCCATCATGCCTCCGGGCGTTCGGCCGCGCTCTTCGAGCCGAACTACGGGCTCGCCCCGGTCGTCGCCCTCTCGCAGGCGAGCGAGGATCATTTCCACGAGGCCGGCGGCGGTGTCCTGTCGCCGCGCGGGCTGATGCTGGTCGCCGGGGCGGGCGAGGACGCGGCCTTCGAGGCCGACGCCCGCGCGCTCGGGCTCGACGAGATCGCCGCAGCGGACGCGCGCGCAATGGTGCCGCTGCTCGGCCCCGCGCTGGCCCGCGCCGCCCATGCCGACCACGCCTGGGACATCGACACCGACCGGCTGATCCAGAGCTTCCTGCGCGAGGCGAAGGAAAACCGGGCCGAGGTGGTGACCCGCGCCCGGGTGACCGGCCTCGGGCGCGACCGCGGGGTCTGGCGCGCCACGACGGCGGCGGGCGAGCGCGAGGGCCGCATCCTCGTCAACGCCGCCGGCGCCTGGGTGGACGAGGTGGCGCGGATGGCCGGCGTCCGGCCCCTGGGCTTCACGCCGCTGCGCCGCTCGATGGCCCGAATTCCGGCGCCTGCGGGTCACGACCTGTCGCGCTGGCCCATGCTGATGGGTGCGGGCGAGACCTGGTATGCCAAGCCCGACGCCGGCGCGCTGATCGTTTCCCCGTCCGAGGAAGACCCATCGCACCCGCACGATGCCTGGCCCGACGACCTGGTGCTGGCCGAAGGGCTCGCGCGCTACGAGGCGATGGTGACGACGCCGGTGACGCGGCTTCTCGCCTCCTGGGCGGGGCTCAGGACCTTCGCGCCCGACCGGGTGCTGGTGATCGGGCCGGACCCGTCAGAGCCGTCGTTCGTCTGGCTGTCGGGGCAGGGCGGCTACGGTTTCCAGACCTCGCCCGCGGCGAGCCGTCTGGCCGCCGATCTTCTCGCCGGCCGCCCGCCCGCGCTCGACACCGGAACCGTCGCCGCCCTTTCCCCGGCGCGCTTTGTGTGACAGACTTCGCTCAAAAGAACATCGGAGGGACGGGCGATGCGGGCGATCCGGGCAGGGCTGATCGGGGTGGTGCTTCTGGCGCTTGCCGCCTGCGGCGGCCCCGGCGAACGGGCGCGGGGCATCCCCGACCGCTTCCGCGACCTCGACCCCTATGAATGGCGCGGGCTGACGCCGGCCCGCCACTCCGTCCACGGCATCGACGTGTCGCGCTATCAGGGCAACATCGACTGGCACCGCGTCGCCCGGTCGGGCGTGTCCTTCGCCTTCGTCAAGGCGACCGAGGGGGGCGACCACACCGACCCGAGCTTCGCCGCCAACTGGCACGGCGCCGCCCGCGCCGGGGTGGCGCGCGGCGCCTATCACTTCTACTACCTCTGCCGCCCGGCCGCCGAACAGGCCGCCTGGTTCCTCGCCCATGTCCCGCGCGAGACGGGCGCACTGCCGCCGGTCCTGGACATCGAATGGAACCACGCCTCCCCCACCTGCCGGGCGCGGCCCGCGCCGGAGGTGATCCGGGCCGAGATCGTGACCTTCCAGCGCATCGTCGGCACTGCGCTCGGCCAGCGCCCGGTGATCTACACCACGGTCGATTTCTTCGCCGACAACGACCTCGGCCGCCTCGGGCGCGAGGAGTTCTGGCTCCGCTCCGTCGCCGGCCATCCGCGCACGAAGTTCCCCGGCCAGGACTGGGCCTTCTGGCAATACACCGGCACCGGCGTCGTCGAGGGCGTGTCCGGTGCGGTCGACCTCAACGCCTTCGCGGGGTCCGAGGCGGACTGGAGCCGCTGGCGCGCCCGCCGCAGCCTCTGACGCCAGGTCACATTCCGTTTTGAGAATGTCTTGACCGAGGTCAAGGTGGAGGATGCCGCTCCGGTGGCATCCCTGCGCCGTCCAGACCTGAGGTGAACCCATGAGCTACAGCGACGCCATCACCGAAACCCGCGCCGAGCTGCGCGAGCTTTACAAGGCCATCCCTGCCGCGACGCAGGGCTTTTCCACCCTGTCGAAGGCGGTGAAGGACCACGGGCCGCTGTCGGTGAAGGAGAAGGAATACGTGGCACTCGGCATGGCGCTGGTGCAGCGCTGCGCGCCCTGCATCAACTTCCATGTCGAGGCGCTGATGAAGGCCGGCGCCACGCGCGAGGAGCTTGGGGACGTGCTGGCGATGGCGATCCAGATGGGCGGCGGGCCGACGCTGATGTATGCGGGCACCGCCCTCGCCTGCTGGGACGAGCTGGCGGCGGCGAAGGGATAGCCGTCCGTTTCTTCGTTGCCGAAATACCCCCGGGGGGTCGGGGGGCGGCGCCCCCCGGCCTTCTCTCTCTCAGCCGTCGACGCGGATGCGGGCGTTCTGCGGATCGAAGGGGCTGTCCTCGGTCACCACCGCATCCCATTCCTGGCGCAGCATCCTGACCTTCAGCTTCGTGCCCGGCTGGGCGAGGGCGGGGCGGACATAGCCCATGCCGATCTGCTTGCCGAAGGCCACCGACCAGCCGCCCGAGGTCAGCCGGCCGATCTTCTCGCCGTTCAAGAGAAGCGCCTCCTTGCCCCAGGGATCGGTGTCCGAGGGCCCGTCGATCAGGAGCGTCACGCACATCGCGCGGATGCCGGTCTTTTCCATCGCTTCCTTGCCGCGGAAGTCCTTGCCGCGGTCGATGAACCGCTCCAGCCCCGCCTCGGCAGGCGTCGCATCACGGCCAAGTTCGGTTCCGAAGGCGCGGTAGCTCTTCTCCTGACGCAGCCAGTTCTGCGCCCGCGCGCCGACGAGCTTCATCCCGTGCCGCGCGCCCGCCTCGACCAGGAGGTCCCAGAGATAGCGGCCCATCTCGACCGGGTGGTGCAGTTCCCAGCCCAGCTCGCCGGTGTAGGCGACGCGGATCGCGTTCACCGGGCACATGCCCAGCTCGATCCGCCGCGCCGAAAGCCAGGGGAAGCGCTTGTTCGACAGCGCCGTCGCCGGATCGGCGTCCCGGGCGATCTCCTTCAGGATGTCGCGCGACGCCGGCCCGGCAAGTGCGAAGACGCCCCACTGGGTGGTGACGTCGTGGATGTCGATCCAGCCGCCGCCGCGGCCCATGAAGTCCTCGGCGGATTTCTTCAGGAAGTCGGCGTCGTAGGCTGTCCAGGCGCCGGCGCTGACCAGGTAGTAGTCGTTCTCGCCATTGCGGACGATGGTGTATTCGGTGCGCGTGGTGCCCGCGTCGGTCAGCGCATAGGTCAGGTTGATCCGCCCGACCTTCGGCAGCGCGTTGCAGGTGAACCAGTCGAGGAACGCCGTCGCGCCCGGTCCGCGCACGATGTGCTTGGTGAAGGCCGAGGCGTCGATCAGCCCGGCGGTCTCGCGGATCGCCTTGGCCTCGTCCACCGCATAGGGCCACCAGGCGCCGCGGCGGAACGAGCGGGAGTCATGGTCGAAGCCCGGCGCCGCGTCCTTTGGCCCGTAGTAGTTCGGCCGTTCCCAGCCGTTTACCTGGCCGAACTGGGCACCCGCCGCCTTCTGCCGGTCATAGGCAGGCGCGGTGCGCAGCGGGCGGCAGGCCTCGCGCTCCTCGTCGGGGTGGTGGAGGATGAAGACGTGCTCGTAGCACTCCTCGTTCTTGCGCGCGGCATATTCGGTCGTCATCCAGCCGCCATAGCGCTTGGGGTCGAGCGAGGCCATGTCGATCTCGGCCTCGCCCTCGGTCATCAACTGGGCGAGGTAATGGCCGGTGCCGCCGGCGGCGGTGATCCCGAAGGAAAAGCCCTCGGCCAGCCACATGTTCCGCAGGCCCGGCGCCGGGCCCACGAGCGGGTTGCCGTCGGGCGTGTAGCAGATCGGGCCGTTGAAATCGTCCTTGAGCCCCACGGTTTCCGAGGACGGAAGCCGGTGGATCATCGACATGTATTCCGCCTCGATCCGCTCCAGGTCGAGCGGGAAGAGATCGGCGCGGAAGCTTTCCGGCACGTCATAGAGAAAGCGGGCCGGCGCGTTGCGCTCGTAGGGCCCGAGGATCCAGCCGCCGCGCTCCTCGCGGACATACCATTTGGCGTCGGCGTCGCGCAGCACCGGATGTTCCGGGTTGCCGGCCGCCCGCCAGGCCTGAAGCGCGGGATCGGGCTCGGTCACGATATACTGGTGCTCGACCGGGATCGCCGGGATCCTGATGCCGAGAAGCCGCGCAGTGCGCTGGGCGTGGTTGCCGGTCGCGGTGACGACATGCTCGGCGGTGATCACCACCTGCTCGTCGGAGGGGACGAGGTTGCCGCCCTTCTCGACCATCTTCGAGCAGGTGACGCGCCATTCCGACCCGGTCCAGAGATAGCCGTCCACCTGCCACTTGCGCTCGATCGTGCAGCCGAACTGGCGCGCGCCCTTGGCCATCGCCTGGGTTACGTCGGCGGGGTTGATATAGCCGTCCTGGGGATGGAAGAGCGCGCCTTTCAGGTCCTCGGTCCGGACCAGCGGCCAGCGGTCCTTGATCTCCTTCGGCGTCAGGAACTCGTGATAGACGCCCGCGGTCTCGGCGACCGAGGAATAGAGCATGTATTCGTCCATCCGCGCGTCGGTCTGGGCCATCCGCAGGTTGCCGACGACGGCGAAGCCGGCGTTGAGCCCCGTCTCCGCCTCCAGCGACTTGTAGAGGTCGACCGAATACTTGTGGATATGGGTGGTGGCGAAGCTCATGTTGAACAGGGGCAGAAGCCCCGCCGCATGCCAGGTGGAGCCCGAGGTCAGCTCGTCGCGCTCCAGCAGCATCGTGTCCCAGCCCGCCTTGGCCAGGTGATAGGCGATCCCGGTGCCGACGGCGCCGCCGCCGACTATGAGGGCTTTGACATGGGTCTTCATCGGCCGACTCCCGCTGGATTTCGCTGGCCCCTATCTGTCACAGCGTCCGCAATCCGGAAACGCCGGCCCGACCTGTCTCGGCGGAAAAACGACATGGACGCGGCAGCGCAGCCTCGACCCGGGCGGCCGGGGCGTCTAAACCTCGGCTGAGTGTTGTGAAGGAGGCGCCACATGGCACGCACCGTCATCATCGAGCAACACGGCGGGCCGGAGGTTCTGAAACTCGCCGACCGCCCCGTGGGCGAGCCGGGTCCGGGCGAGATCCGCATCCGCCACCGGGCCTCGGGACTGAACTTCATCGACGTCTACCAGCGTTCGGGCCTCTACAAAATGCAGCTTCCCGCCGCGCTGGGGATGGAGGCGGCGGGCGTGGTCGAGGCGGTGGGCGAGGGCGTCAGCCACCTGAAACCCGGCGACCGCGCCGCCTATGCCAGCCAGCCCCCCGGCGCCTACAGCGAGGCGCGGGTGATGCCGGCGGCGCAGGTCTGCCCGCTGCCGGACGGGATTTCCTTCGAGACGGCGGCCGGGGCGATGCTGAAGGGGCTGACGGTCGACTACCTCTTCAACCGCACCACGCCCCTCGCGCGCGGCGACTGGGTGCTCTTCCACGCCGCGGCGGGCGGTGTCGGCCTGATCGCCTGCCAGTGGGCGCGGTCCGAAGGGATCAACCTCATTGCCACTGCCGGATCGGAGGAGAAATGCCGGCTCGCGCTGGATCATGGTGCGGCCCATGCGATCAACTACCGGACCGGGGATTTCGCCGCCCGGGTGCGCGAGATCACGGCCGGGCGCGGGGTCGACGTGGTGATGGATTCGGTCGGCCGCGACACGTTCGAGGGCTCGCTGAATGCGCTTCGCCCGCTGGGCATGATGATTTCCTTCGGCAACGCCTCGGGCCCGGTGCCGCCGCTCGATCTCCTGACGCTCGCCGCCAAGGGGTCGCTCAAGATCACCCGGCCGACGGTCTTCACCCATATCTCCGACCATGCCACCTGCCAGCAGATGGCGAGCCGCCTCTTCGCCAAGATCCTGTCGGGCGAGGTGAAGATCGAGATCGGCCAGCGCTTCCCGCTGGAGCATGTGGCCGACGCCCACCGCGCGCTCGAGGCGCGGGCGACGACCGGCTCGACGATCCTGACGCTCTGATCCCGCCTCCCGGGGCTCAGTCGTCGCCGGTGCTGCACCGCCTGACGCCGTTCAGCAGCGCGCAGTTGCCTTCGAACCCCCCGGCGCTGGCGACCGGCCTGGTGTCGTCGGCTGCGCCGGCGCCGAACAGGCCGCCCGACTTGCCTCCGGATGCGGCGCCGGTCTGTCCCGGCCCGCCGCCGTCCGAAGTGCCGGCGGCGCGGGCGACCACCGAGGGCGCGGCAGGCGCCGCCTCCCGGCCGAGGAAACGCTCGGAAATCGTGGCGACATAGGCGGAGGCGCCGAAGGCCCCCGGCGCCGACCCGGCATGGCGGGCCTGGCTGACATAGTCCACACCACCGGCGGCAACCGCCGCGGCCACCATGAATCCGCCGAGATGGAGTTTCGACATCGCTGCGCCCCGGATTGCCATCCCAATCCCTTGCCCGATCATCCGGGCGGGAATGCGGCGCCTGGCGGGTGTTTTCACGCCCTCTCCAGCCGCGCCTATCCGCGCGACAGGAACAGCCCCGCCGCCACCAGCACGACCGCGGCGATGCGGCGCCCCGACACCGGCTGCACCGGCAGGCCGAAGGCGCCGATGTGATCGAGCGCCAGCCCCGCCGCCAGTTGCCCGAGGATCAGCGCCGCAAGTGCGGTCAGCGCCCCGACCGTGCCGATCGCGCTGGTCATCGCCCAGACGTAGAAGGCGCCGAGGAACCCGCCCAGCAACTGCCAGCCCGGCACGCCCGCGGCCCGCGCGAAAGGCGCAGGCCCCGCGCTGGCCAGTGTCACCGCGATCAGGATCGCGAAGCCGATTCCGAAGGAGATCGCCGCCGCCGCCAGCGGGCTGGTGACCGACCGCGACAGCGCGCCGTTGACCGGCGCCTGCACCGCCACCGCCGCGCCGCCGAGGCAGATCAGCACCAGTGCCGCGATCTGGCCCGCGTTCATCGCCCTACAGCATCCCCGGCACGACGAGGTCGGGCGGCCGGTGGCCGTCGGCGAAGGTCTTGATGTTGATGATCACCTTCTCGCCCATCTCCACCCGGCCCTCGACCGTGGCCGAGCCCATGTGCGGCAGAAGGACGACATTCGGCAGCTCCCTCAGCCGCGGGTTGATCTCGTGTCCGTGCTCGAAGACGTCGAGCCCGGCGCCCGCGATCTCGCCCGCCCTGAGCATGCGGGTCAACGCGTTCTCGTCGATCACCTCGCCGCGCGAGGTGTTGACGATCACCGCGCTGGGTTTCATCAGCTTGAGCCGCCGCGCGTTCATCAGGTGGAAGGTCGAGGGCGTATGCGGGCAGTTGACCGAGACCACGTCCATCCGCGCCACCATCTGGTCGAGACTGTCCCAGTAGGTCGCCTCCACCTCCGCCTCCTGCTCGGGGCG
>JAUQYB010000114.1 GCA_030837825.1 Albidovulum sp.
CGCAAGCCCGCCGAGCGCCACGAAGCCCATGATCCCGACGTTGAACAGCCCGGCATAGCCCCACTGCATGTTCACGCCGAGCGCGAGGATCGCCGAGATCAGCCCCATGTTGAGGATGCCGAGCGCGGTGTTCCAGCTTCCCGTCATCCCCTCACCGACGATCAGGGCGGCCACGAGGCCGAACAGAAGGAGGTTGCGCAGGTTCATACCGATTTCCCCTTGAAGAGGCCGGTGGGCTTGAAGAGCAGGACGACGACGAGGATCGCGAAGGAAACCGCGAACTTGTAATCGGTGGACATGAGCTGCGCGAGCCCCGCGGGCGCCAGCGCGTCGGGCAGCGCGTAGGTGGCAACCTTCTTCCAGGCGTAGGTGAAGCCCACCTCGCTGAAGGCGATGAGGAACCCGCCCGCGATGGCGCCGAGCGGGTTGCCGAGGCCGCCGACGATGGCCGAGGCGAAGATCGGCAGGAGAAGCTGGAAGTAGTTGAATGCCTTGAACGATTTGTCGAGCCCGTAGAGCGTGCCGGCGATCGCCGCCAGCCCGGCCGAGATGATCCAGGTGACGGCCACGACCTTCTCGGGGCTGATGCCCGACAGCAGCGCGAGATCCTCGTTGTCTGAAAATGCCCGCATCGACTTGCCGGTGCGGGTCCGGTTGAGGAACCAGAAGAGCGCGGCGACCACGGCGACCGCGGTCAATATGGTCAGGGCCTGCGTCGACTTGAGCGCGAGTCCCTCGGCAAGCCCGGTCGCCTGCTTGAAGTCGTTGGCGTTGACCAGGAACCGCGCCCCGTCGTCGAAGCGGATTTCCTCGACCCCGATGAGGAAGCGGGTGAGCCCGTTCATGATGAACATGACACCCATCGAGACGATGACCAGGATCACCGGCGCCGCCTTCTGCCGGCGGTAGAAGCGATAGACCACGCGGTCGGTGAGAAGGACGAAGGCCGCGGTGACGGCAATGCCGAACGGCAGCGCGATCAGCGCCGTCGGCAGCGGGCCGAAATGCAGGCCCATCGCCTGGAACCACCAGGTGAAGAGGATCACGAAGCCGGTGCCGAGCGCCATCGTGTCGCCGTGGGCGAAATTGGAAAAGCGCAGGATGCCGTAGATCAGCGTCACGCCGAGCGCGCCGAGCGCAAGCTGCGCGCCATAGGCGGTGGCCGGGATCACGACGAAGTTCAGAAGCGCCACGAGCGCGTTGAGAAGGTCCATCCCTCAGCCCCCCAGGAAGATGCGGCGGACTTCGGGGTTGGCCAGAAGCGCCTCCCCGGTGTCGGTGTAGCGGTTGGCGCCCTGCACCAGCACATAGCCCATGTCGGCGATCTCCAGCGCCTGGCGGGCGTTCTGCTCCACCATCAGGATCGAGATGCCGGTGCGGGCCACCTCGATGATGCGGTCGAAGAGCTCGTCCATGACGATGGGCGAGACGCCGGCGGTGGGCTCGTCGAGCATCAGCAGCTTCGGCTGCGTCATCAGCGCCCGGCCGACCGCGACCTGCTGGCGCTGGCCGCCGGACAGCTCGCCCGCCGGCTGGCGACGCTTGTCCTTGAGGATCGGAAAGAGGTCGAAGACCTGTGTCATCGTCGCGCCGAAGTCGTCGCGGCGGAGGAACGCGCCCATCTCGAGGTTCTCCTCGACGCTCATCGAGGGGAAGACGTTGTTGACCTGCGGCACGAAGCCCATGCCCCTGGCGACGCGATCCTGAGGGCTGAGCTGGGTGATGTCCTCGCCATCAAGCCGCACATGGCCGCCCCTGAGCTTCAGCATCCCGAAGACGGCCTTCATCGCGGTCGACTTGCCCGCGCCGTTGGGGCCTACGATCACCGCGATCTGGCCCTTTTCCACCTTCAGCGTGCAGTCGTGCAGGATGTCGGCCGCGCCATAGCCGCCGGTCATGTTCTCGGCCTCGAGGAAGGGGCCGCCCGGGGCAGCGCTCGCCTGGCCGCCGTGTTCCGGCAGGACGATCGTGCCGCCCCCCTCGCGGGTGATCGAGCGGTCCTTGTTGCCGCGGTCGTCCTGATAGGGATTGCCCTTGCCGTTCATGCCCCGGCCCCTATCTGCGCTTCGGACTTGACCTTGTTCTTGAGCCCGCGCCCCAGATAGGCCTCGATCACCGCCTCGTTCTCCATGATATGCTTGGCGGAGCCCTTCGCCAGCACCTTGCCCTCGGCCATCACGATCACCGGGTCGCAGAGCCGGCCGATGAAGTC
>JAUQYB010000115.1 GCA_030837825.1 Albidovulum sp.
GTGGGCGAAGTTGATCATGCCGATGATCCCGTAGACCATCGTGTAGCCGATCGCGATCATGCCGTAGATCGACCCCAGCGTCAGACCGTTGACGGTCTGCTGGATGAAATACTCCATTCCCCTCTCCCTGTCTCCGCCCGACACCCCGGCGGCTCCCCTGCGCTTTGCGCGCGTCCGGCCGTTCGGCGGCCAGTGGCTGTTACCGCAACCTTTTCAGCCAAACGGGGGGCGGTCAAGATGCAACAATCCGGCCCGGGCCGGCGGACCGCGCCGCGATCCGCGCCATCGCGCAGTCGAAATCCCGCTCAGGCCGGGTTCAGGCGATGCGGCTTGATGTCCAGAAGCGGGGTGCCCGACACGCAGTCGAGCCCCCGCACCACAAGGCAGGGCCCGTCCAGCGTCATGAGCCGCACCACCGAACTGGCGATCGGGTTCGGCCGGCAGGGCGAGCGGATCGCGAAGGTGCCAAGCGTCTGGCCGTCATTGCGGGGCGATTGCAGCACCAGATCGCGCCGTGCCCGGTCCATCCAGTAGAGCAGTTGCAGCCCGTCGCCGGCCGTCAGCCCCTTCAGAGCCGCCTGCCAGCGCGGGTCCAGAATCACGCGACAATCGGGGCCGTGTTCGGCATCGCCTCCGCGCGGACATTCGGCGCGGAGCGTCCAGGGCGTTTCGATCCGCCCGATGAAAATCAATCCCGCGTCGCGGGTTGCGGGCAGATCGGCCAGCTCCTCGCCGGCACGAACCTCGGCTGTATCCACGCTCAAGGCTTGCCGACCATCACGTCCGACGCCTTGATCACCGCGAAAGCCTCGTCGCCGACGGCCAGACGCAGCTCATCCGCTGCGGCCCTGGTGATCGAACTGGTGACGACTGCGCCGCCGCCGAGGGTCAATCCGGACGATCGTGGTCACGACGCCCGGCTCGACCCCGACGACCTTGCCTTTCAGGACATTGCGTGCGCTCAGTTTCACTTTGTCCTCCTGTCAAAGGGCGACAGCCGCCGGAATGACTCTGGTCCGATCCGGGGCAGATATGCGTGGCATTCTGCCTGTCACTGTCGCAGAATCGGCGCCCTATGGGCAATCGGTATTTTTTGGCGGACATATCGTGACCGACCCCACCGGCCTACCTGCCGGGAACGGCAAGCATCTTGCCGGTGGGCGCGGGCCGACAACCCTGACCATCCGCCGGCACCAGGGCGGCCCCCTCCGACATCCGGTGATGCCGCAGTCGGGCTGGTTGACAACCGGGTCGGCCTGCGTGTCGATATGTTTATCTGAACATAACGAATCAGGAGCGGCCCATGATCACCCTCATCAAGCGCTGCAAGCGCCACGGCATCCTGCTCGGTAAAAACGCCGACAGGTTGGAAACCGATTTCACCGAAACCTTTCCCGCGGCCCGTTTCGATCCGGAGGCGAAGGAATGGGTCATTCCGTGGGAAAAGGGCTTCTACGCGCAGTCGAACGCGGTGCTGGAACAGTTCTTCGTTGCGAGGGGAGAGACGCTCAGCCATATCGACGAATGCTGATGGCCGCACCGGATTCCGTGACGGCCTCGCCGCGCATGACACGTTTCGCCACGGTTACGGCGGGCCTGGTCATGGCGCTGGCGGCGCTGGCGGTGTTCTCGCTTGGCCTTGGCCGGGTCGCGGTTCCGGCGCGGACGGTGATGGCGATCCTGACCGCGCCGCTGACCGGCGCGCCGGGGGACTGGCCGGCGGCATTCGGGCAGATCGTGCTGGACGTCCGGCTGCCGCGCATCATTGCCGCCGTCATGGTCGGCGGCGCGCTGGCCGCGGCCGGCGCGGCCTACCAGAACCTGTTTCGCAACCCGATCGTGTCCCCCGACATTCTGGGGGTTTCCGCCGGGGCGGGCTTCGGCGCCTCGCTCGGGGTGATGCTGAACCTGGGCAGCGCCGGCATCCAAGGGGCGGCCTTCACCGGCGGGCTGACGGCGGTGGCGCTGGTCTTTGCCGAAACCGGCACGGATCCCTTCACGTGTTGCTCCGGTGCGGACCAGCGGTCAGGGATCGGACAGGCTTGCCAGTGGCGCGACCATCGTCCACAGCAGCCCTTCCGGCCGCCATGTCGCGGAAGCCTGCGCCCCGAGGTTGCTCGAGGCCAGTTCCAGGACCCTCGACCCGAACCCGAGCGCCGCCGGTGCGACCACGGTCCGGGCCGGCACCTCTTCTTCCCAGGCAAACGACACCTCTGCCCCCCCGACCTGTTCGATGGTCAGCCGCACGGTGCCGGAATTCGCCAGCGCCCCGTATTTCGCGGCATTGGTGGCCAGCTCGTGAAAGATCAGCGCGAGGTTGGATGCGGCTTTCGTGCTCAGCGGAAGATCGGGGCCGCTGACCACGACATGGGCACCCCGTTCTGCGTTGAAGGGCGCAAACAGCCGGTCCAGCAGCGACAGCATGGTCCCGGCCTGGTTCATCTGCTCGTCCGTCGGGATGATCTGGGCATAGGCTGCCGCCATCGCGGCAAGACGCCCCTGGAAGCTTTCGAACGCCGCACCGGACTCCGGCGCATCGCGGGCGGAAAGGCGCGCCATCCCGCCAAGGACGGCAAAGATGTTCTTGATGCGATGCGCCAGTTCCCTGGCCAGAAGGTCAAGCTGCGCCTCGCGCGCCTTCTGCTCGGTGATGTCGAACACGACGCCCGCAAACTGTGCCGGCCGGCCATCGGGCCCAAGCTCGCAACTGCCGGTCGCAAGCAGCCAGCGTGGGGTGCCGCCGCTGTCGAGGCGGAACTCGGATCGGTAGACCCCGCCTTGCGCCATCGCGGATTTCATCTGCCGGGCGAAGGCGTCGCGATCGGCCCTGTGGATCGGTCTGAGCACGGCCTTGAACGGGATGCCCCTGGCGGCCTGGTCGGGCGCCATGCCGAAGGTTTCGCCAAAACGCCGGTCACCCTGAAGCAGGCCGTCGGCAGCGTTCCACTGCCAGGTTCCGACCCCTTCGGCGGCGTCGAGTGCGAGGTTCAACTGCTCGGCGGTGCGCTTCAGCCTCTCCTCTGCCGCCCGCTGCTCGGTGACGTCCCGGTTTTGCCCGACCATCCCGAGGAAGGTTCCGTCGGCGGAAAACCGGGGCCTCGCCGAGGTATGGAGAATGCGCCAGACCCCGTCGGCCCGGCGGTACCGCGCCTCGGTCTCGAAGGGGATGTGTCTTTGCATGGCGTTCGCCTGCACAGACCAAAGCCGCGCGACATCGTCGGGATGCAGCGTCCTGTCCCAACTGAAATCGCCAAGGTCGGGCCGAACGCCCCAGAATTCGCGCTGCTCGCGGTTCAGATAGACGCAATTGCCCTGTTCGTCGCCCAGCCACAGCATCGCCGGTGTCGCCTCGACGATGATGAACCTCGCGTCATCCTCGTCGAGTGGCGGCCGGTGCGGGCTGTCGGGCATGGCTGTCGCCTGAACATCAGGAGGAGAATGCGGCTGCGGAACACTGGAAGACAGACCCGCGGACGGGGGGGTTTCAGCAGGATCCCCTCGATCTGGGGTCACGGACGTCATCTGCAACAACAAGTTTGCAGTATTGCACGAAAACGCCAGCTCAGCCAGAGCGGGCGCGCGGGATTTTGCCGTTTGGGAAACAGGCCGTTTCCACGGAAAACACAATAATTTGTCTCACCGACGGTTTTCGGGACGCTGGCGGCCGCGCGGAAACCTGCCGACGACGGATCGTGAAGGAACCCGTCCCGCCCTTACCCCGTTCACTCATGTGGGCGCCGGAAATCGGTCGGTGCCCGAAGGCTGCCCGGGCCTGCCCGGACCCGAAAGGACAAAGCGATGAACTGGGATCAAATCGAAAGCAAGTGGTCTGCCATGACAAGGCGGGTGCGCCTGGAGTGGGGCGGCGAGGCCGGGAAGGAACAGCAGGCGACCGTTCCGGGCACGGCCGTGGTGGCGGTCGAGATGGTGATGGTGCAGGAAACCGGCCTTGAACGCGGGGTGCCGAAACGGACGGTCCGGATTTGACGGCAGCCGACATCCTGCATTCGCTCGCTGCGGCGATAGGGCGGGACAGGAAGGGATCGGCGGCAGTCTGGCAGGACAAGGCGCCGATCCGTGCCGAGCTTTTCGGCATCGAACGGCTGGAGCATCACGCCGAAAGCCTTGCCGCCGCCCAGCAGGTCGCACCGGCCCGGCGGCCGCGGGTCCAGAGCCTCGGCAGGCGCGTCAGGGAGAATGCGGCGGTTCTCCTCGACGCTTACCGCATCTGCGCCAGGGCGGTGCAGGAAGGCCAGCCGATCGCCCCTGCCGCGGAATGGCTGCTCGACAACTTCCACCTCGTGGAACAACAGCTCAGGCAGATCGGCGACGACCTGCCGCCGGGCTACTACCGGCAGCTTCCGAAGCTCAGCGACGGGCCCTTCGCGGGGTATCCGCGGGTCTTCGGGCTGGCCTGGGCCTATGTCGCGCACACCGACAGCCTGCTGTCCGGACAGGTCCTGCGCCGCTACGTGACGGCCTACCAGCAGGTCCAGCCGTTGACGATCGGCGAGCTCTGGGCGATCGCGATCACCCTGCGCATCGTTCTGATCGAGAACATGCGGCGGCTGGCGGTGGAGATCATCGAAGGCCACGCCCAGCGTCTGAGGGCCGACCAGCTTGTCGATGACGTGCTCTCGGCGCGCACCCGCGCCGAACACTCGCAAGCGCTGGCGTTCCAGAAGGCGATCGCGCCCCACGAAAACCTGACCCTGTCCGAAACGGTCGCGGCGCAGATCGCCAAGCGCCTGCGCGGCTACGACCCGGCACAGATGCCGCTTCTGAACTGGCTGGAAGAGCGCCTGCACCACGACGGCAGGACCATCGACGATGTCGTCACGCAGGCGCAGTTGCGGATGGGGGCATCGAACGTCACGATGCGCAACATCGTCACCTCGATGCGGCTGGTCTCCGACATGGACTGGGCCGAGTTCTTCGAGGATGTGAGCGTGATCGACGCCCGTCTCAGGGCCGAGACGACGTTCGGCTTCATGGATTTCCCGACACGCAACCGCTATCGGACCGAAATCGAGATCCTGGCACGCGGCTCCGGGCACAGCGAACAGGCGGTGACCGACACCTGCCTTCGCCTTGCGGCCGAAGCGGACGGACCGCGTGACAGCGATCCCGGCCACTGGCTGATCGGCAGGGGCCGCCCGGTTCTGGAAGCGTCCCTGTCGTTCCGGCAATCGCCGGTCAGGCGCTTGCGCCGCTGGATCGGGCGCCACGCCCTGCCCGGGTATCTGGCGGCGATCATGCTTGTTGCGGTCGGGTTCCTGGCGACGGCGCTTGCCCTCGCCCATGCCGCAGGGGCAGGCCTGCCGGCGATCGTGGCGCTTGCGATCACCGGCATCGCGGTCGCGGTCGAGGCCGCAACGGCCGTCACCAACACGGTGATCACGCACACCGCCGTCCCCCATCCTCTCCCGTCCCGCAACCTTTCAAAGGGCATTCCGCCCGACCTCCGCACCCTCGTCGCGGTGCCGGTGCTTCTGCATGACGCGTCGCTCATCCTGCACCAGATCGAACAGCTCGAGGTCCATCACCTTTCCAGCGTCGGCGGCGCGCTGCACTTCGCCCTTCTGTCCGACTTCGCCGATGCGGATGTCGAAAGCACCGAGGACGAGGTCGCCCTGAAGGGCATGGCGCTCGACGCGATCCATCGGCTCAACCTGCTCTATCCGTCCGAAGACGGCGCGCGGTTCTTCTTTCTGCACCGCCACCGCCAGTGGAACCCCGCAGAGGGGGTCTGGATGGGCTGGGAACGCAAGCGCGGCAAGCTGATGGAGCTGAACCGCCTGCTGCGCGGCGCCCGGGATACCAGCTTCACCGTCCAGAGCGGCCCGCTTCCGCAAGACATCCGCTACGTGATCACGCTGGATGCCGACACCAGGCTCTTGCGCGACACCGTGCACAGGCTGATCGGCAAGATCGCCCATCCGCTGAATCATGCGCGGTTCGACAGCTCCGCCAGACGCGTCGTCGACGGCTATGGCGTCATGCAGCCCCGCGTCAGCGCCGCCCTTCCCCTTGGCGCCGAGGGATCGGTCTATCAGCGAATCTTCTCCAGCCCCGGCGGGATCGAGCCCTATGCGGCGGCGACCTCGGACCTCTACCAGGATGTCTTCGGCGAGGGGTCCTTCACCGGAAAGGGCATCTATGACGTCGATGCGTTCGAGGCAGCCCTTGCCGGGCGGGTTCCCGACAACGCCATGCTCAGCCATGACCTTTTCGAAGGCGTGTTCGCACGGGCGGCGCTGGCCTCCGACGTCGAGGTGATCGAGGATTTCCCGACGCGCTACGACGCGGACCGGAGCCGTCATCACCGCTGGGCGCGGGGCGACTGGCAGCTTCTGCCGTGGATATTCGGCAAGCGGCGCCATGCCGATGGCGGCGTGCCCGCCGTGGGCCGCTGGAAGATGATCGACAACCTGCGCCGTTCGCTTCTGGCGCCGATGGTCCTCGCGACCCTGCTGGCCGGCTGGCTTTCGGGTCCCGCGGTTTCGCTCCTGTGGACGGTCTGGGTCCTGCTGATGCTGGCGCTGCCGCGGCTTTTGCCCTTGCCTTTCGGCATCGTGCCGACCCGCACCGGCGTGACCCTGCACAGCCACCTCGCCGCCCTGGCGAAGGACACGCTCACCGCGCTGACCCATGTCGCCCTCGTGGTGGTGTTCCTTCTCGACAGCGCCGCGGTCATGCTCGACGCCATCGTCCGGACGATCTGGCGGCAGGCGGTCTCCCGCCGCCACCTTCTGGAATGGGTGACGGCCGAGCAGGCGAGCCGGGCGGGGCCCCCGACACTCGTCTCCGCCTTTGTGCGCATGGCCCCGAGCGTTGCGGCGGCGCCATGCCTGGCGGTGCTCGTCTGGTGGCTCTCGCCCGGCACGCTCCCGCTCGCCTTGCCCTTCTGCATCGCCTGGAGCCTTGCCCCGGCGCTCGCGACCTACATCAGCAGGCCGGGTCCGGCCGTCCGCGCCGAGAGGTTGACGCCGGAACAACGCCAGGCGCTGCGATCCATCGCCCGCCGCACCTGGCGGTATTTCGAGACCTTCGTGACCGAGGAGGAAAACTTCCTGCCCCCCGACAATTTCCAGGAGACGCCGAAACCGAAAGTCGCCTCGCGGACCTCACCCACGAATATCGGCCTCTACCTGCTGTCGACGGTTGCGGCCCATGACCTTGGCTGGATCGGCCGCACCGCCGCCGTCCATCGCCTCCGCGATACGCTGGCGACGCTTGAAAGGATGCAACGCTTCCGCGGGCACCTCTACAACTGGTACGACACCCGCGACCTCAGGCCCCTGGACCCGCCCTATGTCTCCTCCGTGGACAGCGGCAATCTGGCAGGCCATCTCGTCGCGCTGTCTCAATCCTGCCGCGAATGGCTGACCTCGGCCCCGAAGGACCACGACGTCCGCCAGGCGGTTCTCGACTCGATCGACCTCGCGCGCCAATCGCTCCTGGCGGATTCCGAACTGGAACAGCTTTCCGATCGGCTGGCCAGTCTCGCCCGCTCGATCGAGGACAGGGCCGCGCCGCTTGAGGACTTCGCGTCGCCTCTGGTCGCCCTCGGTGATCAGGCGCTGGTCGTCGGGGGGGAAAGCTCGGAAGCTGCCTATTGGGTCGCTGCTGCCAGCCGCAGCCTTGCCGACCACCTCGCCGACCGGGCCGGGCCTCCCGACGCGGCCCTGCTCGAAGATCTGGCGGCCACGGCGCACCGGCTGGCGATGGAGATGGATTTCGGCTTCCTGTTCGAGCCCGACAAGAAACTTCTGCTCATCGGTTTTTCCGTCGCGACCAACCGGCCCGATGCGAACTGCTACGATCTTTTGGCCTCCGAGGCGCGCCTCGCCAGCCTTTTCGCGATCGCCAAGGGTGATGTCGAGGCGCGGCACTGGTTCCGCCTCGGGCGCGCCTCCACGCCGCTCGGGGCAAGTTCGGCGCTGATCTCGTGGTCGGGCAGCATGTTCGAATATCTGATGCCCTCTCTCGTCATGCGGGCGCCGGAAGGGTCCATGCTCGCCGAGACAAACCGCATGGTCGTGGCGCGTCAGGAAGCCTACGGCGCCGCAGTCGGGATACCCTGGGGCATTTCGGAATCCGCCTTCAACGCGCGGGATCTGGAGATGACCTACCAGTATTCCAACTTCGGCGTGCCCGGGCTCGGCCTCAAGCGCGGCCTGAGCGAAAATCGCGTCGTCGCGCCCTATGCCACCGGACTGGCGGCGATGGTCGATCCGGCCGCCGCCGCCCGGAACTACGCGGCCCTTGCCGCGCTCGGCGCCGAAGGCCGCTATGGTTTCTACGAGGCGATCGACTTCACGCCCGCCCGCCTTCAGGCCGACGAGGACTACGCCATCGTCCGCAGCTTCATGGCCCACCATCAGGGCATGACCATCGCCGCCATCGCCAACATGCTCCAGGGCGGCAGGCTGCGTGACCGGTTTCATTCCGAGCCGATGGTCCAGGCCTCGGACCTGCTGTTGCAGGAACGCGTCCCCCGCGATGTCGCCATCTCGCTGCCACGCGCGACCGAAGTGACGGTCGCATCCGAGGAAGACAGCGAAAACCTCGGCCTGCGCACATTCTCGTCCCCCGCCCAGGCAATGCCGACCGGGCATATCCTCTCGAACGGCAACTACGGCGTGATGCTGACGCCGACGGGCGAAGGCTACAGCCGCTGGCGCGACATCGCCGTGACACGCTGGCGGGGCGAACCCACCCAGGCCACCTTCGGA
>JAUQYB010000116.1 GCA_030837825.1 Albidovulum sp.
GCGACGGATGTTGGGCCTCGTTGTCGAGAACCAGCCGCACCGCGCGCTCGCGCACCTCAGGGGAAAACTTGTTCGTGGTATTGCTCATGATGCTCCATCCTACTCAAGAGTTGGAGCCTCCGGCAAACCCGGGGCGGTTCACCCGAGTTCCGGGACGGGCGTCGGCTGTTGATCGTTGGCGGAGGCTATATCGGCCTGGAAGCGGCAGCGGTGGGGGCAAATCTTGGCCTTCAGGTCACTCTGATAGAGAAAGAGCCGCGCATCCTGCAGAGGGTGGCCGCGGCCGAGACCTCTGCCTATTTCCGCGCCTTACATCGCGACCACGGCGTCGCGATCCGCGAGAACACCGGGCTTGAGCGGCTGATCGGCGAGATCCGCGTCAGCGGAGCGATCCTGTCTGATGGCAGCACCCTGCCGGTCGATTTCGTCATCGTTGGCGTCGGCGTCACGCCGTCGACCCGCCTTGCCGAAGAGGCTGGACTGTGCATCGACAACGGCATCCGCACCGATGCCTTTGGCCGCAGCTCCGACCCGGCGATCTGGGCCGTGGGGGACTGTGCCTCCTTCCCACATCAAGGTGGCCGGATCCGGCTTGAAAGCGTCGGCAATGCCATCAATCAGGCGGAAATCGTAGCCGGAAACATACTTGGCGCGGAGCGGCCCTATAAGGCGAGGCCGTGGTTCTGGTCCGATCAATACGACGTCAAACTGCAGATTGCAGGGCTGAACACCGGATATGACCGCGTGGTCGCCCGCCGCGGCGAGGGCGACGCGGTCAGCATCTGGTACTATCGGGGAGAGAGGCTGCTCGCGCTCGACGCGATGAACGACCCCCGCGCCTATATGATCGGCAAAAGGCTGATCGAGGCGGGCAAGTCACCGGACCCGGCCATGATTGCCGATGGTTTGGCGCCTTTGTCGATAAGCTGAGACTTGGAGGATGTCTTCATTTAGGGTTCCGCTTCTGCCGAACCATCCTACGCCTGAGCGAAGGCAGTTCTAGGTCATGTTGACAAATGGCGGAGCCAGAGCCTGATGCAGGCGACGTCGACGAAGCCGAGGAAACGGTCTGCGGTTTTGTCGTAACGGGTTGCCAGGCGACGGCTGTTCTTCAACTTGTTGAAGCAGCGCTCGACCATGTTGCGCAGCGTATAGATCGTCATGTCGACCGCCCTGCGCACCTTGCGGTTCTTTCGGATGGGGATCATGGGTAGCGCGTTGCGGCGCTCGATGTCTTCCCGAACGTTATCAGAGTCATAGCCCCTGTCAGCGACCAGAACGGCGCGCTGTGGCAGGTTGTCTGCCATCACCAGATCATATCCGGTGTAGTCGGAATCCTGCCCCGGCGTGATCTCGGTCCTCATCGGGAGGCCTGCGCCGTTGACGCGGAGATGGATCTTGGTCGAGAAGCCACCTCTCGAACGGCCAAGAGCCTCTTTCGAAGCCCCCCTTTTGCGCCCGCCGCATGATGATGAGCGCGGATCACCGTACTCTGCAGCTTGTCCGGCGCGAGCTTCGCGTGGTTCAAGCCATCCAGGACGTCCTCCCACAGCCCGGCAAGCGTCCAGCGCCGAAACTGCCGGTAGACAGATGACCACTTGCCAAACTCCTCTGGCAGGTCCCGCCACGGCGCACCGGTCCGCGCGATCCAGAAAATGCCATCCAGAACAAGCCGATGGTCCGCAGGCTTGCGCCCGTTCGGATGCCGGACTGCCCGGATGAAGCCCTCAAAGAATGCCCATTCGTCGTCGGACATCAGGTTGCGTGCCAAGGTCACCTCCCACGTAGAGATGATTTTGATGGCGTGGATGCCCCCTTCCGCCAGGGTGCCGACATGCGAATGTCGGCCACCACAGGATCCAAGAGAGGAGAACTGCCATGTCTGACGTTGCCATCATCGGCCTTGATCTGGCCAAGCGGGTATTCCAACTGCACGGATCGAAGGCTGACAGGTCGGTCGCGTTCCGCCTCAAGTTGCCGAGGGCTCGCGTCTTGGATTTCCTCGCATCTCAACAGCGCTGCGTTGTCGCGATGGAAGCTTGCGCCAGCGCCCACGGCTGGGGGCGGGAGATCGCCAAGCTTGGCCATTCAGTTCGGCTCATCCCACCGATCTATGTGAAGCCGTTCGTGAAGCGACAGAAGAACGACGCCACCGACGCAGAGGCAATCGCCGAAGCGGCATCACGCCCCACGATGCGCTTTGTCACCGTGAAGTCCCAAGAGCAGCAAGCGCGTGCCATGCTGTTCCGCACCCGGGACCTTCTCGTGCGCCAGCGAACCCACCTGATCAATGCGCTGCGCGGCCATCTCGCCGAACATGGTGTCGTTGCGCCGACGGGGGCGGCGTATCTCAATCGCCTGGCCGCAGCGATCAGCGACGACAAGGCAGCCCTGCCGAAACCCGTTCGTGAACTCGGCACCCTCTACCTTGAACAGATCGAGGCGTTGACCGACGTTGCGCTGTTGGTGGGGCCAATGCGCTGGCAGTTGAGAGCGCCGCTGGCCAATGGGAAATCGTCCAGGCAGGCGCGGCTGAACTCATCGCCCCGGGCAGGTACAGCTTGACCCGCCTCCTGCGCGGCCAGCGCGGAACGGAACATGCCATGGGCAATCCCGCCCCGGCCGGAGCGCGGGTCGTGGTACTGGATGCAACGCTGGCATCGCTGCCCATCGCCGAGGCCGATCTCGGCCTGCCATGGAACTGGCGTGTTGGTCCTGCCGCGCGGGCGGTCACGGATGACAGTTACGCCGCGCTAGGCTTTACCCCGACCGGCCGGGGCCTTGTCCCCTTCGCGCCGGTCCATGTCGATCAGCCGTGGCGAACGGCCCGCAACCCGGGCGATCTGACGATCCGCTGGTCGCGGCGATCGCGGGCGCTGGTGGCAGATGCCTGGGAACAGGTCGAGGTACCCTTGGCAGAGGACCTGGAAAGCTACGACGTCCAGATCCTCGACGGGATGACCGTCAAGCGCACTCTGACCAGTAGCACCACTTCCGTCCTCTACACCGCCGCCCAGCAGACCGCCGATTGGGGCGCTCCGCTGGGGCCCAGCCAGACACTGTCGCTCCGCATCTTCCAGCTTTCGAACCGCCTTGGCCGTGGCACGCCCGCCACCGTGACCCTCCAGTTCTGACGGGATATCCCATGTCCGACACCACGACCCATCTGGGCTTGCCGTATCTTCTGGCCGCCCAAGCCCAGAAGCATGTCACCCACAACGAGGCGCTGCGCCTGCTCGATGCGATGGTGCAACTCTCGGTCCTCGACCGCACGCGCACCACGCCCCCGGCGAGCCCGGCAGACGGCGACCGCCATCTGGTGGCCTCCGGCGCAACGGGACTCTGGGCCGGGTGGGATCTGAACATCGCCTTCTGGGTCGACGGCGCGTGGATCCGCCTCGTCCCGCGCACCGGCTGGCTGGTCTGGGTCGCGGCCGAGGGGCTGTTCCTCGTCTGGACCGGCAGCGCCTGGGAGGTGGTGGGCGAACCGCGCGACGTGTCGGACGCCGTGTTCAGCCTCGTGAACGATGCGGACCCGACGAAGAAGGCCACCTTTTCGCTCGCAGGGATCAGCGCCGGGACAACGCGCAGCTTCACGCTTCCCAACACCTCGTCCGAACTGGCGATCCTCGCAGGCACCCAGACCTTCACCGGCAACAAGACCTTCTCAGGCACGTTGACTGCCTCGGGAACGGTGACGACATCCGGGGCCACTGCGACCATCGGGACCGCAACCGGCACTGCGACCTATGGGGTGGGCACCGGCGCCACGACAACCGGCGTCACCAAGACGGTGAACATCGGCACGGGCGGGGCGTCCGGGTCGACCACGGTCGTGAACATCGGCTCGGCCACGGCTGGCGCGGGCGGTACGACGGTGGTGAACACGCCCACAGTGACCTTCGCCAATGCCGTCACGCAGGTCGGCATGCCCCAAGCGAACCTGACCGCGCAGCTTCTCGGCCTCGGTGGGGCCACGGCGGACAGTTACAACCGGGTTTCGGTCAACACGCCTGCGGTGCTACTGAACAATGCGGGCGCGGGGATCGAAGCGACGGTGAACAAGGCGGCCCCGGCGAACGACGCCGCCTTTGCGTTCAAGACCGGCTTCTCCGCCCGCGCGCTGATCGGTCTCCTCGGCAATGACGACTTCAGCTTCAAGGTCAGCCCGGACGGCTCGGCCTTCTATGACGCGCTGCGCATCGACCGGACCAACGGCCAGGTGGAACTGCCGCAGCCGACGGTCCTGCCCGGCCTCAGCGCCGCGCCGACCCCGCCGCCCGCAGGGAAGGCCGCCGTCTATGCGCGCAGCCGTGCCGGGGCGCCATGGATCGACGTCATGCGTCCCTCGGGACGGGATTTCCCTTTGCAGCCGCATTTCGGGGTCAACCGGATCGCCACGTGGTCGCCTTCGGTCACGACGACGATCACCACCGAAGGGATGCCGATCACTTCGGTCGGCACCGTTTCGCACCCGACGCTGGCCGCCACGAACCTTGCAGCATCGATGCGCCGCTGGCGTCTGACCTCGGCGGCCGTCGTGGACTCGGTCGCCGACCAGCGCTCCGCAGGCTGGGCCTGCTGGCGCGGCAACGCGGCGGGCCTCGGCGGATGGACTTTTGTCACGCGGATTTCGCTGACAACGCTGCAGGCGACCGGGATGGGGTTCTTCGGCCTCTACGGCTCTACCGCCGCGCTCGCCACCACGCTGACGCTTGCCGCGGCCATCAACTGCATCGGCATCGGCTTCCAGCGCGGGACGCACACCCGTTGGCAACTCGTGGCCAACGACGGCACTGGCGCGCCGACGCTGACCGACATGGGTGCGTCCTTCGCGATTGCCACGGGCGGGGTGCTGACCCTGTTCATCGCGGCACCGCCGAACGGCAGTTCCGTCTGGGTGCGCGTCGTCGACGAGGTCTCGGGTGCGATCTTCGAGCAGGAGATGACCGCAGACCTGCCCGCCGCGACGCAGTTCCTGTCGCCGCGGCTGTTCCTGAACACCGGGGCGACAGCCGCCGCCGTCGCCTACGACTGCGCCGGGGTCTACCTTGAAACCGATTTCTGACCGACCGCAGCTCGCGGCAATGAAAGGACCACCATGAACGACCAGACCACTCTCGCCGACGCGGTCGCGCGGGCCTTTCGGGATCACGGGATCACCGCCGCGCTCACCGCCCTGATCGGCGGCACCATGGCCCTGATCGCGGCGATCACGAGGAAGGCATTCACGAACGAGGCTTTGCTTGATCGCCTCGACCGGGAACTGATCGCCGACCGGGACCGGATCGACCGCCAGCGCAGCGAAGATCGCAAGGCCGACGGCGACCGCCTCGACCGGATCGAGACCGACATCCGCTCCATGCGCGACATGCTCTTCGACGCCTTCCAGCGCGGCCGATCCGACTGACCCATCCGAACCTCGCCAACCGACACCCCGCCCGCCCTCGAGGCGGGTTTTTCATTTGGAGGATCCACCATGCCGACCCTGACCTACCCCCACTGGCGCAACGTTCCTGCCAACACCTGGCGCTGGCCGAATTTCTCGGCCGCCGAAATCGCCTGCCGTGGCACCGGCGCAATCAAGATCAACACCGAGGCGATGGACAAACTGCAGGCCCTGCGCGACCGGCTGAGCAAACCGCTGATCATCCGCTCCGCCTATCGCAGCCCGGAACACAACCGCGCCGTCGGCGGGGCCCCGGCCTCGAAGCACATGCAGGGCACCGCTTTCGACATCGCCATGGCAAACCACGATCCCGCAGCCTTCGAGGCGGCGGCACGGGCAATCGGGTTCCTCGGTTTCGGCTATTACCCCCGCTCGGGCTTCATGCACATCGACCTTGGCCCCACCCGATCCTGGGGCGATCCCTTCCCGGTGCGGCCCGTGCCCTTCGCCCCGGAACTGCCGCCCGCGCGCGAAATCCTGTCGGGAAGCCGCACGCTGCGCGGTGGCGGCGCGGCTGGGGCGGCCACCGTCGGCGCGGCCGGGGTGGAAGTGCTGCAGGACGTCCTTGCGGAAACCCAGTCCACGATCCAGCCGCTGGTGCCCTACCTCGACACGCTGCGCTGGGTGCTGATCGCCATCGCGCTGATCGGCATCGCCGTCACCATCCACGCCCGGCTCGACGACTGGAAACGGGGCCAGCGGTGATCGGCTGGCTTCTGACCCGTGGCCCGGCGCGAAGAGCGCTGGGCCTCATCCTCACCGCAGCAGCGATCCTGCTGTTCCTGCTGAACCTCCGCCGCGCAGGCGAGCGCGCCGGGCGTGCCGCCGAACTCCTTGATGCAAGAAAGAGAAACGATGCCGTCCACCGCCAGATGCTCGAAGCCGCCGCCCGTCGCCCTGCTGATCGTGACGCTCTGGCTGACCGGTTGCGCGATGGCAGGTTCTGACACCCGCGCGCCCTGCCCGCCGGTAGTCGGCTACACGGCTGAAGATCAGGCACGGGCCGCAGACGAGGTCGATGCACTGCCGGAAGGGGCCGTCATCGTCAGGATGCTCGGCGACTACGCTGTGTTGCGCGACCAGGCGCGGGCATGCCGGTAAAATCCGAGACGCTGCTCGCGCGGCGTCAGACCTTTCTCCGGCGCCTTGGCGTGGAGATGGCTGGCTGATTGCCGTTCGCGATCTTCGCTTTTCCGGTACAGGTCGGATAGCGCACGCAGCCGAGGAACTTGCCGAAGCTGCCGCTGCGTTCGACCAGCCAGCCATCTTCGCAGACCGGGCACGTCGGATAGTTGGCCCCGCACTCGCATCGCACCTCGCTTTTACCATCGGCATGGCGTGGCAGTGCCGTGCCGCAGGATGGGCAGGCGGGCAACAGGTTTCCGCAATGCTGCACATGCTCGCATCGATACCAGATGCGGCCATCCTGCCCGGTCACGCCCAGCAATCGCCCGCCGCATTCGCCGCAGACGTGAGCCTCGGGTTCAGCTCCGGGGGCTGTCGATATTCCGTAGGCGGGGTCTTTGCGGAGCTCGGTCACGAAGGACGAAGGACGGGCGTTCGAGGCAAGGATCGTCAGGGTATGGCGGGCCCGCGTCATCGCCACATACATGACGCGCCGCTCCTCTGCGTTCTGGAACGCCTCCTCTTCCGGCGAGACCAGAGACAAGAGGGGGTCGTCGACGATCTCTGACGGGAACCCCATGCGCCCGCTGTCGGCGCTCAGCAAGACGACGTGGTCGGCTTCCAGCCCCTTCGAGGCGTGGATGGTCTTGAAGTCAATCTTCAGCCGCGAGTATCGGCGCCGCAAACCCGGGATGTCCGGTTCGTTGAAACGGTAGCGGCCGAGGAGCAGAACCGTCACGGACTTTGCCCCGAGCGCCGCGGCGGCAGACAGGGCGGCAAGCACCTCGTTGAGTTTCCCCTCATCCTCGCCTTTGGACACCGTGATGACCTTCATCGCCGGTTCGGTCGCGGTCCCGGCCGGGACAATCTTCTTGTCGATCTGGGCGGGGTTCCGCAGAACGAATGTCCGCGCGGCAAAGGCAATCTGGTCCACCGAACGGAAGGTGCGGCCGAGGTCGACGGTTCTGTGCACACCAGTCTCGCCGTCGAAGCTGCCGCCGAACTCCCGCCCGAAATGGCGCATCAGGTGGATGTCGGATCCGGCGAAGCGGAAGATGGATTGCCAGTCGTCACCCACGGCAAAGACGCGCACATCCGGATGCTGGGCCTTCAGCGCCTTCACCAGCCTTGCGCGGCTTTGCGAGATGTCCTGGAATTCGTCGACGAGGATATGTCGGAACGGACTGACATAGCGGCCGTCCTCTGCATAGCGCGCGGCACGCAAGATCATGTCCTCGAAGTCGATCCGGCCCTCCAGACGTCTTTGATATTCCTCGAAGACCGGCGCGAAGACGTCGAGGAACGCCCGGGCGCGTTTGCCAAGCTTCATCCGGTCTGACTTGGTCTCGCAGTCCTGCAGGCTGTAGCCGCCACTTTTGAACTTGCGCAGGAAGGTTCCGAGCAGCTTGGAAAAGTCATCGACCTGCTTCAGCTCGACGATCCGGTCATAGATGGTGTCGACCGGCCGGGGGTTCAGGGTGACGTGCGGAGCAAGCTTTTCGGCGAGGCCGGTCAGCAGGCGGCCCTCCTGCCGTTCATAGCTGTAGGTCTCGACCAGGGTTGTCTGATGCTCGGCGTGGACCTTCCGCTTCCAGTCCATGCCAGCCAGGTATTCGTCGCGGTCCACGAAAGGCGCAGTGACCAGCCTTTCGCTGCCGCCCCGCGCCTTCTCGCGCCGCACCCCAAAATGCTCGATGTAGATGCCGCTTTCGGTCAGCCGGAAATCGGGCTGATAATCGCGCCTGCCGATCTCGGAAACCTTG
Source organism: Albidovulum sp. (assembly GCA_030837825.1). GTDB lineage: Bacteria > Pseudomonadota > Alphaproteobacteria > Rhodobacterales > Rhodobacteraceae > Albidovulum. Next base: position 8,338 of record JAUQYB010000116.1, read on the forward strand.
TGTTCGTAGAGGGGCTCGTATTCGTAGCCGACGCCGTTTTCGTAAAGCCAGTTGGCGATCTGCAGTTCTTCGTAACTCTTGACCTTTTCGCCCTGCAGTGTCCGCAGGTCTTGGGCTTCCATGTGGGTGTAGAAGTCGTGCTTGGTCTTGAAGTCCCATTCCGTCTTGGGCTCGACCAGAAAATGCGCGAAGAACTGGATGATCGCCTTCGACACCTCAGACAGGCGGTAGACCAGGTCTTTCAGGATCTGCTTGATCAGGTTGCTGAAGGCCATGTCGTCGGTGGCATGGTCGGCCAGCGCAGGCTTCGATCCTTCAACGATCCCGATAATGTCATAGGCAATCGCGTGGAAGGTCCGCGCAACGATCGGCACGCCGGATCGGGCCTCGACCCGTTCTGACATCTCCTCGGCCGCGTTCTTCGCGAAGGCCAGAAGCAGGATTTCCTCCGGCTGCCGGATGCCTGCCTTGACGAGATAGGCCGCCTTGGCGGTGATGACGCTGGTCTTTCCCGACCCGGCCCCGGCAAGAACCAGCGTCGCATCTTCATCGACGACGACCGAAAGGCGCTGTTCCGGCGTCAGCGGCTTGCTCTCGATGGTGTCGAAGAAATCCTTCCAGCGGTCCAGTTCGGCCGTGACGAAGGCGGCGATGGCATTCGCCCGCGCCGTTCGCGGGTCGGCGACGAATTTCCGGACAGGTGCGATGCGCGCGACGACCTGAGGACCAATGGCATCGGGATTCAGCTTCGATAGAAGGGATGTATCGAGCTCACGGGCGTCGTCCAGCAGCGGTGCGACCCGGCACGCCGAAGGATAACGCGGCGGTGCCACGAGCACTCGGACCTCGGCAAGGACCCTGTCCAGCCGCGCTGCTTCCTTCTCGAGGGCTGCCAGATTGAAGCGTGTCCACGCCTCCTTGACCGCTTCAGCGAAGCCTGCGGCAGCGATGTTGCTCGCCGCCTTTAGCGTGACATCGGCGCGCTCCTGCGAGCTTATTGTCAGCGCAGTCCCAAGCATCCCCTTCCGGAGGGCAGGCGCATTCGTCAGCGCTTGCAAAGGCAGAGTGGCGATCTGACCGCGTTTCGTGATCCTGATATGGTCCCCGTCTAGCTCCATTGCGCGGGCAGACCCGCCGAAGGGGTCAGCGAAGAAACCAAGCAAGGGGCGTTGTTGTAGTCGAATCAATGAACTGGGCCTCGTAGTCGCGCCGTGTCAGCTTGTGCCGCCGCCAGGGTAGCGCGCAACCTCGATCAGTTGCTTTGCGAGCGCTGACTCCGGCCCATGCGGAGAATGAGGGCTCTAATCTCCGCAAAATCTGCGGTGCATGAGAATGAAAGTCAGGGTCAGATGCGGGTCGGCGCTGGTTGTTTCAATCTACCCTCGATGTTACCAAACCTAGGACAGGACGCACCTTTACCTGAGGTTTTGTAGCTATGCTCGCGACGGATCAGAACCAGCGCGCCCGCATGATCGATTACATGGAAACTCATGCGCCAGCCCGTTCAAGGGATCTGGCGCCCATAGGCGTGAGCAGGACCACGATCGCGAGGGCAGTGGCAGATGGCGTGGTCGTGCGCATCGGGAGGGGACTGTATCAACTGCCCGACAGCGAGCCGGACCTGCATGAGGGGCTGATCGAGATCGCCAAGCTCGCACCCAAGGCCGTCATCTGCCTGACCTCGGCACTGTCCTTTCATCAACTGACCGACCAGCTGCCACGGCGGGTGTGGATCGCCATCGGTGCCAAGGACTGGGCACCGAAGATCGAATACCCCCGCACCCGCATCGTGCGCTTCCGAGAGCCCTACCTGACGAATGACATTGAGACCCATCGCATCCGCGGCGTGGAGGTGCGTGTCTATTCCATCGCCAAGACGATAGCCGACGCATTTCGGAACCCGAAGCTGCTGGACCGATCCGTTACCATAGAGGCGATGAAGGCGGCGCTGGGCGCGAGGAAGGCCATGGCTGGCCAGCTCGCTGCAGCCGCGCGCGAGAACGGGGCATGGAACCAGATGCGTCCGTATCTGGAAGCACTGGCATCATCAGGATAACGGCGCGGCGAAGGATGCCGAACCAATCTTGTCTGCGTGTTCATTTTTGCGTATCTTGAACACAGAAGAATGGAGGCCACTATGTCCCAGACTACGACGATGACTGTCCGCATCAGCGGCGCGCTGAGCGAGTTTGTGGCGTCGAACGTGGGCGAGAACGGGTCGTACGAGAACATCAGCGAGTACGTGCGCGACCTGATCCGACGCGACAAGGAGAGGGCGGAGCGGGAGGCGTTTGATCGTCTGAAGGCTGAACTGACGCGTGCCTTCGCAGCGCCGGAGGAAAGCTATCGCCCGTTGACCCCTGCCGAGGTGATCGCCCGGAACCGGGGCTGACGACGTGGCCATGCGCATCCAGGAGGCCGCATCGCTGCGGCTTGACGAGATCTACCGCTACACCCGCGACCGCTGGGGCGCCGAGCAGGCGGATCGGTACATCACTGACCTCTTCGCGGCGTTCGACCAGATCGAAAGCCATGGCATCACGTCACGCCCAATCCCGGCTGAGTTCGGAGTGGAGGGCTTCTACTTCCGGCACGCGCATCATTTCGTGTACTGGCGGCGGCTGTCGAACGGGGACGTCGGCATCGTGACGATCCTGCACGAGCGGATGCACCAGATGGACCGGTTTCGTGAGGATCTTCCGAAGTGACGGATGCCCCCGGCGACGATTATCCGCACCCTCGATGGGGGGCTCGCAAAACGTTGACCAGGTGTTGACAAGAATTTCAAAAGCAAAAACCCGACGGTTTACGTCGGGTTCTAGGTATCTGATATCGTTGAGGATTTTGGTTGCGGGGGCAGGATTTGAACCTGCGGCCTTCAGGTTATGAGCCTGACGAGCTACCGGGCTGCTCCACCCCGCGCCAATTCTGGCCCGGAACAATCGATTTGTCTGGGCCGCATCGTGTCGAGAGATACGCGTGCTTCTTGCTAGGTTTGGCGGTGACCTACTCTCCCACATCTTGAGATGCAGTACCATTGGCGCTGCGGCACTTAACGGCCGAGTTCGGGATGGGATCGGGTGTTTTGCTCGCGCTATGACCACCAAACCGAGAAAGAAGCACGACAATCAATCGTCCAAGATCGCTTTTGACCAGTGAAGTCTGGCTTCTGCTGGATCAAATCAAGCCTATCGAGCAATTAGTACCGGTCAACTGAACGCCTCGCAGCGCTTACATCTCCGGCCTATCGACGTGGTCGTCTTCC
>JAUQYB010000117.1 GCA_030837825.1 Albidovulum sp.
GGGCGGGGATGCCTATTACACGCTCCACGCTCGGGCGGCGATCCGGGCGGGGATGCGCGGTTGTAGCTCAGTCGGTTAGAGTACCGGCCTGTCACGCCGGGGGTCGCGGGTTCGAGCCCCGTCAACCGCGCCACCCGCCCCCGGATCGCCCGAGTGTCCCCTTGGGGGCCCATGCGCGGTTGTAGCTCAGTCGGTTAGAGTACCGGCCTGTCACGCCGGGGGTCGCGGGTTCGAGCCCCGTCAACCGCGCCATTCCCCTCCCATTCCCTTCCCTCGCCGGCTGAACCCCGCCGATGGATCGCGGTGTCCGGCAACGGACTGCCGATCCGGTCGCGCGATCCGGTGCGGCCCCGTCACGGCCGCGTCACCCCCGATCAACCCGGCGTGTCACCCCCTTCCTGCTCCGTCCGCGCCGGCTACGTTCTGCGTTGAAACCGCGGCTCGCCGGGCGGAACCAACCCGCCGACGCGACGGACCGGGACGGTTTCGCAAGGTGGCCCCGACCCGACGGGCGGGGCCCGGACGGAGTGACGCAGATGCGTTTCCACATTCTTCCCCTCGTGCTCGTGACCGCGCTTGGCGCAACCTCGGTGGCCTATGCCTCCGAGACGACGACCGGCATGATCAAGTCCTTCGACATGAAGGCGCGCACGCTCACGCTCGAGGACGGCACGATCTACATGCTGCCCGGCGCCTTCAAGGATCCCGGCCTGAAGGTCGGCGAGAAGGTCAGCGTGCTGTGGGACAAGAACGGCAACGCCGGCAACTCGAACCAGCAGCGCGACGCGGTTTCCGTGACCGTCGTCAAGTGATCGACGCCGGGAGTGATCGGCGGGGGCCTTCGGGCCCCCGTTTTTTTCGGGGCCTCCGCCGCAGCGCCAGCGGGCGGGGAAGGGAGCCTCCGGCGGGGGTATTTCGGCAACGAAGAAGCCGGAAGGGTCAGAGCGTCATCCGGTAGCGGATATGGCCGTCGTCCCCGGCGTAGCGGTCGTAGAGGGCGCGGGCGCGGGCATTTTCCTGATCGGTATGCCAGTAGAGCCGGTGCCAGCCCTGCGCGCGGGCCAGCGCGACCAGATCGTCGAGAAGCGCACGGCCGATGCCGGCGCCGCGCGCCGGGGCATCGACATAGAGGTCTTCGAGATAGCAGTCGTCGCCCGCGACCCAGCTCGACGGGTGGTGCTGGTGGATGGCGAAGCCGAGGAGGCGCCCGTCCCGGAGCGCCAGCCGCGCCTTGAGGGGAGAGCTGCGGTCGATCAGCCGTGCCCAGGTGGAAGCGGTCACCTCGGGCGGAAGCGTCAGGTCGTAGAAGGCGAGGTAGCCGGCCCAGAGGTCCCGCCAGGCGGCCTCGTCGCCGTGACCGGCATCGCGGATCGCAAGCCCGGCCGCGGCGGACGGGGCAGGGGTGGAGGGCGTCATTGCAGCGCGGCGAGGATGCGCGCCCAGGAGCGGATGCCCTTGTGGAAGCTCTCGACGTCGTATTTCTCGTTCGGGCTGTGGATCAGGTCGTCGTCCTTGCCGAAGCCGATCAGCATCGCGTCCATGCCGAGGACCGTGCGGAAGAAGCCCGCGATCGGGATCGAGCCGCCGCAGCCGACATAGGCCGCCGGCCGGCCCCACTCCTCGCCGAGTGCCTTGCGCGCGGCCTCGAAGGCCGGGTCGGAAATGTCCATCACGCCGGCCTCGCTGGCGCCGTGGCCGTGGAACGCCACCTGGCAGTCGAAGGGAACCATCGTGCGGACATGGTTGCGGAAATTGTCGCGCAGCCGATGCGGGTCCTGGCCCGGCACCAGCCGGAACGAGACCTTGGCATGGGCCTCGGACGGCAGCACGGTCTTGAAGCCGGCCCCGGTGTAGCCGCCCCAGATGCCGTTGATCTCGCAGGTCGGCCGCGACCAGAGCATCTCGAGCGGCGTGCGGTCGTGCTCTCCCGCCGGGACCGAAAGCCCGACCTCGCCGAGGAACCGTGCGTGGTCGAAGCCGAGTGCCTGCCACTGGGCGCGCACCGCGTCGGGCAGTTCCGCCACGCCCTCGTAGAAGCCGGGCACGGTGATCCGGCCGGCTTCGTCGTGGAGCGAGGCGAGGATCCGCGTCAGAACCCGGATCGGGTTCATCGCCGCGCCGCCATACATGCCCGAATGCAGGTCCTTGTCCGGCCCGGTGATGGTGATCTCCTCGCCGAGAAGGCCGCGCAGCATGGTGGTGATCGCCGGCTGCGAGTCGAAGAGCCCGGTGTCGCAGATCAGCGCCAGGTCGGCCTTGAGCTCCTCGCGGTGCGCCTCCATGAAGGGGACGAGCGAGGGCGAGCCGGATTCTTCCTCGCCCTCGAGGAAGACCGTCAGCCGGCCGGGCAGGGCGCCGTGGACGTGTTTCCAGGCCCGGCAGGCCTCGACGAAGGTCATGAGCTGGCCCTTGTCGTCGGCGGCGCCGCGGGCACGGATCACCCGGCCCTTCGCGGTCTCCTCGACCGCCGGATCAAACGGATCGCGGTGCCACAGTTCGAGCGGATCGACCGGCTGGACGTCGTAATGGCCGTAGAACAGGAGGTGCCGGCCGCCGGTCCCGCCGTGGCCCACCACCATCGGATGGCCGGGCGTCGCCCGCGCGCTCGCGTCGAAGCCGAGGCCCCGCAGGTCCTCGGCGAGCCAGTCGGCGGCGCGGGCGCAGTCCGCCCTGTAGGCCGGATCGGTGGAGATCGAGGGGATGCGCAGGAGCGCGAAGAGGCGGTCCATCGCCTCGGGAAGGGTTTCGTCGATGCGCGACAGGACAGCGTCGAGGGTCATGGCGGGCTCCTTGTGGGTCGGGCGCGACCGTAGCAGGTGGACCGGCATTGTACAGCTGTCGCCAACCGCACGGGGGCGGGTAGGGACTATAGCGGATTTCGTCCTGCCCGGGCCAGTTCCGGCAGTCCTCTTTCTTGATTGCTGCCGGTAGGGGCGGCGCGATCGCTGTCACTGGAGGAAGCGTCCACAATGTTGCCAGAAACCTGAACTATCGAGCAGAAAAGATTCGCAGGATTTCAAATGCTTCGCTTCATTCTTCTGGGTTTCACCGCCGCCGCGAACGCCGCCTTTGCGTGTGACGATGCGCCGCCGAGCCTTGCGCTGCGGGATGCGATCTACTCGCACGACATTGACCGCGTTCAAGCTCTGGCCGATGAGAACCAGACGCTGCTTGAATCCGGGCAACGGACTGCCGAAGACACGCGCTGCCTTTTCCGGCACTTCACGAAACTGCGGCCCGAGACCTTTGAACTTGTCGACGAATGGCTGAAAAGCCATCCCGACTCGCCTTATGCGCATACCGCGAAAGCCTGGGTTGACTACAGTGTAAGCTGGCAAATCCGTGGGGAGCGTACAGCGCGCGAAACCTATCCCGCGGCGCTTTCGAAATTCGACGAACTCCAGCAAGAGGCTCGGGAACACGCGGAACTGGCCTATCGCAACCGTCCGAGGCTGATCGCCGCGTCGGATGCCGTGATCAAGCTCGCGATGACGCGCCGTCAAACGCAAAGGCGAGATTTGGTGCTGCGGGAGGTCATGGCGACCGATGCCAATGCAGGGACCCTCGAGCGTGCGGTCGCCACGGTGGTGCGCGGCTGGGGCGGCACATGGGAGGAAGGCGCGGCCATGTGCGACACCTACGCGCAGCGTGTCCCGGATGCGGTGCCGAACGCGGCAACGCGCTGCAAGCTGCCGCTCGCCCGAGGGTTTAAGGAACAATGGGATTGGATGAACGAAACGCTGGCGACCGGAAACTATCCTGATTTCGATTACCTGCGGCTCGACTTCATTCTCATCCCCGAAGCCAGCCGGGACGTGGCAGAAATCGCGTATCGGGTGTTGTCTGACGAGAAATACGACCTGTCCCGCCATACCACGGACTATGATGTCCTTGCGTTGAAATACGGCCTGCCACTTATGACCGAGACGATCTCAAGGAGGCGCCATGCCAAGGCCGAGCGCGAACTTGAGCAATCGCCCTTTTCGCTGGCTGTCCTGAAAATGCTCGGTGAACCACTCCTCACCAGTGCTGAAGGTGACGACGGCCAACTTACGATCAGCGTGCTGGAGAGGCCGACGCCTCAGCAGGTACTCGACTATGCACGCAGGGCCGTGCAGGCCTCGCCCTACAGCCCTGACGCCTGGACGGACCTGCATACATTCATGGCGCAAGACGGCAAGATCACCAACGTGTCGCTGTCCGAACCCTACCGCGTGAATGCGATCGTCTATGACAATCATAGCCCCGCGCGGCTGTCCGACTATATGCTCCAGAAGCTTTTCGAATATGACGCCTTTCAGCGCGTGAAGGCCGGGACTTTGCCGACAGAGAGCATGTCGATGTTCGACGGCATCGAAGAAGCGGACGATCTGATATGCCCCGTGGTCCGCGCGAACAGACTGCTCGAGGGCGTCTGCGACGCACTTTACCGGCCGGGCTGCGACCTGGACCCGGGTATGGAAAGCGCGGTCGCCATGCTGGAAGAGAAGGCGAAAGCTGAGGACATCTGCCTAAAGGAACGCACGCGGCCTCTGGCCGAGCTCGCCTTCGCGCCCATGCCGCTTCCGGACGAAAAATAGTCATTGTGCCTGCCGTCTCGGCCGGCTGATGCGAATTGCCGGCCTGCGTTCGCCCGCAGCGCCGGCCAGCGGCAATTTGTACCCTCGTCCGGCGCGGATTTGACCGTTATCAAGGACGCCGGCGTGAGATGGCCCTATGGCCCCGAGGGGACGGACGGAAAAGCCGGGAGATGGCAGATGGACTATGACGCACAGCTCGACCGGGCGCTTCAGCGCCTGCATGACGAGGGCCGCTACCGCACCTTCATCGACATCGAGCGCCGCAACGGCCGGTTCCCCAGGGCGATCTGGACGCGCCCCGACGGCACCGAGAAGGAAATCACCGTCTGGTGCGGCAACGACTACCTCGGCATGGGCCAGCATCCGGTGGTGCTCGCCGCGATGCACGAGGCGCTGGACGCGGCCGGGGCGGGCTCCGGCGGCACCCGCAACATCTCCGGCACCACGGTCTACCACAAGCGGCTCGAGGCCGAGATCGCCGACCTTCACCGCAAGGAAGCGGCGCTGGTCTTCACCTCGGCCTATATCGCCAACGACGCGACGCTCTCGACCCTGCCGAAGCTGTTTCCCGGGCTGATCATCTATTCCGACGAGCTGAACCACGCCTCGATGATCGAGGGGATCAGGCGCAACGGCGGGGCCAAGCGGGTCTTCCGCCACAACGATGTGGAGCACCTGCGGGCGCTGATGGCGGCCGACGATCCGGCGGCGCCGAAGCTCGTCGCCTTCGAGTCGGTCTATTCGATGGACGGCGACATCAGCCCGATGGAGGCGATCTGCGACGCCGCGAAGGATTTCGGCGCGCTGACCTACCTCGACGAGGTCCATGCCGTCGGCATGTATGGCCCGCGCGGCGGCGGCGTGGCTGAGAAGCTGGGGCTGATGGGCCGGATCGACATCATCAACGCCACGCTCGCCAAGGCCTACGGCGTGATGGGCGGCTACATCGCCTCGACCGCGAAGATGGTCGACGCGATCCGCTCCTACGCGCCGGGATTCATCTTCACCACCTCGCTGCCGCCGGCGGTGGCGGCGGGGGCGGCGGCCTCGGTCCGCTACGTCAAGACGGCGCAGCATCTGCGAGACAAGCAGCAGGAACACGCCCGCATCCTCAAGGCGCGGCTTCGCGCGCTCGGCCTGCCGATCATCGACCGCGGCACCCATATCGTGCCGGTGCACGTGGGCGATCCGGTGCACTGCAAGAAGATCTCGGACATGCTTCTGGAGCACCACGGGATCTATGTGCAGCCGATCAACTTCCCGACCGTGCCGCGCGGCACCGAGCGGCTGCGTTTCACGCCCTCGCCGGTGCATACGCCCGAGGATATCGAATGCCTCGTCCGCGCGATGGACAAACTCTGGGCACATTGCGCGCTGAATCGCGCCGAACTGTCCGCCTGACGCCATCCGTCGTCGCATTCGCCCTTGCCGTGTGGTATGAAATTCCCAATAGGACGGCAGGGGTAAGACGAATCGTCGGCCGCCTGGGGACAACGGTACGGGGCAGTGGGAATGATCGGGCGGAGGGTGCCACCTTCGGCGCAGGAATCGGACAAACCCAAGGGGTTTGACGACTACGAACTGCGGCTCGGCGACATCATGCGCGGAGAACGCGCCACGCTCGCCAAATCCCTCCTCGACGTGCAGCGCGAACTGAAGATCAAGGCGAGCTACATCGCGGCGATCGAGAACTGCGATGTCTCGGCCTTCGAAACCCCGGGATTCGTGGCGGGTTATGTGCGCTCCTACGCGCGATACCTCGGCATGGACCCGGAAACGACGTTCCGCCGCTTCTGCCAGGAAGCGAATTTCACCGTTGCGCACGGCATGTCGGCGGCGGCCTCCGGCCCGGTCGTGGCGCGGCGCAAGGTCGAATACGCCGACCCGCTCGCCAATCCCAATGCCAGCTTCGTGCCGCGCGGCGAGGCGATCTGGTCGGGCATCCAGCCGGGTGCTGTGGGCTCCATCCTCGTCCTTCTCCTCCTGATCGGCGGGATCGGCTATGGCGGCTGGTCGGTGCTGCAGGAGGTGCAGAAGGTCACCCTTGCCCCGGTCGACCAGGCCCCGGGCGTGGTGGCCGACCTCGACCCGCTGGCCGGCGCCGGCAAGACGCTGGCCGACCAGCAGGACAGCGGCGAGGTCGCGCTGGCGGCGCTGCCGGGCCAGGACGCACTGCCGCCCGCTCCGGACGCGCTCGACCGGCTCTACCGGCCCCAGGCGCTCGACGTGCCGGTCCTGGTGGCGCGCGACGGGCCGATCGCGGCGATCGATCCGCACAGCGTGGGCCTGCTGCCGGTGGCAGAGACCCAGACAGCCGAGGCCGCGCAGGTCCAGCCGCAGCCAGCCTTCGGCGAGACGCCGGTGCAGGTCGTCGCCGCCGACGCGCCCGAGGTGGAGCTTCTGGCGGTGCGCCCGGCCTGGGTGCGGGTGCAGGCGGCGGACGGAACCGTGATCTTCGAGAAGATCCTCGATGCCGGCGAACGCTATGCGCTGCCCAAGCTCGAGGAGCCGCCGGTGATGCGGGTGGGCGAGTCGGGCGCGCTCTACTTCGCGGTCAACGGCCAGACCTACGGGCCGGCGGGCGAGCGCGGCTCGGTCACCAAGAACCTCGTGCTGTCGCCGGAGGCGCTGACCGGGAAATATGCGCTGGCAGACCTGGAAAGCGACGCCGACCTTGCGAAATATTCCACCGCAGTGGCCGATGCCGCCGCCGTGGTGCCCGAGGCGCCCGCCACCGAGTGACCCCGCCGGGTGATCCCGCCGCATTGCCGTGGTTGGCCGGGCGGTCTATCTATCGCCCGAGCGAACGCGTGCCGAGGCTGACATGACCCACAATCCGATCCGACCCTGGCGGAACATCGAGCGGCGAAGGTCGCGCCGGATCATGGTGGGCACCGTGCCGGTGGGCGGCGACGCGCCGATCACCGTGCAGACGATGACCAACACGATCACCTCCGACGAGCGGGCGACGGTGGAGCAGGTGCTGCGCGCCGCCACGGCCGGGGCCGACATCGTCCGCATCTCGACCCCCGACGAGGCCTCGACGCGGGCGCTGCGCGAGATCGTGCGCGAAAGCCCGGTGCCGATCGTCGCCGACATCCATTTCCACTACCGCCGCGCCATCGAGGCGGCCGAGGCGGGGGCGGCCTGCCTCAGGATCAACCCTGGCAACATCGGCGACGCGAAGCGCGTGGCCGAGGTGGTCAGGGCGGCGAAGGACCACGGCTGCTCGATCCGCATCGGCGTGAACGCCGGCAGCCTCGAGAGGCACCTTCTCGACAAGTATGGCGAACCCTGTCCCGAAGCGATGGTGGAATCCGGCCTCGACCACATCAGGCTGTTGCAGGACAACGACTTCCACGAGTTCAAGATCTCGGTGAAGGCGTCGGACGTGTTCCTCGCCGCCGCCGCCTACCAGCAACTGGCGGATGCCACCGACGCGCCGATCCACCTCGGCATCACCGAGGCGGGGGGCCTCATGTCGGGCACGGTCAAGTCGGCGATCGGCCTTGGCAACCTTCTGTGGATGGGCATCGGCGACACGATCCGCGTCTCGCTCTCGGCCGATCCGGTCGAGGAGGTGAAGGTCGGCTACGAGATCCTGAAGTCGCTGGGGCTGAGGACGCGCGGTGTCCAGATCATCTCCTGCCCCTCCTGCGCGCGGCAGGGATTCGACGTGATCCGCACGGTGGAGGCGCTGGAGAAGCGGCTCGAGCATATCCGCACGCCGATCAGCCTGTCGATCATCGGCTGCGTCGTGAACGGGCCGGGCGAGGCGCTGATGACCGACATCGGTTTCACCGGCGGCGGCGCCGGGGCGGGAATGGTCTATCTCGCCGGCCGGCAGAGCCACAAGATGAGCAATGCCGAGATGATCGACCACATCGTCCGCCTGGTGGAGGAGCGCGCCGCCGAGATCGAGGCGGCGAAGGAAGCGGCCGAGTAGGGCGGCGGGGAGGGGGCGCTGCCCCCTCTGCGGGCAGGGCCCGCATTCACCCCCGGGGTATTTCGGCAACGAAGAAGCCGCCGGTTGACGCGCGCCGGGCGGCGGATTAGCTCAGCCGGCATGGCACGCGCACCCCTTCTCCAGCTTTCCGGCATCACCCTCGGCCACGGCGGCGATCCGCTGTTCGCGGACGTTGACCTGACCATCCAGCCCGGCGACCGGGTGGCGCTGGTCGGGCGTAACGGCTCGGGCAAGTCGACGCTGATGAAGGTGATGGCCGGGCTCGTCGAGGCGGACGCGGGCGAGCGGACGGCGGCGCCCGGCGTCACCACCGGCTACATGGAGCAGGAGCCGGATTTCGCGGGTTTCGCCACGCTCGGCGCCTTCGCCACCGCGGGCCTGCCGGAGGACGAGGCCTATCGGGTGGCGGTGGCGGCCGAGGGGCTGAAGTTTGATCCGGCGACGCCGGTCTCCGCCGCCTCGGGCGGCGAGAAGCGGCGGGCGGCGCTGGCGAAGCTTCTGGCCGAGGCGCCGGAACTGATGCTGCTCGACGAGCCGACCAACCACCTCGACATCGAGGCGACGCTCTGGCTCGAAGCGCGGCTGGCCGAGACCCGCGCTGCCTTCGTCGTGATCAGCCACGACCGCGCCTTCCTCAGGTCGCTGACCCGCGCGACGCTCTGGATCGACCGCGGCGAGGTACGGCGGAGCGAGCGCGGGTTCGAGGGGTTCGAGGACTGGCGCGAGACGGTCTGGGCCGGCGAGGACCTCGCCCGCCACAAGCTCGACCGCCGGATCAGGGCCGAGGCGAAATGGGCTGTGGAGGGAATCTCGGCCCGCCGCCGGCGCAACCAGGGGCGGGTGCGGGCGCTGCAGGCGATGCGGGCGGAACGCGCGGCGATGATCCGCCGCCAGGGCGCGGCGGGTCTGGCGCTGGACACGGGCCAGGTCTCGGGCCGGCTGGTGATCGAGGCGAAGGGGATTTCCAAGGCCTTCGGCGACCGGCGCATCCTGCGGCCCCTCGACCTCACCGTGCTGCGCGGCGACCGGGTGGCCTTCGTCGGCCCGAACGGCGCCGGCAAGACCACGCTCTTGAAGATGCTGACCGGCGAGATCGCCCCCGATGCCGGCACCGTGCGGCACGGCACCCGGCTGGAGATCGCCGTCTTCGACCAGGCGCGTGCCGCGCTCGACCCCGCCATGACGCTCTGGGACGGGCTGGTGAACGATCCCGGCATGGCGGTCTCGGGTCGGTCCGACCAGGTGATGGTGCGGGGCGAGCCGCGCCATGTCGTCGCCTATCTGAAGGACTTCCTCTTCGACGAGGCGCAGGCCCGGGCGCCGATCGGCTCGCTCTCGGGCGGCGAGCGGGCACGGCTTCTGCTGGCGCGGATCATGGCGCGGCCGTCGAACCTTCTGGTGCTCGACGAGCCGACCAACGACCTCGACGTCGAGACGCTCGACCTCCTCCAGGACGTGCTCGGGGACTACGACGGCACTGTGCTGCTGGTCAGCCATGACCGCGACTTCATCGACCGGGTGGCGACGACGACCGTGGCCTTCGAGGGCGACGGGCGCGTCACCGTCTATGCCGGCGGCTGGACCGACTATCAGGCGCAGAAGCCCGAACCCGCGCCCGCGGCGCCCGCCCGGGCGGCGGCGAAGGCGGCGCCCGCCCCCGATCCGAAGGCGAAAAGGCCCGTGGCCGGGCTGACCTTTACCGAGCGGCACCGGCTCGACGCGCTGCCCGGGATCATCGAGCGGCTCGAGGCCGAGATCGGCCGGCTGTCGGACTTCCTGTCCGACCCGGACCTCTACGGCAAGGCGCCCGACAGGTTCCGACGCGCCTCGGAGGGGCTCGCCGAACGGCAGGCGGCGCTGGCGGCGGCGGAGGAGGAATGGCTGATGCTGGAAGAGAAGGCCACGGCATGACCGGGCCGCTTTCCGGGCTGAGGATCGTCGAGATCGCCGGGCTCGGGCCCACGCCCTTCACCGCGATGGTGCTCGCCGACATGGGGGCCGAGGTGGTGCGGATCGAGCGGCCGGGCAACCGCCATCTGCTCGGGCTGTCCTACGACATCCTCAACCGGGGCCGGGGCTTTGTGGCCCTCGACCTCAAGACCGATGACGGCCGCGGGGCGGCCCGCCGGCTGATCGCCCGCGCCGACGGGCTGATCGAGGGGCTGCGGCCAGGGGTGATGGAACGGCTCGGCCTCGGGCCGGAGGATTTCCCCGACAATCCCCGCCTCGTCTACGGGCGGATGACCGGCTGGGGCCAGACAGGGCCCTTCGCGCAGACGGCCGGGCACGACCTCAACTACATCGCGCTTTCGGGTGCGCTCCATGCCATCGGCCCGGCGGAGCGGCCGGTGCCACCCCTGAACCTTGTCGGCGACTTCGGCGGGGGCGCGATGTATCTCGCCTTCGGGATGGTCTGCGCCTTTCTCGAGGCGGCGCGAAGCGGCCGGGGCCAGGTGGTCGATGCGGCGATCAGCGACGGCACGGCGCATCTGATGGCGATGATCCAGGGCATGACGGCGGGCGGGGCCTGGTCGCAGGCGCGCGAGGCCAACATCCTCGACGGGGCGGCGCCGTTCTACCGCTGCTACGAATGCAGGGAGGGCGGCTTCCTTGCCGTGGGCGCGATCGAGCCGAAGTTCTGGGCCGAGTTCCTGCGGCTGGCCGGGATCGACGCGGCCGCGATGCCGCCGCAGATGGACCGAGCGCGCTGGCCCGAGGCGGCGGCGCGCGTCGCGGCACGGATCGGCGAGCGGACGCGCGACGACTGGGCGGCGGTCTTCACCGGATCGGATGCCTGCGCGGTGCCGGTGCTGGCGCTGGAAGAGGCACCGGCCCATCCGCACAATGCGGCCCGCGCGACCTATGTCGTCCATGACGGCGTGGTGCAGCCCGCACCGGCGCCGAGACTGTCGCGCACGCCGGGGCGGATCGGCGCGGGATCGCAGTCGAAGCCGCTGGAGATCGGCACGGTGCTGGCCGACTGGGGGGCGTGAGCGAGAGGCCCGGCCCCTGCACGGGGTGCGGGAAGGCGGGCGCGCGGGGCCGCGGCTCAGCCGCGGCGGCGCCGCCGGCCGCCGTCGCCGCCGCCGGCGTTGAAGGCGACGTCGGGCAGGGTCATGATCTTCGCCAGCTCCGGGAAGGGCGCGGTCGCGTGCGGGATCGCGTTGGCGGCAACGAAATGTTCCTGGAAGCGCGGCTCGATCGCGGTCTCGACCTTGTGGATGCGTTTCACTTCCGCCTCGATCGCGGTGCGGGCGCCGATGTTGCACAGCGCGATCCGCGCCCCGGTGCCCGCGGCGTTGCCGGCGGAGGTGACCCTGTCGAGCGGGCAATCGGGGAACATGCCGAGCACCATCGCGTGTTTGGGCGAGATATGCGCGCCGAAGGCCCCGGCCAGGACCACGCGCTCCACCCGCTCGATGCCGAGTTCGTCCATCAGCAGCCGCGCACCGGCATAGAGCGCGGATTTCGCCAACTGGATCGCGCGGATGTCGCCCTGCGTCACCGTGATCAGCGGCCCCCCCACGGCGGTGCCGTCATGCAGCACATAGGCATGGGTCCGGCCCTGCGGCACGCAGCGGGTGCTGCCGGTCTGTTCGGCCGAACCGATCAGCCCGCCGGCGTCGAGCAGCCCGGCCATGCGCATCTCGGCCACCACCTCGATGATGCCCGAGCCGCAGATCCCGGTGATGCCGGTCGCCGCCGTCGCCTCGGCAAAGCCGGGCTCGTCCGACCAGATCTCGCTGCCGATCACGCGGAAGCGCGGCTCCTTCGTCCCGGGGTCGATCTCGACCCGTTCGATAGCGCCGGGTGCGGCGCGCTGGCCCGAGGAAATCTGCGCGCCCTCGAGCGCGGGCCCGGTGGGCGAGGAACAGGCGAGGACCCGGTCGCGGTTGCCGCACAGAAGCTCGGCGTTGGTGCCGACGTCGACGATCAGCACCATCTCATCGGACTTGTCGGGTTCTTCCGACAGGGCCACGGCGGCGCAGTCGGCGCCGACATGGCCGGCGATGCAGGGCAGCACGTAGACGCGCGCGTTGTCGTGGATCGCGTCGAGGTCGAGGTCGCGCGCCGGGATCGACAGGCTTTCCGACGTGGCCAGCGCAAAGGGCGCCTGGCCAAGCTCGACCGGGTCGATGCCCAGAAGCAGGTGGTGCATCACCGGATTGCAGACGAAGACGGTCTCGACGATCTGGCCCGGCTCGATCCCGGCCTCGGCGGCGATCGTGGCCGCAAGCCCGTTGATCGCGCTGCGGACCGCATTCGTCATCTCGCGGTCGCCGCCGGGGTTCATCATCGCGTAGCTGACGCGGCTCATCAGATCCTCGCCGAAGCGGATCTGCGGGTTCATCAGACCCGAGGAGGCGAGCACGTTGCCGTTCCTCAGGTCGCACAGATGTGCGGCGATGGTGGTGGAGCCGAGGTCGATGGCCAGCCCGTAGAGCCTGCCTTCCCAGAAGCCCGGATGGATGTCGAGGATGCGCGGGCGGTGGTGGTGGTCGCGGTGCAGGATCACCGTCACCTTCCATTCGCCCTTGCGCAGGACCGGTTGCAGCCGGCGCAGCAGTGCGGGCTCGGCCTCGACCCCCTCGATCTGCCACTGCTCCCTCAGGGCCGCGGCAAGGCGCTGGAAATCGCCCGAGGGTTCGTGCATGTCGGGCTCGGCCACCTCGACGTAATAGGCGTGGGTGGCCGGGTCCATCGTGATCGTCCGCGCCGTGGCGGACTTGCGGATGACCTGGCGGTGGACCTGGCTTTCCGGCGGCACGTCGATGACCACGTCGCCCATGATCCTGGCCTGGCAGCCCAGCCGGCGCCCCTCCTTCAGGCCGCGGATGCGGTCATAGCGTTCCTCGACCGCGTTCCATTCCGAAAGCGCGCCTTCGGTCACGGTCACCCCGTGCTTGGGAAACTCGCCGTAGCCCGGCGTGATCTGGCATTTCGAGCAGATGCCGCGGCCGCCGCAGACGCTGTCGAGGTCGACGCCGAGCTGGCGCGCCGCGGTCAGCACCGGCGTGCCCGGTGCGAAGCGCCCCCTCTTGCCCGAGGGGGTGAAGATGACCAGCGCGTCGTCCGTCATGGCAAGCTCTTTTCGTCTGTTCGCCAGTCTATCTAGTCCCTTTCGCTGCCGGGGCAATGGTCCGCAAGCGGCATGGCAGGGTCAGCCTGCGGCAGTATGGTCATGGCCCGTGTCCGGCGCGCGCCAGATCACCGCGACGACGCAGAGAAGCGCGAAGGCCCAGACCGGCAGGCCCGCGGCGCCGGCGGCGGCGAAGGCGACCGCCATTGCCGGCAGCGCCAGCCGGTAGCGGGAGGAAAGGTCGAGCACCCGGTCGCGCGTCAGCCAGAGCGCGGCGGAGCCGAGCGCCAGCGCGCCGCCGAGCCAGGCCGAGACGTCCTGCGGGCGCGCCTCGCCGTGCTGGGTGGCGACGTCGATCGACGCGGCGATCGACGCGCCGAGCGCTGCCGTCGCCATGAAGATGAAGACATGGCCGTAGCCCCAGATCAGCGCCGTCGGCTGCCGGGTGGTGACGAGGTGTTCCGCCTCGCAGAAGTAGAGCCACCAGACCGAGAAGACGATCACGAGCGCCGCGACCGAGACCAGCGCCGCCGCAGCGGAGGGGTGGTCGCCGAACAGCGTGGCGAAGCCGTGCGAGACCGACAGGACGATCTCGCCCAGCGAGATGATCATCAGAAGGCCGTAGCGCTCGATGATGTGGTGGCGGTGGAACGGCGTGGCGCGGGCGCTCTCGGCAAAGGGAGGCACGGAAAATTCCAGCAGGAAGCAGAACGCGCCGGCGGCGAAGAAGGCGGGCGAGCCGGGCGCGGTGGCGAAATAGGTCACCGTTCAGCCGACCTGGGCAAGCGCGATGCCCGCGGCGTAGCGCAGGCAAGTCGCGCGATACTCCGGCGCCTCGGCGGCCGCGCGCAGCCACAGCCCGACCATGCCCGCCCGCATGACGATCCAGCCGAGAAGGCCGAAGCTGAAATCCAGCGTCGTGAAGATATGGGCGGCGCCGCCGGCGAAGATCAGGGCGCCGCCCATGATCATCATCGTGAGGATACGGTGAAACACGTCGTCGTTGTCGAAGGCCGAGGCGAACCAGGTGAAGTTCATCCAGGCCCACCAGACGGCGAGGAAGAGAAAGACGAACCGCGGCAGCGCGTCGATCCCGTGGCCGCCCGCGATCGCATGGTGCAGCCCCGCCGTCACCGCGGCGATGGCGATGACCGAGACGAGGTCGAAGAACAGTTCGAGCGTGCTGGAGGCGCGGTGGGGTTCGTGGGGATCGCGGTCGAGACTGCTGGGGCGGGATGGCATGCGGTTCCTCCGGGCCGGTCGTTCGCAGCCCGATGGTTGCGCCGAAGTGCTGCCGCTGCAAGCGCCGGCGTGCGGGCGGGCAGGCGGGCCGCCCGCCCGGGCGGATGCCGCCGGGTGTCAGCCGCGCTCGTCGGCGACGATGGCGCGCATCGTCTCCAGGGGCGCATAGCCGCGCAGCATCTGGCCGCCCATGACGAAGGTCGGCGTGCCGGAAATCTGCATCCGCTGGGCCAGGAGGTGGTTTTCCTCGATGACCTTCATCACCTCGGGCGCATCCATCTTCGCCAGGATCGCCTGGCCGTCGAGTCCGAGGTCGGCGGCGAAGGCGGCGAGCGTCTCGGGCGTCACCTCGCCGCGGAAGCTTTCATAGAAGCCGGCGTTGATCTTCCCGTAGGCCTCGGCGCCAAGGGTCTGAAGCGCCGCGATGGCAAAGAGCGAGGCCGTGACGGATTCCTCGCCCAGGATGGGGAATTCCTTGACGATGTAGCGGATGTCGCCGTCGGACTGCACCAGTTCGGCGACTTCGGCATGCGCTTTGCGGCAGTAGCCGCAGCGGTAGTCGATGAACTCGACCACGGTCAGGCCGCCGTCCAGGTTGCCGCCGACGTAGGAATGGCCGTCGTTGAAAATGTCCTCGGCATTGGCGGTGACGAGGCCGGCATCGCCCGCCGCCGCCGCCTCGGCCTGGCGTTTCTGCAACGCGTCGAAGGCCTCGGCCAGCACCTCGGGGTTGTCGAGGAGATAGGCGCGCACCTCGGCGCGGAAGGCCGCGCGCTCCGCATCGCTCATCCCGGTCATGTCGAAGGCGGCGGCGGGGGTTGCCAGAAGCGCTGCGAACGCAAGGGGGGCGAAGGCAAGCGGGACGAATGCGGCGGGGGCAAATCTCATGGGCGGCCTCTGGTCGGGGGCACGCGTCTGGCGCGCCGGTCGGATCGGGGGGCGACCATCGCAGATTTCCCGCGCAGCGCAAGGCGGGACGCGGTGCGGCCCATTGACCTTGGCCCCCGGGGCTGGGATGAACGGCCTGTTCGGGGCAAGGATAGTGAGGCCGCGATGCGCACATCAAGCCGCGGGATCGTCGATCCCTTCATTGTGATGGACGTGATGGAGGCCGCCCGCGCCGCCGAGGCGGCGGGCCGCCACATCATCCACATGGAGGTGGGCCAGCCCTCCACGCCCGCCCCCGCCGCGGCGCGGGCGGCGCTGGCCCGGGCGATGGAGGAAGATGCGCTCGGCTACACCGTCGCGCTCGGCCTGCCGGCCTTGCGCGAAGGCATCGCCCGGCACTACGCGGCCTGGTATGGCGTCGACCTCGATCCGGCGCGGGTGATCGTCACCTCGGGTTCCTCGGGGGCGTTCCTTCTGGCCTTCGCGGCGCTCTTCGATGCCGGCGACCGGGTGGCGCTGGGCGAACCCGGCTATCCCTCCTACCGGCAGATCCTGCGGGCGATGTCGGTGGTGCCGGTGGGCATCCCGACGAAGCCGGAAAACCGCTACCAGCCGCGGCCCGAGGAAATGCCGGAGGGCGTGCAGGGCCTGATCGTCGCCTCGCCCGGCAACCCGTCGGGCACGATGCTGGGGCGCGAGGAGCTTGCCGCCCTTGCCGGGCTGTGCGAGGCGAGGGCGATCGCCCTCATCTCCGACGAGATCTACCACGGCCTGCAATACGACCGCCGCGCAGTGACGGCGCTGGAAGTCACCGACGAGGTCTATGTCGTCAACTCCTTCTCGAAATACTTCTCGATGACCGGCTGGCGCATCGGCTGGATGGTGGTGCCTGAGAGCCATGTCCGGGTGGTGGAGCGGCTGGCGCAGAACATGTTCATCTGCCCGCCCCATGCCAGCCAGGTCGCCGCGCTCGCGGCACTCGGCTGCGGGGCGGAACTGGAGGCCAACCGCGCCGTCTACGCCGAGAACCGCCGGCTGATGCTGGAGGCGCTGCCCGCGGCGGGCTTCACCCGGATCGCCCCGCCCGACGGCGCCTTCTACATCTATGCCGACGTCTCGGACCTGACCGCGGACAGCCGCACCTTCGCGGCCGAAATCCTCGACCGGGCGGGCGTGGCGGTGACGCCGGGGCTCGATTTCGACCCGGTGCGCGGTGGGCGGACGCTCAGGTTCTCCTACGCCCGCTCGACCGCTGACATCCGCGAGGGGCTGGCGCGGCTTCACGACTTCATGAAGACGCGCGGTTAGCGCTTGGGGACGAGGCGGGCGCGGGCCTATGATCGGCGGAAAACGGGCAGTCGCATGATCCTCCGGGCACTTTCCCTTTGCCTCGCGGCCGCTGCCGCCGTGCCGGCCGCCGTGCCCGCCGTCGCGGCCGACCTGACCGCGCTCGCCCATCTCGACCCTGCCGCCTCGCGGGTGGCCGACGAGGGCGGCGGGGTCGCCGTCGATCTGGCGATCTCGAAGGCCGTGCCCTACCGCGCCTTCCTGCTGGACGCGCCGCCGCGCCTCGTGCTCGACTTCTCCGAGGTTGATTTCGGCGCCTCGCGGCCCGGCGCGCTCGATACCTCGGACCGCGTTCTTGGCCTCGCCTGGGGGCCGATCCGCGAGGGCTGGTCGCGGCTGGTGGCCGAGCTGGACGGCCCCTACCGGATCGCGACCGCCGAGGAACGCGTGGCGCCGGGCGGCGAGGGCGAGCTGCGGCTCAGGCTTCTGCCCGAAGACCCCGCCGGCTTCGCCGCGGCCACGGCGGCAGGCGTGCCCGAGGTTGCGCGCTGGGCGCTGCCGGAGCCCGCCGTGGTCGATGCGCCCCGGCGGCGGCAGACCGGCGAGGCACCGCTCGTCGTGGTGCTCGACCCAGGCCACGGCGGCATCGACCCCGGCGCCGAGGCCGGGCCGGTCCACGAGGCCGGGGTGATGCTGGGCTTTGCCCGCGAACTGGCGGAGGTGCTGCGCCGCGCCGGCATGACCGTGGCGCTGACCCGCGAGGAGGATGTCTTCGTGCCGCTCGAGACGCGGATCAGCGTGGCGCGGGCAACCGGGGCGGATGTGTTCCTGTCGCTTCATGCCGACGCGCTGGCCGAGGGCGAGGCGACGGGGGCGACGGTCTACCTTCTTGCCGACGAGGCGAGCGATGCGGCCTCTGCCCGTCTTGCCGAACGCCACGACCGCGCCGACCTTCTGGCCGGGATCGACCTTGCCGGGCAGGACGACCTGGTCGCCGGGGTGATGATGGACCTGGCCCGCACCGAGACCCGTCCGCGGTCGGAACGGCTGGCCGGGGCGCTGGCGGCGGCGATCAAGGGACAGGGCGGCCGGATGCACCGCCACCCGATCCAGCAGGCCGCCTTTTCGGTGCTGAAGTCGCCCGACATCCCGTCCGTCCTGCTCGAGGTCGGATTCCTGTCGTCGGAGGCCGACCGCAAGCGCCTGTCCGACCCGGAATGGCGGGCGCGGATGCAGGGGGCGATCCTTGCCGCACTCCGCGACTGGGCGGTGGCGGATGCCGCCGAGGCGAAGCTGATCCGGCAGTAGCCCCGCGCCGCGGGCGGTGTCTTGCCCGGCCCGAGCGCTGTCGCCGAGTTGTTTTGACCCGATTGCCGGTGCACTGTATAGACGCTCCGTCCTGCCGGGAGTCTCGCGTGATCCGTTTCGTCCTATCCTTCATCGGCGCCCTCTTTAGCTGGCTCGTCACCGGGCTGGCCTTTGCCGCGCTGACGGTCGGGGCGATCTTCTGGATGTACAGCCGCGACCTGCCCGACCACGAATACCTTGCCCGCTACACGCCGAAGACGATCAGCCGCATCTATTCGGGCGAGGGCCGGCTGATGGACGAATTCGCCACCGAGCGGCGCATCTTCGCACCGATCGAGGAGATCCCGCCCCTGGTCAGGGAAGCCTTCATCTCGGCCGAGGACAAGAATTTCTATTCCCACCAGGGCTTCGACACCCGCGGCATGGCCGGGGCGCTCTGGGATGCGATCCGCACCCGCGGCCAGACGCTCCGCGGCGCCTCGACCATTCCCCAGCAGGTGGCCAAGAACTTCCTTCTGGGCGGCGAGCGCACGGCCGAGCGGAAGATCAAGGAACTGGTGCTCGCCAACCGGCTGGTGAACACGCTGCCGCGCGACAAGATCCTTGAGCTTTACCTCAACGAGATCGACCTCGGCTTCCTGTCGTTCGGCGTCGCCTCGGCGGCGCAGACCTATTTCAACAAGACCCTCGCCGAACTGACGCCGGAAGAGGCCGCCTATCTGGCCGCCCTTCCGAAGGCCCCCTACAGCTACCATCCGGTCAAGAACCGCGAGGCGGCGATCGAGCGGCGCAACTACGTGCTGCACGAGATGTTCCAGAACGGATACCTCGACAAGGCCACGCTGGACACCGCGCTTGCGGCGCCGTTGAAGACCGTCCAGGGCGGCGAATACCCGTCGTTCAAGAGCGCGCTTCCGCCGCGCGACTACTTCACCGACGAAATCCGCCGGCAGCTTTCCAAGAGCTTCGGCGAGGAGGAATTCTTCGGTGGCGGGCTGTCGATCCGTGCCACCGTCGACCCCGAGATGCAGGTTTCCGCCGCCGAGGCGCTGCAGGAGGCGCTGGAGAAATACGACCGGTCGCAGGGTGTCTGGCGCGGCACCCGCAAGACCCTGCCGGCCGAGGTGCTCGGCTCGGAAGCGGACTGGCGCCGCGCGCTGGCCGAGACCGAGGTGCCGCGCGACATCCCCGGCTGGCTGCCCGCGGTGGTGCTCGAGGTCGGCGAAAAGTCGGCGCGTCTCGGGATCGAGGGCGTCTCGGACGACGAGGACGGGCACTGGATCGCGGCCGAGGACGTGACCTGGGCGAGGAAGCGCCTGGAGGGCGGCAAGCTCGGCCCGAAGGCGAAGACGGCGGGTGACCTCGTCGCGGTGGGTGATGTGGTCATGGTCGCGGCGCTTGCCAACGAGGACGGCTCGTTCAAGCGCTGGTCGCTCAGGCAGGTGCCCGAGGTCGAGGGCGGCTTCATGGCGATGGACGTCAACACCGGCCGGGTGATCGCCATGCAGGGCGGCTTTTCCTATCAGTCCTCGGTCTTCAACCGGGCGACGCAGGCGCAGCGCCAGCCGGGCTCGTCGTTCAAGCCCTTCGTCTATGCCGCGGCACTCGATTCCGGCTTTTCGCCCGCGACCATCGTCGTCGACGCGCCGATTGAGGTGGACACGCCGCAGGGTCTCTGGCGGCCCAAGAACGCGTCGAACAAGTTCTACGGGCCGACGCCGATGCGCACCGGCATCGAGCAGTCGCGCAACCTGATGACGGTCCGCATCGCCGAGGAGATCGGCATGCAGACGGTCGCTGGCTATGCCGAGCGTTTCGGTGTCTACGACCATCTGGAGCCGTTCCTGGCCAATGCGCTCGGCGCCCAGGAAACCACGCTCTTCAAGATGGTGGCGGCCTATGCGATGTTCGCCAACGGCGGCGAGCGGGTTGAGCCCACGCTCGTCGACCGGGTACAGGACCGCTGGGGCCGGACGATCTACCGCCACGACCAGCGCCAGTGCGCGGACTGCAAGCTGGCGAGCCTCGATCCCGGCCAGGCGCCGCGGATCACCTCGGACCGCGAGCGGGTTATGGACCCGGTCACCGCCTATCAGTTGACCTCGATGTTGCAGGGCGTGGTGCTGCGCGGCTCGGGCTCGGGCGTGAACCTGCCGGTGCCGGTCGCGGGCAAGACCGGCACGACGAACGACGCCAAGGACGTCTGGTTCATCGGCTTCACCTCGAACATCGTCGCGGGCTGCTACATGGGCTACGACCAGCCGCGCACGCTGGGGCCGGGGGCCTATGGCGGCACGCTCTGCGTGCCGGTCTTCAACGCCTTCATGAAAGAGGCGGTGAAGAAATACGGCGGGTCGGACTTCAGGGTGCCGCCGGGCGGGCATTTCATCAAGATCAACCGCTTCACCGGCGAACGCCTGCCCGACGACGCTTCGGGCGACTTCGTCCAGGCCGAATATTTCCGCGACGGCGAGATTCCGATCTTCGGCATCGGCGCGATGGTCGACGGCGGTTTCGCGATGGGCCAGAACCTGCCGCTCTATGCCTATGGCGAGATCGGCGGCGACGAGGGCGGAACCACGGTCACAACATCGACCGGCGAGACCAGGGTGATCCCCAAGAAGGCCGATTTCGGCACGCTGAGCGCGGGCGGGCTTTACTGACGGCGGGGCGCGCGCGGGAGATCAGATGCCGAGCAGCCGACAGAGGCGGCGGGTGGTGTCAGGGCGCTTCGCCAGGTCGACGACGCTCGGAAGCTCCGCCCGCCGCATCGTCCTCTCGATCCAGTCGGTTCGGCACGGGCCGCCGCGCGGGCTGGCGAATGAGCCGCCACGCCACGCGATGACGGCGGACGCCTGTGCCAGCGTCGGCGTGTCCTGCCCGGTGCGAAGTCCCGTCATGTCAGACCCCCTCTGACGCAACTTTCCGGGAAACGGCTTAACAAACGATTGCGGCGGGATTCCGCCGGATTTGGCAAGAATTCTGGGAGGTTGCGTGGCAGGGCAAGGGAAAGGGGCGCCCCTTCGGGCGCCCCCCCGGTGATGGTTCCGCTGCCGGTCAGCAGCTATAGTACATCTGGTATTCGATCGGGTGCGGCGTGTGTTCGTAGGCGTAGACCTCTTCCCACTTGAGCGCCACGTAGCCGTCGATCTGGTCGCGGGTGAAGACGTCGCCCGCCAGAAGGAAGTCGTGGTCCTTCTCCAGTTCCTCCAGCGCCTCGCGCAGGGAACCGCAGACGGTCGGAATCTCGGCCAATTCCTCGGGCGGCAGGTCGTAGAGATCCTTGTCCGACGCGGGGCCCGGGTCGACCTTGTTCCTGATCCCGTCGAGCCCCGCCATCAGGAGGGCCGCAAAGCACAGGTAGGGGTTGGCCGAGGGGTCGGGGAAACGCGCCTCGACGCGCTTGGCCTTGGGGCTTTCGGTCCAGGGAATGCGGACGCAGCCCGAGCGGTTGCGGGCCGAATAGGCGCGCAGCACCGGCGCCTCGAATCCGGGGATCAGCCGCTTGTAGCTGTTGGTGCCCGGGTTGGTGAAGGCGTTGAGCGCCTTGGCGTGCCTCAGGATGCCGCCGATGAACCACAGCGCCTCCTGGGAAAGGTCGGCATACTTGTCGCCCGCGAACAGCGGCCTGCCGTCCTTCCAGATCGACATGTTGACATGCATCCCCGAGCCGTTGTCGCCCTTCATCGGCTTCGGCATGAAGGTGACGGTCTTGCCGTAGGCGGCCGCCACGTTGTGGATGACATACTTGTATTTCAGGATGTTGTCGGCCTGTTCGGTCAGCCCGCCGAAGATCAGACCGAGCTCGTGCTGGCAGGTCGCCACCTCGTGGTGGTGCTTGTCGACCTTCAGCCCCATGCGCTTCATCGTCGAAAGCATCTCCGAGCGGATGTCCTGTCCCTCGTCGGCGGGGTTCACCGGGAAGTAGCCGCCCTTGTAGGTCGGCCGGTGGCCGAGGTTGCCGGTCTCGAATTCCGCGTCGGTGTTCCAGGCGGCGTGTTCGGCGTCGATCTGGTAGGAGACCTTGTTCGGCGCCACCGAATAGCGGACGTCGTCGAAGAGGAAGAACTCGGCCTCGGGGCCGAAATAGGCGGTGTCGCCGATGCCGGAGGCCTTGAGGTAGGCCTCGGCCTTGACGGCGGTCCCGCGCGGGTCGCGGCTGTAGGGTTCGCCGGTGTCGGGCTCGACGACGTTGCAATGGATGCACATCGTCTTCTCGGCATAGAACGGGTCGATGTAGATCGAGTTCGGATCGGGAATGAGCTTCATGTCCGACTGGTCGATCGACTTCCATCCGGCGATGGAGGAGCCGTCGAACATGAAGCCTTCCTCGAAGAAGTCCTCGTCGACGAGGTCGGCGATCAGCGTCACATGCTGGAGCCGCCCGCGCGGGTCGGTGAAGCGGACGTCGACATATTCGACCTCCTCGTCCTTCATGAGCTTCAGGGCGTTCTTTACGCTCATCTCGTGCTGTCCTTCTTCTGGAGCGTGGGTCGGGCGGAGGCCCGGAATTCAGATCGCATCCTCGCCGGTCTCGCCGGTGCGGATGCGGATCACCTGTTCGACGGGCGTGACGAAGATCTTGCCGTCGCCGATCTTGTCGGTGCGTGCGGCCGAGATGATCGCCTCGATCGCGGCCTCGACCATGTCATCGGTCAGCACCACCTCGACCTTCACCTTGGGCAGGAAGTCCACCACGTATTCGGCGCCGCGATAGAGTTCGGTATGGCCCTTCTGGCGGCCGAAGCCCTTGACTTCGATCACGCTGAGGCCCTGCACGCCGACCTCCTGAAGGGCCTCCTTCACCTCGTCGAGCTTGAAGGGCTTGATGATGGCTTCGATCTTCTTCATGGGCCGACTCTCCCGGAGCTTTTCCTGCGAGTTGGCCCCTGTCAGCACTTCCGTGGAGCGGGGACAATTGGCTAGGCTGCCGGGGGCAGGGCCGGCTCCGGGGAATCCGGGGTGACTGCACAGAATTTGTGCAGACTGCCCGCGAAACGTGCGATCGACGAAATCCGGGGGCCGAGCCATGACCGAACTCCTCACCGCCGCACAGATGCGGGCCATCGAACAGGCCGCGATTGCCTCCGGCGAGGTCACCGGGCTCGAGCTGATGGAGCGCGCCGGGAGGGGCGTGGTCGAGGCGATCTTCGAGGAATGGCCGGAGCTGAGGGCGGGGTCTTACCGGGCGGTGGTTTTGTGCGGGCCGGGCAACAATGGCGGCGACGGCTTCGTGGTGGCGCGATTGCTGAAAGAGTGGGGCTGGGAGGTGGAGGTGTTCCTCTACGGCGACCCGGCGAGGCTGCCGCCGGATGCGCGGGTGAACTACCAGCGGTGGCGGGGGATGGGGGAAGTGGGGCAGCTTGGTTTCCCGAAACTATCGCGTCGGGGCTTGGAGGCGCTGTCAAAGCTGTGGGGATATGACCATCATGTGGAGTTGCTTGTCGATGCGGTGTTTGGCGCGGGTCTGTCGCGCGCCGCCGATCAGCTTGGCCCGCTGTTCGATTCATCGGAATATCTGACTGGCAACATCTCGACGAGGGTCGTCGCGATCGACGTGCCCACGGGGCTTTGCTCGGACAGTGGGCGCCTCTTTCCGCCGGGTCCACTCCAGATGACGCCAAACCCGGTCATTCAGGCTGATCTGGCTGTAACCTTCCAGCGCGCGAAAGTGGGCCACAATCTGGACCGCGCGCCCCTATGGTGCGAGCGGATCGCCGTTGCAGACATCGGGCTCGACAAGCCCGGACTGCCTGCGCCGCTGTGCGAGGAAGGCGTCATTCTTCTTCCCGACGCGGTGAATTGGCAATCGGTCGTATCGCTGATCTCTCTGGGCAAATCGACCGGCCACAAATATGCCCACGGCCACGCCCTGATCCTCTCCGGCCCGTCCGGTCACGGCGGCGCCGCCCGCCTCGCCGCGCGGGGCGCGCTCCGTATCGGGGCAGGGCTCGTCACCGTCGGTTGCCCGCCCGAGGCGCTGACGGAGAACGCCGCGCGGCTCGATGCGGTGATGCTGCGCGAGGTGGCGGGGGACGAGGATCTTCGCAACCTGCTCTCGGACCAGCGGATCAATGCGCTTTGCCTCGGGCCGGGTCTGGGAGCCGACCGCGCCGATCTGCTCGCTGCGGCGCTCGGCTGGAACCTGCCCGACGGCCTGCCGCTGATCGACGCCGACCAGGCGCAGGTCGCGGCCCATCTGAACCGGCACGGCCACCGTCCCGCGGTCGTCCTCGACGCCGACGCCCTCACAATCCTGTCCCGGAACCCCGACCTCTTCGCCGCGCTCCACGACCGCTGCGTCCTCACCCCCCATGCCGGCGAGTTCGCCCGGCTCTTCCCCGACATTGCGGCGACGCTTGCCGAACCGGCGATGAAAGGCCCCGCCTACAGCAAGGTCGACGCGACGCGGGAGGCTGCAAAGCGCGCCGGCTGCGTGGTGCTTTACAAAGGGCCCGACACGGTGATCGCCGACCCCTCCGGCCGGTGCAGCATCAACTCCGCCCATTACGACCGCGCCGCGCCGTGGCTGGCGACCGCCGGGTCGGGTGACGTGCTGTCGGGCTTCATCGCCGGCCTTCTCGCCCGCGGCTTCGCGCCGATGCAGGCGGCCGAGACCGCCGCCTGGCTTCATGTCGAATGCGCCCGGCACTTTGGCCCCGGCCTGATCGCCGAGGACCTGCCCGAGCAACTGCCGGCAGTGTTCCGAAGCCTCGGCCTCTGACCCGGCGTTTCTTCGTTGCGCAAATACCCCCGCGCGGAGCGCTTCCGCCGGCTGCCGCGGGCGAACGGCCCCCGGCTTTCACTCGGCGGCGAGCCGCGGCTCGTCCGCTGCGCCCAGGGCGGCGCAGGCGATCTCCAGCCCCTCGGCATAGATCACTTGAGGGCTGTCGAACCTCAACTCGTAGAGCCGGAGCGAGAGTACCGCGACGGGCGCGACGCTTTCGCCGTCGGCCAGCCGCTCGACCGGGACGACGACCTCGCGCGCGCCGAAAAGCGCCTCTGCCCGCCAGTCGCGGATCAGGATCGGCGTTTCGGCCGGCAGGATCAGATCCTGTTCCGGCCTTTCATGGCCGAGCGCGCCCGCCGCGATGCGGATCGCGGGGCCGGAGTAGCGGTGCACCGTGACCGCGCGCACGATGCGCATCCCGTCGCGGGTGATGATCCTGTCGCCGGCTTCGATGAAATCGACGGGAAGCGCCCCGTCCAGGGTCAGGATGACCGTCCCGGCCGCGATCCCCGTCGCCGCCAGGCTCGGCGCCGCCGAGCCCGCCCTCGTGAAGCCTGTCGCCTTCCGGCGCATGCCGGCGTCTTCCGCGCCGTGCACAAGACCCGTCGTTCTGTCCGACATGGGGTCCCCCTCTATGTGCTGCCTCGATTTTTTCTTTCAGAATATGTCAAGATTGCGTTAACGGCGAGCAATTTCTGGGGCGGCTTTTTCCCCCTCGCATGCGCGGGCGACTCTTGCTAGAAGGGCGCGGATTTGGGGAGCGGTCCCAGACCGGGCCGCCCTTGCGCATTGCGGGTGTGGCGAAACTGGCAGACGCACCAGATTTAGGTTCTGGCGCCCACGGGCGTGGGGGTTCAAGTCCCTCCACCCGCACCACGAGGAAAAGGACAAGGGAATGCAGGTCACCGAGACCCTGAAAGACGGCCTGAAGCGCAGCTACACGATCACGGTGCCCGCCGCCGATCTGGACGCGAAAGTGAACGACAAGCTCGTCGAGGCGCAGCCCGAGATCGAGATGAAGGGCTTCCGCAAGGGCAAGGTGCCGATGCCGATCCTGCGCAAGCAGTTCGGCGAGCGGCTTCTCGGCGACGCGATGCAGGATGCGATCGACGGGGCGATGAAGCAGCACTTCGACGAGACCGGTGACCGCCCGGCATTGCAGCCGAAGGTCGAGATGAAGGGCGGCGAGGCCTGGAAGCAGGGCGACGATGTCGTGGTGGAAATGTCCTACGAGGCGCTGCCGGCGATCCCCGAGGTGGACCTGTCCGGGATCAAGCTCGACAAGCTCGTGGTGAAGGCCGACGACAAGGCCATCCAGGAAGCGCTCGAGAACCTCGCCGGTTCGGCCAAGAGCTTCGAGGACCGCAAGAAGGGCGCCAAGGCCAAGGAAGGCGACCAGGTGGTGATCGACTTCAAGGGCTCCATCGACGGCGAGGCCTTCGAGGGCGGCGCGGGCGAGGATTATCCGCTGGAGCTTGGCTCGGGCTCGTTCATCCCCGGCTTCGAGGATCAGCTGATCGGCGCCAAGGCGGGCGACGAGGTCGCGGTGAAGGTGAGCTTCCCGGCAGAATACGGTGCCAAGCATCTGGCCGGCAAGGACGCGGTCTTCGACTGCACGGTGAAGGCGGTGAAGGCGCCCAAGGCCGCCGAGATCGACGACGAACTGGCCAAACGGTTCGGGGCGGAAAGCCTCGAGGCGCTGAAGGGCCAGATCGCCGAGCGGCTGGAGACGGAATATGCCGGTGCGGCGCGCCAGGTGATGAAGCGGGCGCTGCTGGATGCGCTGGACAAGCTGGTGACGTTCGATCTGCCGCCGAGCCTCGTCGAGGCCGAGGCGCACCAGATCGCACACCAGCTCTGGCATGACGAGCATCCCGAGGAGCACGGCCACAACCACGGTTCGATCGAACCCGGCGACGAGCACAACAAGCTTGCCGAACGCCGGGTGCGGCTCGGGCTTCTGCTCGCCGAGATCGGCCGCAAGGAGAAGGTCGAGGTGACCGACGCCGAGATGACCCAGGCGGTGCTCCAGCAGGCACGGCAGTATCCGGGGCAGGAACGCGCCTTCTTTGATTTCGTCCAGAAGAATCCGCAGATGCAGCAGCAGCTCCGCGCCCCGATCTTCGAGGACAAGGTGGTGGACCTGGTCTTCGCCGGCGCCAAGGTGACGGAAAAGGACGTGTCCAAGGACAAGCTCCAGAAGGCTGTCGAGGCGCTCGACGAGCTTTGAGGCCGCGGCGCAGCCGCGACTTTCAAGAGAAAGGGCTGCGCCGCGGGCGCGGCCCTTTTCGTTTCGGGGCGCGGCAATGGCGCTTGACCCCTATGCAGGTCTTGCTAGAGTGAGGGCGGGCACCGGCTGCCCTTTCCCAATCACACCAGGACTTTGCGCCACGGGTTCCCGCCTGGCCTCCGCCCGCATCCTGCGGCCGGATCCGGCGCGCCCTCGTTCCGCAGGAAAGGAGAACGCATGGAGACATCCATCATTGCACGGGCGCGCGCCTTCGCCCTTGCCCGGCATCACGGGCAGACCCGCAAGGACGCGGCACGGACGCCGTACTGGACGCACCTCGAAGAGGTCGCAGCCCTCGTCGCCGGTTTCGGCGGCGATGAGGAGATCGTCGTGGCGGCATGGCTTCACGACACGGTGGAGGATTGCCCGCCGACCAGCCTCGGCGAGATCGGGGCGGAGTTCGGGCCCCGGGTTTGCGCCATTGTCGCGGAAGTGACGGACGACAAGACTCTCGATCCTGCTGAACGCAAGCGGCTTCAGATCGCCACCGCCCCGGCCAAGTCCCAAGCCGCCGCGCTGGTCAAGCTCTGCGACAAGATCAGCAACGTCCGCTCGGTTGGCGAAACGCCGCCGCACGACTGGCCGCAGTGGCGCCGGGTCGCCTATCTCGACTGGGCCGAAGAGGTCGTCGGGGGATTGCGCGGCGTGCCGGACGCGGCGCTGGTGAGGTTTCGCGCCGTTCTGGAAAGCGCGCGCGCGACGGCCGGGCAGCGCTGACGGCGCGGCTCAGGCGGCGGCCTGCGCCGCCTCTCGTTTCCTCTGGACGAGAAAGGTGAAGATGCCGAAGGGCGGCACCGGCCGCGATGCGGCGACGCTGAGCGAGGGGACGCCGAGAACCCGGCCGAGCGCGAAATCCGAATGCCAGCCGATCACATCGGCCAGCGGCGCGAAGAGCCGTTCGAGCGAGGCGAGCAAACCCTTGTCGCGAGCGAAGTGGCCGACAATCAGGACCTCGCCCCCCGGTTTGCAGACCCGCGCCATCTCTTCCATCACCCTCTCGGGCTCGGGCACGACCGAGATCACGTGCATGGCGACCACGGTGTCGAAATGGCCGTCCGGGAAGGCCAGGGCGCGGGCGTCCATCTCGGACAGGCGCGCGACATGGGCGAGCTTCTGCTCGGCCACCTTGGCCCTCGCCTTGTCGAGCATCTCGGCCGAGACGTCGATCCCGGTCACCTCGAGGTGGGGCGCGTAGCGGTCGAGCGAGAGGCCGGTGCCGACGCCGATCTCGAGCACCCGGCCGCCACGGCGGTTGATGTGCTCGACCGCACGGCGCCGGCCGGCCTGGCTGATCCGGCCGAAGGTGAAATCGTAGATCGGCGCCCAGTAGCGGTAGGATGTCTTGACGGCGGCAAGTTCCAAGGCAGTCCCCTTGTCGGTCATGGCCGCGGGCGGCGGCGGTTGAGAAACACCCTGGCCGCGGAATGCACCAGCGAGATGGCGTAGAGCAGGATCATCACGATCAGCGCCCGCCAGATCTCGGCGAGCATGATGCCGATGAGGAGGGCGAGGCCGATCATGATCCAGACGATCTTCTCGCGCCGGACGCGGATCGACTTCGGCGAGAAGGTCGGCAGCCGGCTGACCATCAGGAGGCCGACGACGACGATGTAAAGCTCCACCGGCACCGGGTGATCGGCGAGGTTGATGCCGGTCTCGAAGGCGATGAAGACCGGCAGCAGCGCCATCAGCGCCCCGGCCGGGGCGGGAACGCCGGTGAAATGGGTCGGAGGCTTGCTGTCGCCATTGGTCGCGGCCCGGCTCTGGGCGACGTTGAAGCGGGCAAGCCGCATGCAGCAGCA
This sequence comes from Albidovulum sp., assembly GCA_030837825.1. Classification (GTDB taxonomy): domain Bacteria; phylum Pseudomonadota; class Alphaproteobacteria; order Rhodobacterales; family Rhodobacteraceae; genus Albidovulum. The sequence continues at coordinate 29,175 of JAUQYB010000117.1, forward strand.
GACGATGTAGACGAGGACGAAGATCCAGCCGCCCGCCCGTTCGCCGGGCGCGAGCGCCATCTGGTAGACGAGAAAGCCGGGCGTCACCCCGAAGTTCAGGAAATCGGAAAGCGAGTCGAGCTGTGCGCCGAAATCGCTGGTGGCCTTGAGCCGCCGCGCAATGAGCCCGTCGAGCCCGTCGATGACGATGGCGAAGAGGATCAGCCAGACCGCGGTCAGGAACTGCCCCGCCATCAGGAAGCGGATCGCCGTCAGCCCCGAGCAGAGGCCGAGCGTGGTGACCATGTTCGGCACCAGCGTCAGGAAGGGCAGGCTGTCGCCCTCGGCCTCGCGCGGGAGGTCGGGGTCCTCCTCGCTCCTCGCACCGCCCCCGCGCGGCGGGGTTCGTCCGAGGCAAGGTCGGCCAGCACGGTTTCACCCGCCACCGCGGTCTGGCCCCCGGCGACGAGGGGCGCGGTGCCGGCGGGCAGGTAGACGTCGAGCCGCGAGCCGACGCGGATCATGCCGAAGCGCTGGCCGGCCAGCAGGGCCTGGCCCTGGGCCACCTCGCAGACGATGCGGCGCGCGACGAGGCCGGCGATCTGCACCACGGCGATGGCGCGGCCGTCCTCCATGCGGATCGCAAGGGCGTTCCT
>JAUQYB010000118.1 GCA_030837825.1 Albidovulum sp.
TTTGGTCTCGCACAGGCGGCATTCGCGGCCGCATTGCGGGCGGCGCTTCAGCCAGTCGAAGATCTTCAGCTTGGCCGGGATCGCGATGCCGGCGCCGAGCGGGCAGAGGTAGCGGCAGAAGAAGCGCTCGATGAACAGCCCGGCGCCGAGAAGGGCGAGGACAAAGAGCACGAAAGGCCATTCGCGCTGCATCCGCAACGAGATCGCAGTCTTGAACGGCTCTGCTTCGGCCAGCACCAGCGCGTCGTGCATCGAGTAGAACGAGACGCCGAGGATGGCCATGAAGAGCGTGTACTTGATGACCCAGAGGCGTTCGTGCAGGGCCTGCGGCACGGCGATCTGCTTCACGCCAAGCCGCCGGCCGGCGAGGTTCGCAAGCTCCTGCATGGCGCCGAAGGGGCAGAGCCAGCCGCAATAGACCCCGCGCCCCCAGAACAGCATTCCGAGCGCCGTGAAGGACCACAGAAGAAAGATCACCGGCTCGATCAGGAACGTCTCCCAGCGGAAGCCGGTGAGGAGCGAATGCAGGAAGGCGACGACCTGCACCACCGACAACTGGCCGTTGAGCCCCCAGCCGAGGACGAGAAGCGTCGTGGTCAGGAAGCCGGCGCGGCTGAGGAACCACAGCTTCGGCCGCCGGGTGATCCATTCCTGGGCGAAGAGGATCAGCGTGAGCACGGCAAGCATCGCCGCGACGATCCCGGTCTGGACGCGCTTCTTCTGCCAGATTTCCTCCCAGAGCGGCGCAGGCTCTGCCGGCGGGGCCAGCCGGTAGGCATCGGGCAGGCGGTAGTCGGCGCCCAGGGTGAGCGACACCTCGCCGGAACCGGCCTCCCGCGTCGCGGTGACCTCGATCCGGAAGGGCTGCATCGGGTCGATGGCGGGCGGCAGGCGGAAGAGGCTGATCTCCTTCACCTCGGGCGCGCCCGCGATGGCGAGACGTTTCACCATCTGATAGCCGCCGGCCTCGGGATGGAGCCTTGTGTCGCCCTGCACGATCGTCACCCGGTCGAAGACGCCGGTGCTCTTCCACTCTGTCCCGCGGTGGGAATAGAGCCCCGAGGAGATGACGACCAGGTCGGTTTCGCCGGCCCCGAGCGAGCCGATCGCCTGCGTGAAGACCTGCTGGCCGAGGAGGTTCTGGCCGACCGCGGGCGGATCCACGAGCCCGGTCCAGAGGTGGAGGAAATCGCCCGGGCCGGGCGTCAGCGGCACCTTCGCGCCAGCCAGCGCGGTGGCCGCTTCGGTCATGCCGGTCCGCGCCTCGGCGAGCGCGCCCGCGGCGACCAGCGCGGGCCAGTCGGCGGGCGCGTAGGTCAGCCGGTCGATCCCGCCGCCGCCGGCAAGGTAGCCCCGCCCGATGGCCACGGTGCGCGCGGTGCGCAGGATGCCGTCGCGGATCACGCCGGTCGACACCGTGGCGCGCGAGATGACATCTGGCAGGCCCGGCGTCCGTTCCAGCGCGACATCGCGCGGGGCGGTGAGGTCGTAGCCGGCGAAGCCGTTCACATAGGCCGCGATGTCGGCATCCGAGATACCGAGCGTCAGCACCGGCTCGTTGTGGGCCATCAGCCGGGCGCCGGCGATCCTGGCGTCGGGCGTCACGCCGACAAGAACGTCGAGCGGCCGGCCGGAATAGCCGACCGAGCCGGCGATTTCCCAGGTGGAGCCGATCTCTCCCACCACGGTGCCGCCCTTCCTGACCGTCCAGCCCGGCACGCCGCTGTCGTGCCGGGCAACGACCAGGCCGTCCTGGCCGAAGATCGCGGCAGCGATCGCGGCATCGGGTGCGGCGACCTTCAGCGCGTCCGCAGAGAGGCCGCCGAAGGTCCCGCCCGCAGTCCCGCCCGCAGTCCCGCCCTGAGCCCCGCCCTGGCTGCCCCCCGGCCCGGCGGCGCAGGCGGGCGCGGCGAGAAGGATCAGGGCGGCGAGAAGCGAGACAAGACGTCGCATGGGGGCTTTCCCGGGGGTGTGGCGCGACCCTGCGGCCGGGTCGCGGGCGCCGCCTTAACGAAAGTCAAGGAAATTTCGCGTGAGCCGCGAGAGATGGTCCGCAGCCTCACCAGCTGACGGAGACCATCATGACACCCCGAGCCTCTCATGCCAGGCGCGTGCTGCTAAGCAGCGCCGCGCTGGCGCTCGCCGTGATCGCGGGCCCCGCGTTCGCGCAGGAAAAACCCAAGGACCACGGCGATACGCCTGCGGCGGCCTACGAGCCGTCGATGACCACCCTGGCGCAGATCCATGTCGAGATCCCGGGCCGCAAGGCCGACGATCCGGTGATGTCGCAGGAAGAATTCCAGCAGGGCGCGAAGATCTACTTCGAGCGCTGCGCCGGCTGCCACGGTGTGCTGCGCAAGGGCGCGACCGGCAAGCCGCTGACGCCCGACATCACCCGCGAGCTGGGCTACGACTACTTGCAGAGCTTCATCACCTACGGCTCGCCGGCCGGGATGCCGAACTGGGGCACCTCGGGCGCGCTCACCGAGGCGGAAGTGGATGTGATGGCCCGCTACGTGCTCCTCGATCCGCCGGCGCCGCCGGAGTTCGGGATGCCCGAGATGAAGTCCTCCTGGAAGGTGCTGATCGAGCCGAAGGACCGCCCGACCGAGAAGATGAACGACATCGACATCGACAACCTGATGTCGGTGACGCTGCGCGACTCGGGCCAGGTGGCGCTGGTCGATGCTGGCAGCTACGAGATCAAGGCGGTGATCGACACCGGCTACGCGGTCCACATCAGCCGCATCTCGGCCTCGGGCCGCTATCTCTTCGTGATCGGCCGCGACGCCAAGGTCAACATGATCGACCTCTGGATGGAAACGCCCGCGACGGTCGCCGAGATCAAGGTCGGCTCCGAGGCGCGGTCCATCGAGACCTCGAAGTTCGAGGGCTGGGAAGACAAGTATGCGATCGCCGGGTCCTACTGGCCGCCGCAATATGTGATCATGGACGGCGAGACGCTCGAGCCGCTGAAGATCGTGTCGACCCGCGGCAACATCTACGACGAGCAGACCTACCACCCGGAGCCCCGCGTGGCGTCGATCCTCGCCAGCCACTACAAGCCCGAGTTCATCGTCAACGTGAAGGAGACGGGGAAGATCCTCTTCGTCGACTACACCGACCTGAAGAACCTCAAGACGGTGGAGATCGAGGCCGAGCGGTTCCTGCATGACGGCGGCTTCGACTCGACGCACCGCTACTTCCTCGTCGCGGCGAACGCGCGCGGCAAGGTCGCGGTCGTCGATACCAAGGAGGACAAGCTGACGGCGCTGATCGAGACCGGCGGGCAGACGCCCCACCCGGGTCGCGGTGCGAACTTCAACCACCCGGTCTATGGCCCGGTGTGGGCGACGTCGCACCTCGGCGACGAGTCGGTTGCCCTCATCGGCACCGACCCCGAAGGCCACCCCGACCAGGCCTGGAAGATCGTCGACAGCTTCTTTGCCCTGGGCGGCGGCTCGCTGTTCATCAAGACGCACCCGAACTCCACCCATCTCTATGTCGATGCCCCGCTCAACCCCGACGCCGAGATCTCGGCATCGGTCGCGGTCTTCGACATCACCAAGATGGGCGGCGACCCTGCCGTGGACCCGGAATTCACCTCGCTGCCGATCGGCGAGTGGGCCGGCATCCCGGAAGGCCAGCCGCGCGTGGTGCAGCCCGAGTTCAACAAGGAAGGCACCGAAGTGTGGTTCTCGGTCTGGAACGCGAAGGACAAGGAATCGGCCATCGTCGTGGTCGATGACAAGACGCTCGAGCTGAAGAAGGTGATCAAGGACCCGCGCCTGATCACGCCGACCGGCAAGTTCAACGTCTACAACACC
>JAUQYB010000119.1 GCA_030837825.1 Albidovulum sp.
GGAAAGGTCCGCTGGACCTTTCCCTAACGGCCCTCTAACGCGTGGAGTCGGCCGATGACCCGCACCCGCCTCCATCTCTACGACACCACGCTCCGCGACGGCCAGCAGACCCAGGGCGTGCAGTTCTCGGTCGCCGAGAAATGCCAGATCGCGGCCGCGCTCGATGCGCTCGGCGTCGACTACATCGAGGGCGGCTGGCCCGGCGCCAACCCGACCGACAGCGACTTCTTCGCGGCCCGGCCCCGGACCCGCGCCACCCTCACCGCCTTCGGCATGACCAAGCGCGCCGGACGTTCGGCGGACAACGACGAAGTGCTGGCGGCGGTCCTCAACGCGAATACCCCCGCCGTCTGCCTCGTCGGCAAGACCCACGACTTCCACGTCACCACCGCGCTCGGCATCACGCTCGAGGAAAACCTTGCCAATATCACCGCCTCGGTCGCCCATGCCGTGGCGAAGGGCCGCGAAACCCTCTTTGACGCCGAACATTTCTTCGACGGCTTTCGTTCCAACCCCGACTATGCGCTGCAATGCCTCCACGCGGCGCATGAGGCCGGCGCCCGCTGGATAGTGCTCTGCGACACCAACGGCGGCACGCTGCCGGCCGAGGTCGGCCGGATCACCGCCGCGGCCGTCGCCGCCGGCATTCCCGGCGACCGGCTCGGCATCCACTGCCACGACGACACCGGCAATGCGGTGGCCGCCAGCCTTGCCGCGGTGGACGCCGGCGCGCGGCAGATCCAGGGCACGCTGAACGGGCTCGGCGAACGCTGCGGCAACGCCAACCTCACTTCGCTCATTCCGACGCTCCTGCTCAAGGAACCCTATGCCGACCGCTTCCAGACCGGCGTCACGCCCGAGGCGCTCGCCGGCCTGACAAGGGCGAGCCGCCTTCTCGACGACATCCTGAACCGGGTGCCGCTGCGGTCGGCGCCTTACGTCGGCGCCTCGGCCTTCGCCCACAAGGCCGGGCTCCATGCCTCGGCGATCCTCAAGGACCCCGCGACCTACGAACACATCGACCCCGCCCGCGTCGGCAACGAGCGGCTGATCCCGATGTCGAACCAGGCCGGCCAGTCCAACCTCCGCGCCCGCCTCGCCGCCGCCGGGATCGCCGTCGCGCCCGGCGACGCGCGGCTTTCCCGCATCCTCGAGACGGTCAAGACGCGCGAGGACCAGGGCTATGCCTATGACGGCGCGCAGGCCAGCTTCGAGCTGCTGGCGCGGGCCGAACTCGGCCTCCTGCCCGACTTCTTCGAGGTCAAGCGCTACCGGGTGACGGTGGAGCGGCGGAAGAACAAGTACAACGAGATGATCACGCTTTCGGAGGCTGTCGTCGTCGTCAAGATCGGCGGCGAGAAGATGCTTTCGGTCAGCGAGAGCATGGACGAGACCGGTTCCGACCGCGGCCCGGTCAACGCGCTTTCCAAGGCGCTCGCCAAGGACCTCGGCCCCTACCAGTGCTGCATCGACGACATGAAGCTTGTCGACTTCAAGGTCAGGATCACCCAAGGCGGCACCGAGGCCGTCACCCGCGTGATCATCGACAGCGAGGACGGCGCGGGACACCGCTGGTCGACGGTCGGGGTCAGCCCGAACATCGTCGACGCCAGCTTCGAGGCGCTTCTCGACGCGATCACCTGGAAGCTTGTCCACGACGGCGCGGCGCCGGTCGCGGGGGGCCGCGGATGACCCCGGACGACGGCTTCTTCGCGCTTCACCGCGACCTGCCGCGCGAGGGGCCGGGCCAGGCCGAGGACGTGCACTGGGCGCTCTATGCCGCCGCGGTGCCGGAGGATGCGCGGATCGCCGATCTCGCCTGCGGGCCGGGGGCGGACACGCGCACGCTCGCCAAGGCGCGGCCAAAGGCGCGGATCGAGGCGGTCGACCGGGTGGCGCATTTCGTCGAGGCGGCGCGCGCCGCGACCGCGCCCTGGGCCGGGCGCGTCACCGTCCGGGTCGGCGACATGGCGCAGGTCTCGGACCCCTACGACCTGATCTGGTGCGCCGGCGGGCTCTATTTCCTCGGCGTCACCGAGGGGCTGCGGCTCTGGCGCAAGGCGCTCGCGCCGGGCGGGCATGTGGCCTTTTCCGAACCCTGCCTGCCGCCGCGTCCGTCCGATGCGGCGCGGGCCTTCTGGGCCGACTACCCGGCGGTCACCGGGATCGGGGGCATCCGCGAGCGGGTGGCGGCGGCGGGCTACCGGGTGCTGGGAGAGCGCATGGTGATCGGCGCGGCATGGCGCGACTATTACGAGCCGATGGCGCGGCGGGTGGCGCTGCTCAGGCCCGATGCGGGGCCGGCGCTGGCGGCGGTGCTGGACTCGGCCGAGGCCGAGATCGCCCGCTGGCGCGCCGCGCCCGACGACATCGCCTATGCGCTGATGGTGGTGGCGCCGGAATGAGTGTCGCGGACTGCGCGCGCCTGGTCGAGGAGGGCGATCCCGACCGCTTCGCCGCGACGATGGCGGCGCCGGCGGCGGTGCGGGGCCTCCTCTGGCCGCTCTATGCCCTCAACCTCGAGATCGTCCGCGCCCCCTGGGCGGCGCGGGAGCCGGTGCTGGCCGAGATGCGGCTGCAATGGTGGATCGACACGCTCCGCGCGCTGGCCGACGGTCACGAACGTCCGGGCCACCCGGTGACCGAGGCGCTGGCGCCGCTTCTGTCGCGTGACGCCGGCCTCGGCGCGCTTCTCGTCGCGCTGGCCGAGGCGCGGCGCTGGGACTGCTGGTCCGAACCCTTCGAGGACCGCGGCCGGTTCGACGCCTATCTCGACGCCACTTCCGGCAACCTGATGTGGGCCGCCGCCCGCGTGCTCGGCGCACCCGCGGCGGCCGAGGGAACGGTGCGCGACTTCGCCCGGGCCGCCGGGCTGGCCCGCTGGTTCCTCGCCGCGCCGGAGCTTCGGGTCCGCGGCCGCCACCCCTTCGTCGACGACCGGCCCGCGGCGCTGGCCGCGCTCGCGGCCGAGGGGCGGGCGCGGATCGCGCGGGCGCGCCGGAATCCGGCGGTGCTGCCCCGGCGCGCGCGACCGGCACTCTGGCCCGGCGCCTCGGCCGGGGCGGTGCTGCGCCGCGCCGCGGCCGATCCGGCGCGCATCGCCGCGGGCGGGCTCGCCCCCTCCGGCGCAGGGCGGAGCCTTCGCCTGGCGTGGTGCGCGGCCACCGGGCGGTTCTGACCCGCTGGCTTCTTCGTTGCCGAAATACGCCGGGGGTGCGGGGGCGGCGCCCCCGCGGGTCAGCCCCTCGGACGCAGCACCAGCCAGATCAGCGACGCGCCCGCCAGCACGAGGAAGGGCAGCATGGCGAGGTTGACCGCCTGCCAGCCGGCGATCACGCCGGTCCCCGAGCAGTTCATCAGCCCGCCCGAGGCGAGCGAGGCGGCGGTGACGCCGCCGAAGACGACGAGGTCGTTGATCCCCTGGATGCGGCCGCGCTCCTCCGGCGCATGGGCCGAGGAGAGAAGCGTCGTCGCGCCGATGAAGCCGAAGTTCCAGCCGATGCCGAGCAGGACGAGCGCGGCGTAGAACCGCTCCAGCTCGACCCCGGTCAGCGCCACCGCCCCGGCGGCGGCGAGGATGACGAGGCCGGTGCCGACGATCGGGGCGGCGCCGAACCGCGCGATCAGGTGGCCGGTGAAGAACGACGGGATAAACATCGCCAGCACATGCGCCGTGACGATGTCGGCGGCATCCCCGGTGCCGTAGCCGCAGCCGACCACGGCCAGCGGCGTCGAGGTCATGATCAAGTTCATCAGCGCGTAGCTGACCATCGCGCAGACCATCGCCACGAGGATCGTCGGGTCGCGCAGCATCTCCGCCCGGCTGCGGCCGGGGGGTTCGCCACCCGCCCGCCGGGGCGCGGCGGGGATGTCGAGGAAGAAGAAGATCGAGGCACCGGCCAGGTTGATCGCGATCACCGCCAGATAGGTGCCGAGGAAGGCGACCGGCAGGGCCTCGGCCGTCAGCTTCACCATCTGCGGCCCGATGATCGCCGAGGCGAGCCCGCCCGCCATCACCCAGGAGATCGCCTTCGGCCGGAATGCGGCCGAGGCGGTGTCGGCGGCGGCGAAGCGGTAGAAGCCCTGCGCCGACTGGTAGATGCCGGCGAGGAAGGCGCCGAACAGGAAGACGGCGAAGGAGCCGCGCGAAAGTCCCCAGGCGGCGACCGCGGCGCCGAGCGCGCCCGCCAGCGTGCCGACCCAGAAACCGGCGCGGCGGCCGTGGCGGCCCATCAGCGCCGACAGGGGCGTCGCCGCCAGCATCGAGCCGAGCACCATCATCGAGATCGGCAGCGTCGCCCAGCAGGGCTTGGGCGACAGCATCTGGCCCGCCAGACCCGCCACGGTGAAGATCATCGGCAGTTGCGCGCCGAGAAGCGCCTGGGCAAGCACCAGCACCGCCACGTTGCGGCGGGCGCGGGCGTCGTCCTGGAAAAGCGCTGCGTCCATGCCGCCCTGCCTAATCCGGGGCGGCCGGGCCCGCAAGCGGCAACGGCGGACGCGCCCGGTTCAGGCGTCGGGTGGCAAAAGGCCGAGGCCGCGCAGGTAGATGCCGATGCCGGTCTCGAGGATGTCCTCGGGCGGGAAGGGGGCGCGGGCGCCCGGCGCGCCGCGGGTGAAGAGCTCCACCACCCCGTGGCTCAGCGCCCAGACGTGTGCCGAGAACATCGAGGCAGGCGGTCGGCGGCCGGCGGGCACGTGTTTCGACAGCGCCTCGGCCGAGCGGGCGAAGACCTGCCGCGAGCGGTCCGCGGCGCGGGCAAGGTCGGGATCGGCATTGAGCGGGATGCCGCTTTCGAACATCGCCATGTAATGGCCGGGAAACTTCCGCGCGAAGGCGAGATAGGCGCGCCCTGTCGCCTCGAAGGCGGCAAGGGCCGAGGGACGGCCGTCGTTGTAGGCATGGTACATCAGGTCGGCGAAGATCTCGAAGCCCTGGCGGGCGATCTCGGCGACGAGATCCTCGCGCCCGGCGAAGTGGCGGTAGACCGCGGCCGGCGTGACGCCTGCCGCTTTCGCAGCGTCCGACAGGGTGAAGCCCTGGGGCCCGTGACGCTCGATCAGCGCGAGCGCCGCCTCGATCAGCGCCTGGCGCAGGTTGCCGTGATGGTAGCCGCGCTTAGACATTGATGAGGTCGGGGCCGCCGCAGACCTTGCCGTCGACCTTGCCGATGGCCTTCCTGTCCTTGCCCGCATAGTCCACGGCATGAAGCACGGTCTGGATCGCCGCGATCCGCGCACGGCGCTTGTCGTCGGCGCGGATCACCGTCCAGGGCGCGGTCCGGGTGTGGGACTTGCCCAGCGTCTCGGCGATGGCTTCGGAATAGGCATCCCATCTCCGCAAGCCCTCGACGTCGATCCAGGAAAGCTTCCACTGCTTCAGAGGATCGCGCTCGCGGTCGAGAAAGCGGCGCAACTGTTCGGCGCGGCCCACGTTCAGCCAGAGCTTCACCAGCGTCACCCCCTCGTCTACCAGCATCTCCTCGAACCCGGGCAACTGGCGGAAGAAGAGCTTGCGCTGGCCGGGGGTGCAGAAGCCGAAGACATGCTCCACCACGCCGCGGTTGTACCAGGACCGGTCGAAGAGCGCGATTTCGCCGGCGGCGGGCAGCCAGTCGACATAGCGCTGGAAATACCACTGCGAGGCCTCGCGCTCGGTGGGCTTCGGCAGCGCCCCGATATAGGCCGCGCGGGGGTTGAGGTTTTCCCGCATCCGCTCGATCGCGCCGCCCTTGCCGGCGGCGTCGCGCCCCTCGAAGAGGACGCAGAGCCGCCCGCCGGTCGCGCGCAGGCCGTAGAGCATCTTTACCAGTTCCACCTGGAGCTTGTCCATGTGGCTGTCGTAGTCCTTGCCCTTCATCTCCTCGTCGTAGGGATAGCCGTCCGACAGCATCTCGTCCTTGTCGGCCTTCTGGATCGCCTTGCGGACAGGGGCCGGCGCTTCCTCCTCGAGAAACCTCGTGATGTCGCCGACGAAGGGGATGGCGCCGGGATCGGCCCCGGCCGCCGGGGCCTTCGCGCCTGCGATGGTGGCGGGGGCGAATGCGGGCGTGGCGGCGGGGGCGACGGCGGGGGTCTTCGTATCCTTCCTGGCCATTAACGGTCTCCTCGCGGTCGGGCCCGACCACTATGACCATCCCCGGCGCCGGCGCAATCGCCGCCACGCCGGGACAAGCGGGCCCGGGGCGCCGCTTCAGCGGCCGATGCGGTCCAGCTCGAACGGCGTCGCCTGGTAGATCTCGTTGATCCAGTTGCCGTAGAGCAGATGCGCGTGGCTGCGCCAGCGGTTGAGCGGCGGTTTCGACGGATCGTCTTCGGGGTAGTAGTTCATCGGCACGTTGATCGGCGTGCCGGCGGCGACGTCGCGGTCATATTCTTCCTTCAGCGTGCCCGAGTCGTATTCGAAGTGGTTGAAGATGTAGAGCGCGCGGTGGCAGGTGTCCTCGACCAGACAGGGGCCGACCTCGTCGCTGCCCAGAAGCGTGCGCAGCCCCGGCGCCGCATCGATCTCGGGCGCGCGCATCTCGGTCCAGCGGCTGACCGGGATGACGAAATCGTCCGAGAAGCCGCGCAGGTAGGGCGAGGCGGGGGCGAGGCTCTGGTGGCGGAAGCAGCCGAAGGCCTTGTGGTCCAGCATGTGCTTCTTCACGCCGTGGAAATGGTAGGCCATCGCCATGCCGCCCCAGCAGACGCCGAAGGTGGATTGCACGTTGGTCTGGGTCCAGTCCATGACCTCGCGAAGCTCGTCCCAGTAGGTCACCTCCTCGAACCGCAGGTGCTCGATCGGCGCGCCGGTGATGATCAGCCCGTCGAACTTCTCGGTCTTCACCTCCTGGAAGGGGCGGTAGAAGGCGGCCATGTGCTCGGCCGCGGTGTTCTTGGTCTGGTGCTCGCTCATCCGGATCAACTGGAAGTCGATCTGCAGCGGCGTCGCGCCGATCAGCCGGGCGAACTGGTTCTCGGTCTGGATCTTCTTCGGCATCAGGTTGAGAAGGCCGATCCTGAGCGGCCGGATGTCCTGGTGCATCGCCCGGTCCGGCGTCATCACCATGACGCCTTCCTTCGACAGCACGCCAAAGGCGGGAAGCGTCTCGGGCAGGGTGATGGGCATGGGCGTCTCCTTGAGGGAATGCCGGAGATAGCGCCGTCAGGCGCCGTGCTCAAGGGCGCGGGTTTCCAGCGCCCGCGCAACAAGCTCGACGAAATCGCGCTCGGAACGGACCCCGGCCACCGCCTCGGCGGTGACCTTCACCCCCCAGTTCCGCGCCATCGCGGCGTAGCGCGGCTGGCGGTGGGCCATCGCCCTTGCATAGGTCCAGCGGACGAAGGCGTCGGGGTCGACCTCCTCCTCGGCGATCCCGTTCGTGCGCAGGTATTCGGCCCAGGCGGCCCTGAGGAAGGCGGGCTGGTAATACATCGGCTTCGGAGCGCGGTCGAAGCGGCGGGCAAGCTCGGCGCTGTGGGCCTCGGACCCCTCGATCCAGATCATCAGCACCGATCCGGCCAGCGCCGAGAGAACCGGGTCGGCCGGGTCATCCGGGTCGACGACCTCGCAGATCGAGCCGCCGGAGTCGCAGACGAAATTCCCGTAGCCGTAGATCTCCCCGGCCCGCTCGATGAAGCGCGCGGTGTCGTGAAGGGCGGCGACCTCGGCCACCCGGTGCTGGTCCTGCCGCTTCATGTATTCGGCGAAGGGCAGGCCGCCCTTCGCCGGATCGCCGGGCTTGCCGAGGTAGGTCGAGAGCGGCGCGAGGTTGTTGAAGGTGATGTTCGAGGTGATGTGGACGCTGTCGGTCATCAAGAGCTCGCGCAAGAGCGGCACCTTCATCGCCTCGCGCTTGAAGTTGTCGGCGATGTGCTCGCCCATGTAGCGGGTGCCGATGCGGTAGTCGATCGAGTAGTGGAACCAGCCCCCGGCGTCGCGCAGGAGGTTCGACACATGGGTCTTGCCAAGGCCCGACATGCCGAAGAGAAGCACCCGCTTCTTCGCGGCCGCGCGCCAGTCGTGGGGAGTGGTGTGGATCATGGCCAAGTCCGTCCGGGTTGCGCGCTGATTAGCCCGAAGCCGCGGAACTTTCACGCGCTTTCTTCGGCAGCGCGTTTGCGGCCCGGCAGCCCGACCCGCCCGTCGAGGATCAGGAGCCCGAGCGCCAGGAGGCCGAAGCCCGCCCAGGCGCGCGGCGCCAGCGCCTCGTGATAGACCGCGGCGCCGAGGAGAATCGCGAACGGCGGGATGAGCAGGGTGACGAGGCTGAGGTTGCCCGCCCCGGCAAGCCCGAGGACGGCATAGTAGAGCAGGTAGGCGAGTGCCGAGGCCACGAGAGCGAGATAGGCGAGCGCGGCCCAGGTCGGCGCGCGGTAGTCGAGGCTCGGGATGCCGTCGGCCCAGAGCGCGGCCGGGATCATGACAAGGGCTGCGGCGGTCAGCATCCCGGCCGCCGCGACCTCGGGCCTGAGTCCGTGGAGCGCCTTGCGCGCAAACGTCGCGGCGATGGCATAGGACAGCGAGGCGCCGAGGATCGCGAGTTGCCCGGCGGCGGCGGGATCGAAGGCGGTGATCGCCTCGGGCCCGATCGCGGTGGCGACGCCGGCAAGGCCGAGGACGACCCCGAGCGACTTCTGCGGGGTCAGCCGTTCGTCGGCGAAGGCGAAGGTGGCGACGATGACGGTGAAGACCGCCGTCGTCGCATTCAGGATCGAGGCGAGGCCCGAGGCCACATGCTGCTGGCCCCAGACGATCAGCGTGAAGGGGATGACGTTGTTGAACGCGCCCATGACCGCGAAGCGCCAGACAAGACCGGCGTCGCGCGGCACCGGCAGCCGGCAGAGCGCGATCCAGAGCCAGAGCGCGACGGCCGCGCCCCCGACGCGGAAGGCGACGGTCGTGGCCACGCCCACCTCCTCGAGGGCCGCCCGGTTCGACAGGAACGAGGCCCCCCAGACGGCGGAGAGAAGGACGAGAAGCCCCCAGGCCTTCGGCGACAGGCGTTGTTGCTGGATGGATCGGGTCATGGCCCGGACCCTAAGGGCCCGCGACAGGGTCCGCCACCCGGAACCTGCGCAACGGCAATGGAAAAGGCCCCGCGCGAGGCGCGGGGCCGTCATGCCGGCGGGAAGCCGGGTCAGAAGCTGTAGGCCACCCGCAGGCCAAGCGCCAGCGCGGTGTTGTCGGTGAACTTGCCGAAGGTGCCGCAATCGCTGTCGCCGGTCAGGTTGCAACTGCCGGTGGGAATGCCGATCCCCGCCGGCGTTTCGGTTTCGGCATCGCCGATCATGACATAGCGGATGCCGCCGGTGATCTTCATGCGGTCCATTGTGTAGGTGGCCGCGAGCCCGAGTGCGGTCGACCCGTCGGTCGGCCCGAGGTTGCCCGAATAGCCGCCCTTGCCGGTCTCGTGGGTGACGAAGGCCGCGCCCGACCAGGTGTCGTTGAACTTGCGCCCGACGCCGAGCGTGTAGGTGAAGGTATCGTCCTGGTAGGAGACGAGCGGATCGGCGAAGACGTTGCTGGCGGCGCCCATGTAGGCCGGCGGCGCGATCTCGAACGCGGACCAGTCCACCCAGCGGATCGAGCCGAACACCAGGGTGTCGGCGGCGACGCCGGTCTGCGCCTCGAGGTTGACCGATTGCGGGATTTCAGTCTCGAACGAGGTGGAAAGGCCGTTTTCGTTGGCATTGAAGTCATGGGTGACCGACGAATTGTAGGTCAATGCAACGCGGGCGGCGATTTCGGGTTTTTCCCAGGCGACGCCGATCACATAGCCGTAGTCCGTCTCGGTGCTCGTGCGCATCTGGTAGCCGTTGAACAGGGCTACGGTGCCGGAGGTGCTGATCTGGCGCACGCCGCCGATCACGCTGAAGTTGTTCGGCAGCTTGTAGCGCAGCAGCGCCGTCGCGCCGAGCGAGTTGATGTCGGCGGTGGACCCGCCGTAGAGGTAGTTCATGCCTGCCGGGCTCGACCCCATCGCATAGGCGACGTCTGCGCCCACCGGTTCGTCGAGCACCAGCGCGACGTCGATCCTGTCGTTCACCTGAAGCTTCACGCCGACGCCGTAGGTGTTGTAGTCGCCGGCCATGTCGCCCGAAGGGGCGCCCGCCAGCGAGGTGGCTGCGGCGCTCACCTGCTGGACGCCCGAGACGTCCGGGCTGACGCGGCCGATGCTGAATTCCGCGTAGTTGCCCTTTTCGAACAGGATGCCCACCGATTGCGCGGAGCGTTCAACCCCCCCCGCCCATGCCGTGGATGCGCCGATTGCCAGCGCGCTGGCCGTCACTAGTACACGTCCCATTGTCCTCATCCCTAACGTGTAAGTTTCTTGTTCTCCGCCAAGGCTAGGGCTGCGACCGCCGCGCCGTCAATCAATGACATGAGGGGGGAGCCGGTTTTGCCCCACCGTGACGCAACGGCACTAGGTTCTGGCGCGGATGTTCATCCAGTTGGCCGCAAAGATCACCGCGCCGCCGACGAAGACCAAGGGGTCGAGCGGTTCGTTGTAGAAGGCCATGCCGACGAGCGCGATCAGCGGCAGGCGGAGGAAATCGAGCGGCGTCACCACCGTGGCCGGCGCCAGCGACAGCGCCTTGGTCAGGCCGAGATGGGCGACAAGGCCGGACAGGCCGAGGACGACGACCCAGGGCAGGTTGGTCCGGTCGGGAAGCGCGATCGCGCCGTCCCAGCCCGCCGAGGCCAGCCCCAGCGCCGACTGGATCAGCGCCAGCCAGAACAGGATCGCGAGCACCGAGGCCCGCTCGGTGAGGCGCTTGGTGACGAGCGCCGTCGCCGCGAAGGCGACCGCGCAGAGCAGCGCCGCGACGATCCCCGCCGAAAGTCCGCCCGCCGCACCGCCCGCAGCCCCCGGCCGCGCCACGATCAGCACGCCCGCAAAGCCGAGCGCCGCCGAAAGCAGGCGGGTCGGCGTGAGCCGTTCGTGCAGCACGAAGGGCGCGGCAAGGGCCACCATGACCGGCGAGGAGAATTCGAGCGCGAAGAGCTGCGCCAGCGGGATCAGCGGCAGGGCATAGAGCCAGAGGTTCTGGCCCGCGAAATGCAGCGTGTTGCGCAAGAGGTGCAGCCGCATGTTGCGCGCGCGAATCTCGGCCTGCCGGCCCGTCGCGACCGCTGCCGCCCCGACCACCGCCACCCCGATCAGCGAGCGGTAGAGCATGATCTCGAACGTGTCGAGCGTGGCCCCGATCTCGCGGCCCGAGACCGCGAGTGCGGAAAATCCCGCGATGGAGCCAAGCATCCAGACCGCCGCTGCGGCCGGGCGGTGCGTCGTTCGGGCCATGTCGCCTCCGGCCGGCGGCGGCGCCGGCCGCCCCTCTTTGCCGGGCCGGGCCGGATTGTCCAGAGGCGGGCGCACCGCTGGCCCCCTGAGGCCGGAAAGACGCGGAGGCGAAAAAAACCTGCCAAGACGCTCTTTTCTCTCGCGAAAAGCGGGCTGGGGCGGCACTATCCGCGGAAAACGCATGAGGCAGGCGATGGCATTCAAACCTCCGGCTCCCACGCCCGCGGGACTGTGGCGGCGTGTTCCCCCGGCGATCTTTCCCGCGATCATGGGGCTTTTCGGACTCGGGCTCGGTTGGAGACGCGCCACCGGGGTCTTCGGCGTTCCCCCCGGCATCGGCGAGGCGATCCTCGGCGCGGTGACGCTGCTGTATCTTTTCGGCCTCCTCGCCTACGCGGTGAAGCTTCTCCGGCGCCCTCTGGTGCTGGCGGAGGACCTGCGCATCCTGCCGGGGCGCGCCGGCGTGGCGGCGATGGTTCTTTGCCTCTATCTCTTGTCGATGACGCTCGCGCCCTATGCCGCGCCGCTGGCGCGGGCCGTGCTCGGGGCGGGGTTCGCGGCGCATGCGGGCCTCGTCCTGCTTCTGCTGCGCCAGCTTCTGGCCGGCCCCGCCGAGCAGCGACGGGTCACGCCGGTCTGGCATCTGAGCTACGTCGGTTTCATCATCGGCGCCCTCGCAGCGACGGTATTCGAGTTCTATCTCGCCGCGCTCTCGCTCTTTGCCGCGACGGCGCTGCTTGCGGCCTTCATCTGGGCGGCGAGCGCCGAACAGATGCTGAAGGAAACGGTCCCCGCGCCGCTCAGGCCGCTTCTCGCCATCCACCTCGCGCCGCTCGCGCTCTTCGGGCTCGTGGCGCATGCGCTCGAACTTGACGCGGTGGCGCTTGGCTGCGCGGGGATTGCGGCGCTGGCGGTGCTGTGGTTCCTGGCCCGCGCGCGCTGGCTGACCGAGGCGGGGTTCTCGGCCCTCTGGGGGGCCTTCACCTTCCCGGTCGCGGCGACGGCGAACCTGTGGCTGAGCGTCGGCGGCATCTGGCGGGTGCCGGGGGGCGTGGCGCTGGTGGCCGCGACGCTGGTGGTCCTGCCGATCGGCTGGAAGGTGATCGCGCTCTGGGCCCGCGGCCAGCTCGCGATCCGCACCAACGCCGCGACCGCCTGAGCCGGCCGGGCAGGGGGACCCCGGCATGGCCGGGGCCCGTGGCGGACCCTGGGGTCAGGGCCGGGTCACGCCTTCGGCCTCGCCGCCGGCCAGATCGGCCAGCGAATCGTGCAAGAGTTGCAGCACATAGGGCGCGTTGTGCGCATAGGCGCCCGGGTCGGTGGCGACGAACTGGTAGTTGTAGGCGGCCTTCAGGAGCCGCGGCGTCCAGGCGGCATACTTGTTGTCGGCCACCGCCTCGTCCTCCTCGACCGTGCCGTTGCCGTTCAGGGCGGCGAAGAAGTAGGGATGCGCATGGGCATGGTAGGCGATGGCGGTGCCGGCCACATCCTTGCCGTAGGTCTGGATCGCGGCGAGAAGCCGGTCATGCAGCGCGTCGACCTCGGCGGCGATGCCTTCCGTCACGTCGCCGTCGCCGTCGCGGTCCACCTTGTCCTTGCGGATCAGCGCCAGCGAGTCGCGGTCGGTCACGCCCTCGTGGCAGGCGGCGCAGGGTTCCGCCTTCGGCGCGACCGTGTGCAGTTCGTGGCAGGTGATGCAGGTGTCGAAGGGCGCGGGGTGGCGGCGTTGCGAGGCATAGGCGCGGCCGGGGTATTCGTAGCCGCCGCGCGCCAGTGTTCCCATCAGCGTGGCGCCGGCGGCGCGGTAGTGGATGTTGAGGAACGCAAGGCCGGGGGCCACGGTGTCCTCGTCGAGGCCGGCCACCGCCTTGTCGACGCTGAAGCTCGATTCCCGCCCCTGGTGGCAGGTCATGCAGCGCGCCTCGGCCCCCAGCCCCTCGACCCTGAGGCCCGAGGGAAAGGTGACCCCGCTCATCGCCCGGGTGGTCTCGTTGTGGCAGGCGCCGCAGCCGATCAGCGAGCCGGTCGGCGCCTTCTGCTCGACGCTGCCCACGGCGCTGCCGTCGGCGCCGATGTAGTCGAGAAAGCCCGGCGTCGAATGGCAGCGGGCGCAGGTCTCGGGGATCTCGCCCTTGTCGTTCCAGTTGGTGAAGGCCCGCGCGTCCGCCTTGGCGTGCGGCGAGGCGGCCCAGTCGTGGAAGAACGGGACGCGCTCGGCCGGGATCATCTGCGGGGATTGTTCCTGCGCGGGGCCGGGTGCCGCGGCGAGTGCGAGGCCGAGGGCAAGGAAGAGCCGGGAAACGGATGGGGGGATGCGCATGGAGCCTCCTCTCGCGCCGGGCGGGCGATTACGAATCGGTCGCCGTCCGGGCCGGCGACGCTGGCCTTGCGCGTTCCCCCCGACATTATCCGTTGGCGCCCTCTGCGGCTTGACATGGGTCAAGCGGCGTGCCTGCCGTCAGATCAGCGCCACCCATGCCCGCGCGATGGCAAGGCCCGCGGCGTCGGCGGCGGGGCCGTGGCGCGCCGCCTCGGCGGGATGAGCCGCCTGCCAGCCGGGCTGCATCCGCTCCGCCGCCGCGCCGAAACTGGCGGTCCACCCGGCGACGACCTCGCGGTCCGCCTCGAAATGGAACTGCATCCCGTAGACCGCCCGGCCGAGCCGGAAGGCCTGGTGGGCAACCTCGGCATTCTCGGCCAGATGCCGGGCGCCCGCAGGCAGGGTGAAGGTGTCGCGGTGCCACTGGAAGATGGGGAACGCGGCGCCCGCCGCCGACAGCACGGGGTCGGACCGTCCCGCCGCCGTGGCGCGGACCTCGCGCCAGCCGAATTCCGGCGCGGTGCCGAGGTGGTTGGCGCCGCCGTATCCGCGGGCGAGGATCTGCGAGCCGAGGCAGACGCCGAGGACGGCGCGCCCGGCCTCGCCATAGGTCCGCATCAGCGCCGCCAGGGCGGGCAGGTAGGGATGGGCCGCATCGTCGAGTGCGGACTGTTCGCCGCCGAGAACGACGAGCGCCGCGTGGGCGTCGATGTCGGCTGGCAGGCCGCCGTCGAGCCAGGGCCGGTAGATCGCCAGTTCGGCCCCCGCCTCATCGAGGGCGAGCCCGATCTGGCCGAAGGGCGTCCTGGCCTGGTTTTCGACGATGGCGACGCGCATGGGGCCTCCGCACGGTTCGGGCGTGAAAGGCTGATTGAGCACGGCCGCCGGGCGGACGCAAGACATGGTCTCGGCGCCCGCATTTGGTCTTGCCAATCCGCCCGGCGCGTGAAACAGGGAAGCGCCAACGAAAACTCCCCCCGAGAGGTGTCTGATGGAGATTCGCGAGGCGCTCACCTTCGACGACGTCCTTCTGGTTCCGGCCGCCTCCAGCGTGCTGCCATCGGACGCCGACACCTCGACTTTCGTCACCCGGTCGATCCGGATGAACATCCCGCTTCTGTCCTCGGCGATGGACACGGTGACCGAGGCGCGGATGGCCATCGCGATGGCGCAGGCGGGGGGGATCGGCGTGATCCACCGCAACCTCGGCATCGAGGAGCAGGCGGTGGAGGTGAGCCGCGTCAAGCGGTTCGAGAGCGGCATCGTCTACAAGCCGATCACGCTGACCCCCGACCAGACGCTGGCCGACGCCAAGGCGCTGATGGAGCGCTACAACATCACCGGCTTCCCGGTGGTGGACGGGCAGGGCCGGGTGGTGGGCATCGTCACCAATCGCGACATGCGCTTCGCCTCCGACGACAAGACGCCGGTCAGGGTGATGATGACCTCCGAAAACCTCGCGGTGCTGACCGAGCCGGCCGACCTCGACGCCGCCAAGAGCCTGATGAAGGCGCGGCGGATCGAGAAGCTCCTGGTGACCGACGGGCAGGGCAAGCTGACCGGGCTTCTCACGCTCAAGGACACCGAGAAGGCGGTTCTCAACCCGCACGCCTGCAAGGACGAGCTGGGCCGGCTGCGCGTGGCTGCGGCCTCGACCGTGGGCGA
Organism: Albidovulum sp.; assembly: GCA_030837825.1. Lineage (GTDB taxonomy): Bacteria > Pseudomonadota > Alphaproteobacteria > Rhodobacterales > Rhodobacteraceae > Albidovulum. The sequence continues at coordinate 15,274 of JAUQYB010000119.1, forward strand.
CGCGGGGTTCGAGCGGAGCCGCGCGCTGATCGACGCCGGCGTCGACATGGTGGTGATCGACACCGCGCATGGCCATTCCGACGGCGTGGCCAAGGCGGTGGAGCGGATCAAGGCCTTGTCGAACGCGGTGCAGGTGGTGGCCGGCAACGTCGCCACGGCCGAGGCGACGCGGGCGCTGATCGACGCCGGGGCGGATGCGGTCAAGGTCGGCATCGGCCCGGGGTCGATCTGCACCACGCGGGTCGTCGCCGGCGTCGGCGTGCCGCAGCTGACGGCGATCATGGACGCGGCGGCGGCGGCGGGCGCGGTGCCGGTGATCGCCGACGGCGGCATCAAGTAGTCCGGCGACTTCGCCAAGGCGATCGCCGCCGGCGCCTCCTGCGCGATGGTGGGCAGCGCGATCGCCGGCACCGACGAGAGCCCCGGCGAGGTGATCCTCTGGCAGGGCCGCAGCTTCAAGGCCTATCGCGGCATGGGCTCGCTCGGCGCGATGGCGCGCGGCTCGGCCGACCGCTATTTCCAGAAGGACGCGGCCAGCGACAAGCTGGTGCCCGAGGGGATCGAGGGGCAGGTGCCCTACAAGGGTTCGGCCGCGGCGGTAGTCCACCAGCTCGTCGGCGGCCTCAGGGCGGCGATGGGCTACACCGGCAACCGCACCGTGGCCGAGATGCGGGAAAACTGCCGCTTCGTCCGCATCACAGGCGCGGGGCTGAGGGAAAGCCACGTCCATGACGTGCAGATCACCCGCGAAAGCCCGAACTACCGGCTGGGGTGAGCGGCGCCCGGACGACCTTCCAGGGGAAGGTCGTCAGCCGCGAACGCCCGAAGCGCAAGCGGAGGGCCGGGAGGGCGCGGCGCGGGCTATGGCCGCGCGAAAACGCTCCGGTGGAGCGTTTTCAGCGCCGAACGCCCGGAGCGCAAGCGAAGGGCCGGGGGAGTGTTTTCCTATGAAAGCCCCGCCGCGACTGGCCGTAGCGGTGCCGTCACCGCCCTGCGGTGTCGTGCAGGTCCCGAACCACGCGGAATCCCAGGAAGTCCCGTCTATAATCCTCAGTCGGTCGCACACGCGCTGCAGGACGGAGGCCATCCATCGCCGTCGTAAACGCTCCACCCTTGGCAACGTGCCGACAGGAGCGTCTCATGTCTCCGTTGGCCAAATAGGCGCTGTCACTCGACAGGCCCAAATGCTCGTCCGACCAGCACGACAGAGTCAGTTCATAGACGTTTCCAGACATGTGCCGGACGCCCCAGTCATTCGCCGCGTCAAGCTCATTGACCGGAACCGGACTGTACCGGTCGACAAGATCGGGCAGTGACACCCCCGGGTCCTGACCGCGCCCCAGCACATTCTCCGTCGCCCCGCGCGAGAAATTCGCCTGCTTCGCCGTCAGCGCCTCGCCCTGCGCGAAGGGGGTCTCTGTTCCGGCGCGGGCGGCATATTCCCATTCCGCCTCCGTCGGCAGGCGATAGACCTCTCCACCCGCCTTCAGGTTGAGCCACGTGACATATTCCTGCGCGTCCAGATAGGACACGTTGACCACCGGATGATCGGGACCCAACGCCTTGTAGCCTCCGGGCATCAGGACGCGATGATCGGACAGATGGGTGCAGCCGCCATCCGCCACACAGGCCATCCATTCCGCATGCGTGGTCTCGTTGCGGGCGATCGCATAGGGGATGTCCATGTCGACCCGGTGGCGCGGATGCTCATTGGGGATGATGTTGATCTCGTCGGGGCCGCGCACCCGGGGCACCTTGCCCTTCTGATCGACAGGGCCATAAATATCGAACGGATTGCGCGACTCCCCGGGATCGCGCCCATCATGAAGGAGCCGGGCGGCACGACGATCATCTCGGGACAGAGGTCGCAGTCCCGGAAGCTCTCGAGCGGCTCAAGTTTACCCCGCGCCGCGTGGAGTCCCTCCGCCTGCGCGGGTCCGGGCAACGCCGCCAGGCTCGCAAGAACGACCGCGAGGCAAGTCTGGAGTCCGTTCCATCGGCGTAAAGCCGGGCCGATGAACGCGCTCCGCAACCGCACAACCTCACAGCAAGTCAAATCCAATGAGAAACGCTAGTGGTTGATCAACGCCGGTGTCAAGTCGAGCCGGGGCGCGACTGCTCCCGCCGCCCCTCGCGCTCCTATCCGCCGAAGCCCCCGAGGAAGCTCGTCAGGTTTTCCCCGAGCGCCGGCTGGAGATAGCCGCCCTCCTGCACGATCACCGCGGGAAGCCCGGTCGCGGCGATCCGGCGGGCGATGCGGGCGAAGCCGGGCGTCGTCACCCGGAAGCCCTTGAACGGGTCGCCCTCGTGCGCGTCAAGGCCG
>JAUQYB010000120.1 GCA_030837825.1 Albidovulum sp.
TCTTGCCGCGCCATCCGCGCTTGCGCAAGCGCTTCCCCCGTGGCGCGATTGGCGCTAGAGGAGTCGCTTCAGCCAGCCGGGGGCCAGGACCATGACCGACGAGACCGCAACGGGCGAACGCATCGCCAAGGTGATGGCCCGGGCCGGCGTCGCCTCGCGCCGGGATGCCGAGAAGATGATCCTCGCCGGCCGCGTCGCGGTGAACGGCACCGTGACCACAAGCCCCGCGCTCGACGTGATGCCGTCCGACAAGGTCACGCTCGACGGCAAGCCGATCGACGCACCGCAGCCGGCGCGGCTCTGGCTCTACTACAAGCCGGTGGGCCTCGTCACCTCGGCGAAGGACGAGAAGGGACGACAGACCGTCTTTGACACGATGCCCGAGGGGATGCCGCGGGTGATGAGCGTGGGCCGGCTCGACCTCAATTCCGAGGGGCTGCTGCTTCTGACCAACGACGGCGAGCTGAAGCGGCGGCTGGAGCTTCCGTCGACCGGATGGCTGAGGAAATACCGGGTGCGGGTGAACGGCCGGCCGAACGAGGCGACCTTCGATCCCCTGCGCCGCGGCATCACCATCGAGGGCGAGGATTTCCAGCCGATGGAGGTCACGCTCGACAAGCAGCAGGGGGCGAATGCCTGGCTGACCGTGGGCATCCGCGAGGGCCGGAACCGCGAGGTGCGCCGGGCGATGGCCGAGGTCGGGCTGGTGGTGAACCGGCTGATCCGGGTCAGCTATGGCCCGTTCCGGCTGAACACGATGAAGCCGGGCGACGTTGTGGAGGTGAAGCAAAGGGTGCTGCGCGACCAGCTTGGCAGCACCGGGGACGCCGAAGCCGGGGCCGCCCGCTCCGGCGCGGGACAGGCGCCCCGCAAGCCCCGCGCCGGCGGGGCCGCGCCCGGCAAGGGCCGCGCGCCGAAGCCCCGGCCGCTGGGCGAGGATCGCCCGCTCCGCGCCGGCAGCCGCTTCGCCGGCAAGGACGCACCGCGGCCGCGTCCGCTGATCGAGGAGGAGACCGGCGACCGGCCGCCCCGCTCCCGACACGGCGAGGCATCCCGGCCGCCGCGCAAGGGTTCCGGCGAGCGGCCGTTCAAGCCCCGGGCCGCGCGAGGGGAGGACGACTCCCGCCCGCCGCGCAAGGGTTCCGGCGAGCGGCCGTTCAAGCCTCGGGCTCCGCGAGGGGAGGATGCTTCCCGGCCGCCGCGCAAAGGCGCCGGCGAGCGGCCGTTCAAGCCTCGGGCTCCGCGAGGGGAGGATGAGTCCCGGCCGCCGCGCAAGGGTTCCGGCGAGCGGCCGTTCAAGCCGCGCACACCGCGCGACGCGGACGAAGCCCGGCCGCCGCGCAAGGCGGCGGCAGGAAGCGCCGATGGCGGGCAGGCGTTCCGGGCGCGCGGCCCGCGCCCCGAACGCGACGACCCCCCCGGTGACCGAGGCGGCGACAGGGGCGGCCGCGAGGACCGGCGCCCGTTCAAGCCGCGGGCCGCGCCACCGGGATCGGGCCCGGCCGGGACGCGCAGCGACCGGCACGAAGGGCCGCGCGGGCCGAAACCGGGCCCCAGACCGGGTTCCAAGCCCGGCCCCGGGCCTGGCGGGAAATCCGGCCCCAAGTCCGGCCCCAACTCCGGCCCCAAGCACGGTGGCAGGCCCGGCCCGAAGCCGCGCGGTCGCAGCTGAGGCCCCTGCCGTCACGTCACGCGCGTTTTCCCGCCGCAGGATGCGGCAGGAACCGTTTTCAGGTCTTGGACATTCCGCCCGCGCCGTGCCAGTCTGTTTCGCGTGGTGTCGGGGGTATCGGATGACGGAATCCGGGTTGCAGCGGCTGGCCTTCAATCTCCTTCTGGCGTTGACGCTCTATGTCGCGCTGACCGGGGGGGCATGATGGCCGAGAGGTTCGGCGGCAGGTTCAGCCCCGCGCCGCATGGCGCCGATGCGGCCCCGCCGCCGCGGCCCGCCGGGCCGAGCCGGGCGGAGCGCCGCACCGGCTGGCTTTATGCCGTGGCGCTTCCCTTCGCGCTCAAGGCCTTCTTCCAGGAGCCCACGGGTCTTGCCCGCAACCTCGCGGCCTTCGGCCTTCTCGTCGCCGCCGCCTGGCTGACGCGCGAAGGCGTGCGTGCCGCCGAAGCCTTTGCCGCCCGCTCCACCGCCCGCCGCCCCGCCTTCCCGCGCAAGATCGCCGGCACGGCGCTGACCGCGGCGGGCCTCTTCCTCGGCGCCTGGGGCGGGACGGACCTTGTCAGCCCCCTTCTCCTCAGCCTGGTCGGGGCGGCGCTGCATCACCTCGCCTTCGGCTCCGATCCCCTGCGCGACAAGGGCATGGCCGGAATTGACCCGTTCCAGCAGGACCGCGTGGCGCGCATCGTCGCTGAAGGCGAAGGCTACCTGTCCGAGATGCACCTGGCCGCGGAGCGCACCCGCGACCGGATGATCGTCGCCCGCGTCGAACGCTTCGCCGTCACCGCGCGCGCCCTTTTCCGCACCGTCGAGGAAGACCCGCGCGACCTGACCGCCGCGCGCCGCTGGCTCGGCGTCTACCTCATGGGCGCGCGCGATGCGACGATCAAGTTCGCCGACCTTTGGGCCAAGACCCACGATCCCGGCGCCCGCGCCGACTACGAGGCGCTTCTCGACGATCTCGAGACCAATTTCGCCCGCCGCACCACCGCCCTTCTGGAGGACAACCGCACCGACCTCGACATCGAGATCGGCGTCCTGCGCGACCGACTGAAGCGCGAGGGCGTGCGCCTTGCCGACCCAGCCCCAGCCACTGTGGAGAGTGACCATGTCCAGCGTCCGTGAAGATGCCGCCCGCACCCTTGCCGCCGTCGAGGAGGTGACCGCCGCCGTGCTGCCGGAACCTGCGGCCGAGGTGGTGCCACTCGACAAGGCACCCGCGCCGCTCGCCGGGGAAATCCGCAGGCGCATCGCCGAGCTTGACATGACCGACACCGGCTCGATCGTCAACTTCGGCTCGGCCGCGCAGGCAGAGTTGCAGCAGATCAGCCAGGCGATGCTGGCCGACGTGCGCAACAAGGACGTCGGCCCCGCCGGGGATTCGCTCCGCGAGATCGTCACCACGATCCGCGGCTTCTCGGTCTCGGAGCTTGACGTGCGGCGCAGGCTGTCGTGGTGGGAACGGCTTCTCGGCCGCACCGCGCCCTTCGCGAACTTCCTTGCCCGGTTCGAACAGGTGCAAGGACAGATCGACAAGATCACCGGCGACCTTCTCGGACACGAGCACAAGTTGCTCAAGGACATCAAGTCGCTGGACGTGCTTTATGACAAGACGCTGAACTTCTACGACGAACTTGCGCTTTATATCGCCGCGGGCGAGGCGAAGCTTGCCGGCCTGGACGCGACGGAGATCCCTGCAAGGGTGGCGGCCGTCGATGCCGCGGCCGAGGATCGCAAGGTGATGGCGGCGCAGGAGCTGCGCGACCTGCGCTCGGCCCGCGACGACCTGGAACGGCGGGTGCACGACCTGAAGCTCACCCGGCAGGTGACGATGCAGTCGCTGCCCTCGATCCGGCTGGTGCAGGAGAACGACAAGAGCCTGGTGACCAAGATCAACTCCACCCTCGTCAACACGGTGCCGCTGTGGGAGACGCAGCTTGCCCAGGCGGTGACGATCCAGCGCTCGTCCGAGGCCGCGACGGCGGTGCGCGAGGCCAGCGACCTGACCAACGAACTGCTGACAGCCAACGCGAAGAACCTTCGTCAAGCCAATGAAATCGTTCGGACAGAGATGGAGCGCGGGGTCTTCGACATCGAGGCGGTGAAAGCCGCCAACGCCGAGCTGATCGGCACGATCGAGGACTCCTTGCGGATCGCCGACGAGGGCAAGCGCAAGCGCGCGGCGGCCGAGGCCGACCTGAAGAAGATGGAGGCGGAGTTGCGCGACGCGCTTGCGGCGGCGCGGGCAAGGGCAACGGGCACCGGCGCCAATGTCGGGACCAGCGTCTGAGATCATGCGCCCCGGCCCCGCCTCGCGGCTTCTCCTCGCGCCGCTCCTCCTGGCGGCGCTGGCGGCGTGCGAACCGGCAGGGCTCGGCCCCGCCGTTCCGCCCGCGCCCCCGCGCGACGTGGCGCCGCCGGAGCCTCCGGTGGCCGAACCGGGCGCCGCGACGCTCGCCGCGCGCGCCTATTACGCTCGGGTCGAGGCCAACTACCTCGCACAGGATCTGCTTAGGGCCGATGGCGGCGGCGCGGATGCGCCCTATACCGCCCGCGACCTGGCCGAGAACTTCATCCGCATCGCCTTCTACGACGAGTTTTCCGAACGCGGCGGCCGGCTGGTGCCGGAGGCGGTGGAGAACCGGCTGCACCGCTGGACCGATCCGGTGCGGGTGACCGTGGAATTCGGCGCCTCGGTCCCCGCCGCCCAGCGCGCCACCGATCGTGCCGCGGTTGCGGGCCATGTCGCCCGGCTGTCGCGGCTGACTGGGCTGCCGATGCGGATGACGGCGTGGCGGGCGAATCACACCGTGCTTGTCCTGAATGCGGACGAGCGGCTGGCCGCGGCCCCGCGCCTCGCCGCGCTCGCCCCCGGCATCGGCACCGCGGCGATCGAGTCGGTGACCCGGATGGCGCCGGAGACCTACTGCACGGTGTTTTCCTTCACCACCGGCCACAGCGCGGTCTATACCCGCGCGCTGACGGTGATCCGGGGCGAGCTGCCGGAACGGCTGCGGCTGGCCTGCATCCACGAGGAGCTTGCGCAGAGCCTCGGCCTGGTGAACGACTGGCCGCGTGCTCGGCCCTCGATCTTCAACGACACCGAGGAATTCGCACTGCTGACGAAGCAGGACGAGATGATGCTGAAGATGCTCTACGACCCGCGGCTGAGGCCCGGCATGACGCTGGCCGAGGCACGGCCGGTCGTCGAGGCGATGGCGGCGGAGCTGATGGGCGGCGAGAGCTGACGACAGGAGGTGACCTATGGGTATTCTCGACTTTCTCACCGGCGAGTTCATCGACGTCATCCACTGGGTTGACGACACGCGCGACACGATGGTCTGGCGGTTCGAACGCGAGGGCCATGCAATCAAGTACGGCGCCAAGCTGACCGTGCGCGAGGGACAGGCGGCGGTCTTCGTCCACGAGGGCCAGATCGCCGATGTGTTCACCCCCGGTCTCTACATGCTGGAAACCAACAACATGCCGGTGCTGACCACGCTCCAGCACTGGGACCACGGCTTTCAGTCGCCGTTCAAGTCGGAGATCTACTTCGTCAACACCACCCGCTTCACCGACCAGAAATGGGGCACGAAGAATCCGATCATCGCCCGCGACCCGGAATTCGGTCCGGTGCGGCTCAGGGCCTACGGCACCTATGTGATGCGGGTCGGTGATTCTGCGAAGTTCCTCTCGCAGATCGTTGGAACCGATGGGGAATTCACCGCCGACGAGATCAGCTTCCAGATCCGCAACATCATCGTGCAGGAGTTTTCCCGGGTGATCGCATCCTCGGGCATCCCCGTGCTCGACATGGCGGCGAACACCGCCGACCTCGGCAAGATCGTCGCCCGCGCGATCGCGCCCTCGATCGCGGCCTACGGCCTGGAGATTCCGGAATTCTACATCGAGAACATCAGCTTGCCGGAGCCTGTTGAGGCGGCGCTCGACAAGCGGACCTCGATGGGGATCGTCGGCGATCTTGGCCGCTACATGCAGTATTCGGCGGCCGAGGCGCTTGGGCGCGGCGACGGCGCGGCGGGCTCGGTGATGGGCGCGGGCATGGGTGCGGGGATGGGCGCCGGCATCGGCATGGCGATGGGCAGCCAGATCGGCCCGTGGGGCGCGGCGCCCGGCACGGCGGCCCAGGTTCCGCCGCCCCCGCCGCCGGTGGAGAAGGTCTGGCACCTCGCGCGGTCGGGCGCGGTCGAGGGGCCCTACGGCCGCGGCCATCTCGGCCGGCTGGTGTCCGACGGCAGCTTCACCCGCGACACGCTGGTCTGGGCGCCGGGGCAGGACGGCTGGAAGCCGGCGGGCGAGATCGCCGAACTGGCCCAGCTCTTCACGGTGATGCCGCCGCCGCCGCCCGCGACGCCCGCGGGGAGCTGACGGCGCGTCCGATGACGCCCGCCGAGGAACACCGTTTTCCCTGCCCGCAATGCGGGGCCGAGCTGCGTTTCAGCCCCGGCGAGGCGCGGCTCATCTGCGACCATTGCGGACACGCCGAGCCGGTGGGTTCCGCCGGGCCGCACCACCGGCCGGTCCCCGAGACCGACTTCCGCAGGGGGCTGGAAGCCGCGCTGCCCGACACCGAGGTGGAGGTCGCGCGCTATTCGAAATGCCCCAACTGCGGCGCCGAGGTGCAGTTCGACCCCGCAGTCCACGCCACCGAATGCCCGTTCTGCGCCACCCCGGTGGTTGCGGACACCGGGGCGAGCCGGCACATCAAGCCCAAGGGCGTAGCCCCCTTCGTCCTGACCGGGCCGGAGGCGCGCAGGGCGATGACCGACTGGCTCGGCGCGCTCTGGTTCGCGCCCTCGGGCCTTCAGGACTACGCCCGCAAGGGCCGGGCGATGGAGGGGATCTATGTTCCCTACTGGACCTTCGACGCCGACACACGGTCGAGCTACACCGGCCGCCGCGGCACGGTCTACTATGAAACCCAGCGCGTGCAGGTGCGTGATGCGCAAGGCCGCATCCACTGGCAGGACCGTCAGGTGGCGCGCATCCGCTGGACCCCGGTCGCGGGCCGGGTCGCGCGGTTCTTCGACGACGTGCTGGTGCTGGCCTCGCGGTCGCTGCCGCAGGGCTACACCCAGGCGCTGGAGCCCTGGGACCTGACCCGGCTCGAGCCCTATGCGCCGGAGTTTCTCGCCGGCTTCCGCGCCGAGGGCTACACCGTCGGGCTCGAGGAGGGGATGGCCGAGGCGCGCGGCTACATGGACCGGATGATCGAGCGCGACGTGCGCTTCGACATCGGCGGCGACCGCCAGGAGATCCATGCGATCGAAACCCAGGTCTCGGCCGTCACCTTCAAGCACATCCTGCTGCCGGTCTGGTCCGCCGCCTACCGCTACCGCGGCCGGAGCTACCGCTTCGTCGTCAACGGCCAGACCGGGCAGGTGAAGGGTGAACGGCCGTGGTCGGCCTGGAAGATCGCGGCGGCCATCATCTTCGGCGCGATCCTCGCCGCGGCAGTCGTCATCGGCGCGCAATACGCCGAGGAACAGGGCTGGATCGAGTTCCAGTCCTACTGAGGGTCACCCCTTGCCGATCGGCACCTTGCGCGCCGTCGCCACCTCAGGCGCCGCGCGACCGACCAGCAGCGTCAGGACGCCGTCCTTGAGGTCGGCGCTGACCCGGGCGGGATCGGCATCGGCGGGCAGGCGGAACGCCCGGCGGGACCGGGACAGCCTGCCGCTTGTCCGGTGAGTCGTCCATGACCGGCGTCAGCCGGCGCTTGGCCGTTGCGGGAAAGTCCCGGCTCGGCTAAGGGGGTGCCGTTTACGCTAACGGAGGGGCCGATGATCCTGAGTTGCGGCGAGGCGCTGATCGACATGCTGCCGCGGCGGACGGCGGAGGGCGAAGACGCCTTCGTCCCCTACCCAGGCGGCGCGGTGTTCAACACCGCCGTGGCGCTCGGCCGGCTCGGCGCGCCCGCGGGCTTGCTCTCGGGGCTTTCCACCGACCTCTTCGGGCAGATGCTGGCCGGTGCGCTCGCTGCCTCGGGTGTCGATGCCGCGCTCTGCCTCCGCTCCGCCCGCCCGACCACGCTCGCCTTCGTGACGCTGGAGGACGGCCAGGCGCGCTATGCCTTCTACGACGAGGGGACCGCCGGGCGCATGATCCGCGCGGCCGACCTGCCGGCGCTGCCCGAGACGGTGGAGGCGCTTTTCTTCGGCGGCATCAGCCTGATGGTGGAGCCGTCGGGGGCCGCCTATCAGGCGCTGATGGAACGCGAGGCGGGATCGGGCCGGGTGATGATGCTCGACCCCAACATCCGCCCTTCGTTCATCGCCGACGAGCCTGCCTACCGGGCGCGGATCGCCCGGATGATCGCGCTTGCCGACATCGTCAAGCTGTCGGACGAGGACCTGCGCTGGCTGGAGGGCCGCCGCGGCATCACGGGCGGCGCCGAGGCGGTGCTCGCGAAGGGGCCGAAGGTCGTCTTCGTGACCGAAGGCGCGGCAGGGGCGCACGCCTTCACCGCGGCGCGCTCGGTCTTCGTGCCGGCGCGGCGGGTCGAGGTCGTCGATACCGTGGGCGCGGGCGACACGTTCAACGCAGGCGTCCTTGCCGCGCTGCACGGCGCGGGTGCGCTGACCAGGGCGGCCGTGGCGGCGCTGTCGGAAGATGCCCTGCGCGGGGCCCTCACGCTCGCCGTCCGGGCGGCGGCGGTCACGGTTTCCCGCGCGGGCGCCAACCCGCCCTGGGCGAAGGAGCTTTGCTGATGCGTGCGCTTGTCCAGCGGGCCCGCGAGGCCAGCGTCACCGTGGCCGGCCGGATCACCGGCGAGATCGGCGAGGGGCTGCTGATTCTCGTCTGCGCGATGGAAGGCGACGGCGAGGGCGAGGCCGAGGCGCTCGCCCGCAAGATCGCCCGGCTGCGCATTTTCCGCGACGAGGCCGGCAAGATGAACCGGGCGCTGCTCGACACCGGCGGCGCGGCGCTGGTGGTCAGCCAGTTCACGCTTGCCGCCGACACCTCGCGCGGCAACCGGCCGGGGTTTTCCGCCGCGGCGCCGCCGGCCGAGGGCGAACGGCTCTACGAATACTTCGCCGGGCGGCTGCGGGCCGAGGGCATCCGGGTCGAGACCGGCGCGTTCGGCGCCGACATGGATGTGGCGCTGGTTAACCAGGGGCCGGTGACGATCTGGCTCGATACGGCGGGGTAAGGGCGCGCCCGACCCGCCTGCCCCGCTCCACTTGCGGACCGGGCCGCACCCCTCCCGGCCCGCCGCTCGGCGGCGTGCGTTCGCCGGGGAAACTCTCCACCGGAGAGTTTTCGCCCCGCCTCACCCCTGCGGGGTCATCGACTTGCGCTGGCGTTCGCGGTCGAGGCCGAGCCTTCCCTCGCGCCAGATGATGAGGATGCCCGCGACCACGACCAGCGTCGCCCCCGCCAGCACGGGTCTGCCCGGCACCTCGCCGAAGACGAGATAGCCGACGGCGATCGCCATCAGCATCGAGGCATATTCGAAAGGCGCGATCACCGAGGCATCGGCGTGGCGGTAGGAGGAGGTGAGCAGCACCTGCCCCACCCCGCCGAGTAGTCCCGCCGTGACCAGCATCGCGGCGGTCCCGGCGTCCGGCACCGCCCAGCCGAAGGGCAGCGTGATGAGCGAGACAAGCGCCGAGTTGACCGAGAAGTAGAAGACGATGGCCGATGTCCTCTCCTCGTCGACGAGGCGGCGGACGAAAACCTGGGCGAGCGCGGCGAAGACCGCGCCGACGAGGACGACAATCGCGCCCAGCGCCTCCTCGGCCCCGATCTGGCCGGACCTGAGCGCGGTGAGCCTTGGCGACAGCACGATCAGCACCCCGGCCATTCCGAGTGCCACCGCGAAGATGCGGAAGGCCCGCACGGTTTCCCCCAGAAACATCGCCGCGAAGACCACGGTCAGGAGCGGCGCGGCGTAGCCGATCGCGGTGACCTCGGGCAGGGGAAGCAGGCCCAGCCCCGCAAAACCGAAGCCCATCGCCGCCGTGCCCATGAGCCCGCGCCAGAAGTGGCCGAGGGGATTGCGCGTGGCAAGCCCCACGCCCAGGCCGCGCGTGGCGACGAGCCAGACGAGGATCACCGGCACCGCGAAGGTGGAGCGGAAGAACACCGCCTGCCCCGGCGGCACCGCATCCGAGGCCGCCTTGATCAGGCCCGCCATCGCCATGAAGACGGCGACCGAGGCGACTTTCAAGAAGATGCCGCGCAGCGGGGTCATCGTCCCATCCCTTCCCCGGCCAGAAAGGCGGAAAGCGATGGCGTCCGCAAGGCGAAAGCGTCAGTCGGGGCGCACCCTTGCGCCGGTCTTGTCGGCAAAGGCGGCGAGCCTGCCCTTCGCCGCCGGCTGGGTGTTGACGATCCCCGCCACCATCGACTCGGCATAGGCCGCGTCGAGGGCCGACATATTCTGCATGTGGCTGATCGCCGAGCAGACCGCGAAGTTGGCGAGCGGCGTGTTGGCCGCGACGGCGCGCGCCAGCTCCATCGCCCTGGCCTCGCTGTCGTCCACGAGATACTGGCAAAGGCCGACCGAGACCGCCTCCTCTCCCCGGTAGATGCGACCGGTCAGCATCATGTCGATCATCCGCGCCTTGCCGACGAGGTCGGCGACCCGGATCGTCGCACCGCCGCCGGTGAAAAGGCCGCGCTGGCCTTCCGGCAGGGCGAAATAGGTGCCGTGGTCGGCCACCCGGATGTGCACGGCCGAGGCAAGCTCCAGCCCGCCGCCGACGACCGCGCCCTTTAGCGCGGCGATGATCGGCACGCCGGAATATTCCATCTTGTTGAAGGCCTCGTGCCAGCGCAGGCAGATCTGCATGAATTCGGCCGGGGTCCGGTCGGCGTTGAGATGCTCGACCAGATCGAGCCCGGCGCAGAAATGCGCGCCCTCGGCCCTCAGCACCACGGCGCGGATGCCGGCGCGCGGGATGGCGGAGAAGAGCGTGACCAGCTCCTCCACCGTGGCCGCGTTCAGTGCGTTGCGCTTTTCGGGGCGGTTTAGGGTGACGGTGGCAATGCCGTCGGCATCCGTCGACACCTTCAGCAGCCGGAGCGGCAGATCGTCGATCGCGGTCATGGGCAGGCGTCTCCCTCTCGGCGGGATGGGGCGGCCGCGCCGTGGCCCGGCCGCCCCGGTTCTCGGGGGGCGCTCAGAGCCCCTTGGACCGGTAGGTCGCCGCGACCCGGCCGATCGCCACGATATAGGCCGCGACGCGCAGGTCCTCGACATCGTTGCGGCTGTGCCAGACCTCGCGCATCGACTGGTAGGCGGTGCGCATCGTGTCGTCGAGGCCGGAGCGCACCAGCATCAGCTCGTCGGAGCCTTGCAGGAACTTCTCCTTGAAGTCCGTGGCAAGCGTCCAGCCGAGGCCCTTGTCGGAACTCAGCCGCTCAAGCTCCTCGACGAGAAGCCGCGACCGCGATTCCTCGGCGCGGCGCTGCATCCGGCCGAAGCGGATGTGGGAAAGGTTCTTGACCCATTCGAAATAGGAGACCGTCACGCCGCCGGCGTTGGCATACATGTCGGGGATGATGAGGACGCCCTTCTTGCGCAGGGTCTCGTCGGCGCCGAAGGTGATCGGGCCGTTCGCCGCCTCGATGATCAGATGCGCCCTGATCCGGTCGGCGTTGCCCTTGTGGATCACCCCCTCCATCGCCGCGGGGATGAGGATGTCGCAGTCCTTCTCCAGAACGCTGGCACCGTCCTCGACGAAGGTCCCCTCGGGGTAGCCCTTGACGGTGCCGTGCTTGCGGATCCACTGGCGCACCTCCTCGACCTTCAGGCCCTTGTCGTCGACAAGCGCGCCGTCGCGTTCGATGATCGCCGTGATGATGGCACCATCGTCCTCCGACAGGAACTTCGCCGCGTGATAGCCGACGTTGCCGAGCCCCTGCACCACGATGCGCTTGCCGCCGAGATCGCCCGACAGCCGCGCCAGCGCCGCGTCCTCCTTGTGGCGGAAGAATTCGCGCAGGGCGAACTGCACCCCGCGCCCGGTCGCCTCGACCCGGCCCTGGATGCCGCCGGCATGCGGGGGCTTGCCGGTGACGCAGGCCTTGGCGTTGATCTCGGTGGTGTTCATGCGGGCGAACTGGTCGGCGATCCAGGCCATCTCGCGTTCCCCCGTGCCCATGTCGGGGGCGGGCACGTTCTGCGCGGGATGGATCAGGTCGCGCTTGATCAGCTCGTAGGCGAAGCGGCGGGTGATCTGTTCCAGTTCGTGCTCGTCCCACTGCCGCGGATCGACGCAGAGCCCGCCCTTGGAACCGCCGAAGGGCGCCTCGACAAGTGCGCACTTGTAGGTCATCAGCGCCGCCAGCGCCTCGACCTCGTCCTGGTTCACCGCCATGTCGTAGCGGATGCCGCCCTTGACTGGCTCCATATGCTCGGAATGGACCGAGCGGTAGCCTGTGAAGGTCTCGATCTTGCCGCGCAGGCGCACGCCGAAGCGCACCGTGTAGGTCGAGTTGCAGACCCGGATCTTCTCCTCGAGGCCGGGGCTGAGGTCCATCAGCCGCGCGGCGCGGTTGAACATCAGATCGACGGATTGGCGAAAGCTCGGTTCACCGGTGGTGGCCATTGGGTTCCTCCTTGGCAGGCCCGTCCGGCCTTGCGGCCGAAATGCCGGCGCCCGTCGGTCCGACGGACGGGGCGTTGATGATGCTCTCCTCCGCTCTGTTAGCAGACGGCATCGGAAAGGCAACCCGGAGCGGCCCGGCCGCACGGCGTCGCTGGGGGACTCGGGTGGCTGTGGCAGAATCACCGCCGCGGCATTGTTCCGGCCGCCTGCACAGTCAGGCAACGGACCCCCAGCGTGTGCATGGCCCGGCGTCAATTCCCCCCGCGAATTTGCCCTGCCTCAATTTTGCCGCAAGTCGGACCGCAGTTTTGCCGCAAGAGACTCCGAGAACCGATGCCGCGCTCGGTCTGCTCTGCGCTGCAAGGATGTCGTCCTGGGGAAAGGGTTGGTTATGATGAAGATTGCCCCCACGTCCGTTTTCATGGCTTCGGTCCGGTCCGCTGCCATCGGCCGGGCAAGGGCCGCACTCGGCCGGTTCCGGCGCGAGGAAGAGGGCTCGCTCATCATCTTCGGGCTTTTCGCCTTCGTGATGATGCTCCTTTTGGCCGGTGTCTCGCTCGACCTGATGCGGTTCGAGGAGCGGCGCACGACCTTGCAGAACACCATCGACCGCGCCTCGCTGGCCGCGGCCGACCTCCAGCAGAAGCTCGACCCGAAGGACGTGGTCAAGGACTACTTCGCCAAGGCCGGCCTGACCCCGCCCGCGGACAGCAACATCATCGTCACCCAGGGCTCGCTGAGCGACTACCGCAAGGTCGAGATCAAGGTCTCCGAGGAGATGCCGACCTGGTTCATGGCGCTCGTCGGCGTCAAGAAACTGTCGACGCCGGCCGCCTCGACCGCCGAGGAAAGCGTGGGCCAGATCGAGATCTCGCTGATCCTCGACGTCTCCGGCTCGATGAACTCCAACAACCGGCTGAAGAACCTCAAGCCGGCGGCCAAGAGCTTCGTCGACCAGATCTTCGACTCCGCCGAGGAGGACAAGGTCTCGATCTCGATCATCCCCTACGCGACGCAGACCTCGATCAGCGACGACCTGGCGAGCTACTTCAACATCACCGCCGAGCACACCACCTCGACCTGCATCGAGTTCGAGACCGCGAAGAACGACTTCAAGACGACGGCGATGTCGTTCGGCTTCGGCGCCGCCGACCGCATCTACCAGCGCAACGGCCACTTCGACCCGTTCTACAAGGCGAGCCCGCCGTCGCTGACCAACTGCCCGGCGGAACCGGAACGGCATATCCTGCCCTTCTCCGGCAATCGCACCCAGCTCAAGAGCTACATCGACAACCTCACCGCCGAGGGCAACACCTCGATCGACATCGGCATGAAATGGGGCGCCGCCCTGCTCGACCCGTCGATGCAGCCGGTGGTGGACGGGATGATCGCCGACGGCGACCTGCCCTCGACCTTCGCCGACCGCCCCTATGCGTTCAACGACAACGACGCACTGAAGATCATCGTGCTGATGACCGACGGCGAGAACACCACCGAATACCGGCTGCGCAACAACACGACCTCGGCGAACTACTACGACGAGGGCCAGAGCCTGCTGGTGCGCAACCCCTGGTACCGCACCAACGGCACCTCGTCGGACAACTGGTCGATCGACCAGTATTCGCTGTGGGACAGCACGAAGCATCAATACTACATCTTTGCGCAGGACATCTGGCGCAACGCGGCCTGGGGCGACGGGTCGACCAGCACGACCACCTGCGACAAGAAGGGCAAGTGCACGACCACGACGACCAAGGATCCGGGCTATGTCAGCTCGCCCACCTCGGTGCCGATGAGCTGGCCGGACGTGTGGCATGACATGTCGATCTTCTACTTCTCCGACAACATCATCTACGGAGCCTACGGCAGCTCGACGAAGCGGAACGCCTGGCGGCCCAACGCGTCCAACCCCACGGCCAACACCTATATCGGCAGCGCCAAGGACAGCATGACGCTGGACATCTGCAACGCCGCCAAGGCGCAAGGGATCCGGCTCTACACCATCGCCTTCGAGGCGCCGCGGGGCGGGCAGAACCTGCTCTCGGCCTGCCAGAACGCCGGCTACTACGCGGTGGAGGGGCTCGACATCAACGACGCCTTCTCGGGCATCGTGAACTCCATCAACAAGCTGAGGCTGACGCACTGAAATGGCCTGGCTCATGAACAGACTGCGGGCCGGGGTCCGAGGCCTGGCTCGCCAGGAGGACGGGACGGCGACGATCCCCTTCATCATCTTCCTGCCGTTCTTCCTGCTGCTCGTCATGTCCTCGCTCGAGATGGGCACGCTGATGCTGCGCCACGTCATGCTGGAACGCGCCCTGGACATGTCGGTGCGCGACCTGAGGCTCGGCAACTGGCTGAACCCCACCCACGACGACTTCAAGCGCGTGGTCTGCAACCGTGCCGGGGTGATCCCCAACTGCATGAACGTGCTCTTGGTGGAACTGCGCCCGGTCAGCACCGAGACCTGGGAGCCGCTGTCGGCCGGGCCGATCTGCGTCGACCGCGCCGAACCAATCAAGCCGGTGACGACCTTCGACACCGGCGTCGGCGACAACATGATGCTGATCCGCGCCTGCGCCAAGTTCGACCCGATCTTCCCGACCTCGGGCCTCGGCTTCCAGTTGCCGCGCGACAATACCGGCGCCTATGCGCTGATCGCCGCCACCGCCTTCGTCAACGAACCGGATGTAGGGAGCTGACATGTCCATGCTTTCCCGCCTGCGCCTGCGCACCCTGGACTGGGCCCGCGACAGCCGTGGCTCGATGCCGGTCGAGGGGGTGATCGCCTCCACCTGGCTGATCTGGTGGTATATCGCATCGTTCCAGTTCTTCGACGCCTACCGGCAGAAGAACATCAACCTGAAGGCCGCCTACACGATCGCCGACATGGTCTCGCGGGTGCAGCCCGACGACGCGGTCGATTCCGACTACATCGAGGGGTTGAACACGCTGTTCGACTACCTCACCTTCTCGCGCAAGCCGACCTGGGTCAGGGTGTCGAGCGTGATCTGGGACGACGTCGACGACCGCTACGAGATCGCCTGGTCCTACGCGACCGGCAACGTGGGCGGGCAGACCGACTCCACGATCCAGAACGATGCGCCCCGCATCCCGCTGATGCCCTCGGGCGATTCCGTCATTCTCGTCGAGACCAACATGGCTTACGAGCCGATCTTCAACATCGGTCTCAGGGCAAGGTGGTACACCACCTTCATCACCACGCGCCCGCGTTTCACCTCCTGCGTGAAATACGACCTGAAGGACGGTGTCACGCTGCCGGCCTGCATCTACGACAGCGACGTCGACATGTCCGACAACACCAGCGACGACGACACCACAGACTCGACGATCGACGCCGGCGGCTGACCTCCTGCGTCCGCACCGGAGGAGGACGGAATCGGCCCGGGCCTCGCGCCCGGGCCTTTCGCATCTTCGGGGCGGGCCTCGCGCGACCGGGATCGCCGCGGGAAGGTCCCACCAGGCGCCGTGATCGCGGCGGCGTCCGGCCGGCGCGGCGAGCAGACAGCATCCGCAGCTCAGGCGGCGACCGCCTTGCGCACCATGTCCCAGTAGATGTCGCCGACCCGCTCGCGGCTGAGCCGGCCGCCCTCGCGGTACCAGGTCGTCACCCCGGTCAGCATGGCGATGATCGCCAGCGTGGCGATCTTGGTGTCGGGCGCGGCGAAGAGGCCGGCCGCCACCCCCTCGCGCAGGATCGTCTCCAGCCGGTTCTCGTAGTCGCGCCTGAGCCCTTCGATCGCGGCGAAGTTCGCCGGCCCGAGGTTGCGCAGTTCCATGTAGGAGAGGAACACCGCCCCGGAACGGTCGAGGTTGTGGCGGATATGGAAGCGCACGAAAGCTTCCAGCCGGGCGAGCGGTCCTGCGCCGGCAGGCTCGGCCTCCCAGGCCGCGATCAGCTCGTCCATATGCTCCTTCAGGAGGTCGAAGAGCAGCGTCTCCTTGTCGGGCGTGTAGAGGTAGAGCGCGCCCGCCTGCACCCCCACCGCCGCGGCGATCTGGCGCATCGAGACGGCGGCGAAGCCGTGGCGGGCGAAAAGCGTCCGCGCCGCGCTGCGGATGCGCGGGCCGGTGATTTCCGAATGCGATCCGGTCTTGCGTGCCATCGCCCCAGATTATCTGAACATGCGTTCAATACAATCCCGCCCGCTCCGCTTTGCTCCGCCCCATCTCGCTCCGCCCCGCTCCTTTGTGCCGCTGCTCCGCTTGCCCTTGCGCCCAACCCGGCGCCGGCTATCCTCGGGCGATCTGAGGGATCCTTTCATGCGTGCCGCCCGCCTCGGCCTCGTCTGCCTCCTGCCCGCGCTGGCGTCCTGCGCCACCTTCCCCTCGCTGAGGGACGCACCCGCGACGCAGGCGGCCTGGCCAAGGCTTCTGCCGATCGACGCACTTCTGGCCGAGGTGCCGGCGGTGCCGGCGGTCGATCCGGCCGCCCCGGTCGCCGCGCGGGCCGGGGCGCTGCGCGCACGGGCGGCGGCGCTCCGGTCGGCGGACCTCTCCGGCTGAGCCGCCGCTTTCTCCCAGGCTCTCACCCCCCGCGTCCCAAGCGCGTTGCATGCCGCCGCATCTCGGGCTAACACCCGTGACGCCCGGCCCATCGCGATCACGGAGTTCCCCATGCCCCAGCCCCTGCGTCTCGGCATCGCCGGCCTCGGCACGGTGGGCATCGGCACGGTGAAGATCGTCCAGCGCCACGCGGAGCTTCTGGCGCGGCGCACCGGCCGCGCGGTCACGATCAGCGCGGTGTCGGCCCGCGACCGGATGAAGAACCGCGACGCGGACCTCTCTGCCTATGGCTGGGAGGACGACCCCGTCCGGCTGGCGGCGCGCGAGGACATCGACGTCTTCGTCGAACTCATGGGCGGGGCCGACGGCGCGGCGCTCGCCGCCACCCGCGCGGCCATCGCCGCGGGCAAGGACGTGGTGACGGCGAACAAGGCGATGCTGGCGCACCACGGCCATGCGTTGGCCGCCGAAGCCGAGGCAAAAGGCCGGGTGATCCGCTTCGAGGCCGCCGTCGCGGGCGGCATCCCGGTGGTGAAGGCGCTGACCGAGGGGCTGGCCGGCAACGAGATCCGCCGTGTCATGGGGGTGATGAACGGCACCTGCAACTATATCCTGACGCGGATGGAAAGCGCCGGCCTGCCCTACGCCGAGGTCTTCGAGGAGGCGCGGCAACTGGGATACCTGGAAGCTGACCCCAACCTCGACGTCGGCGGCATCGACGCCGGCCACAAGCTCAGCCTGCTGTCGGCGATCGCCTTCGGCACCAAGGTCGCCTTCGAGGCGGTGGAGCTTGAGGGGATCGGCCGCATCTCGATCGACGACATCCGCCGCGCCGCCGACATGGGTTTCCGCATCAAGCTGCTCGGCGTCGCGCAGATGACGGGCCGGGGCCTCGAACAGCGCATGTCGCCCTGCCTCGTGCCGGCCGACAGCCCCCTCGGCCAGTTGCAGGGCGGCACCAACATGGTCGTGCTCGAGGGCGACAGCGTCGGCCAGATCGTGCTGCGCGGGCCGGGCGCCGGCGAAGGGCCCACCGCCTCGGCGGTGATGTCCGACGTGGTGGAGATCGCGCGGGGCTGCCGCATCCCGACCTTCGGCCAGCCGGCGGCGACGCTGGCCGAGCCGGTGCCGGCGAAGGCCACCGCGCCCGCACCGCACTATCTCAGGATGGAACTGACCGACAAGCCGGGGGCGCTGGCCAAGGTGGCGACGGTCCTGGGCGAGGAAGGCATCTCGATCGACCGGATGCGCCAGTACGGCCATGCCGACGCCACCGCCCCGGTGCTGATCGTCACCCACAAGACCACGCGCGAGGCGGTGGACCACGCCGTGCGCCGGCTGCCCGCGACCGGCGTCGTCGTCGGCGAACCGGTGGCGATCCGCATCGAATCGGTCTGAGGCGGCGCGCGGGGCTTGCCCCCCGGGGGCCGGCGCGGCTAGATGCGGCGAACCCAGACCCATCAGGGACAGATCATGGCCGACGCCCAGGAATTCCACGACCGCATGCTCTCGCTGGGCCTTGCCCGCGTCTCAGAAGCCGCCGCCCATGCCTCGGCCCGCCTGATCGGGCGCGGCGACGAGAAGGCCGCCGACCAGGCCGCGGTCAACGCGATGCGCAACCAGCTCAACCTGCTCGACATCCGGGGCACCGTGGTGATCGGCGAGGGCGAGCGCGACGAGGCGCCGATGCTCTACATCGGCGAGGAGGTCGGCAGCGGACAGGGGCCGGAGGTCGACATCGCGCTCGACCCGCTCGAAGGCACCACGCTGACGGCGAAGGACATGCCGAACGCCCTGACCGTGATCGCGATGGCGCCGCGCGGCACGCTGCTGCACGCGCCCGACGTCTACATGGACAAGCTCGCCATCGGCCCCGGCCTCGCGAAGGACGTGGTCAGCCTCGACATGAGCCCGACCGAGCGGGTGGTCGAACTGGCCCGCGCCAAGCGCTGCAAGCCGACCGACATCACCGTCTGCATCCTCGAGCGGCCCCGGCACGAGGCGATGATCGCCGAGGTCCGCGCGACCGGCGCCGCGATCCGGCTGATCACCGACGGCGACGTCGCCGGGGTGATCCACTGCGCCGAATCCGAGATCACCGGCATCGACATGTACATGGGCTCGGGCGGCGCGCCCGAGGGCGTGCTGGCCGCCTCGGCGCTGAAGTGCATGGGCGGGCAGATCTGGGGCCGGCTTCTCTTCCGCAACGACGACGAGCGCGGCCGCGCCGCGAAGGCCGGGATCCGCGACCTCAACCGCATCTATTCGCGCGACGAGATGGTGACGCGCGACGTGATCTTCGCGGCGACCGGCGTGACCAACGGCTCGATCGTCCGCGGAGTGCGGCGCGAACCCAACTTCATCGAGACCGAGACGATCCTGATGCGGTCGAAAACCGGCTCGGTCCGCCGCATGGTCTACCGCAACCCGATCCGCTGAACCCGCCGCGGCGGGGGGCCCGCCCCCCGCGGGTATTTCGGCAACGAAGAAGGAATGGATCGCGCCCGGTGGCAGGGGCGCGAGGCAACGGAGCTGGAATGACCGCATTTCTCGGCGTCGAACGATCTGCCACCGGCCGCCGCTGGACCGGCCCCTCTGCCGAGGCCGACCGGCAGGCCGAGGCGATCGCGCAGGCGACGGGCCTCGGCCTGCCGCTGGCCCGCGTGCTTGCCGGGCGGGGCGTGGCGGCGGCGGAGGCGCGGGGATTTCTCGAGCCGCAATTGCGCGAGCTTCTGCCCGACCCGCGGTCGCTGAAGGACATGGACCTGGCGGCGGCGCGGTTCGTGCGGGCGCTGAAGGGGCGCGAGCGGATCGCGATCTTCGCCGACTACGACGTCGACGGCGGGTCCTCTGCCGCCCTACTCGTCTGCTGGCTGAGACACTTCGGCCGCGAAGCGACGATCTATATTCCCGACCGGATCGACGAGGGCTACGGGCCGAACGAGGCGGCGATGGCCGCGCTCGCCGCCGCCCACGAGCTGATCCTCTGCGTCGATTGCGGCACGCTGAGCCACGGGCCGGTCGCCGCCGCGCAGGGCGCCGAGGTGGTGATCCTCGACCATCACCTCGGCGCCGAGACGCTGCCGCCCGCGCTTGCCGTGGTGAACCCCAACCGGCAGGACGAGAGCGGCGCGCTTTCCCATCTGTGCGCCGCTTCGGTGGTGTTCCTGATGCTGGTCGAGGCCAACCGGCTGCTGCGCGCCGAGGGGTTGGGCGGGCCGGATCTGATGGCGCTCCTCGACCTCGTGGCGCTGGCCACCGTCGCCGACGTGGCGCCGCTCACCGGGGTCAACCGGGCGCTGGTGCGCCAGGGGCTGAAGGTCATGGCGCGGCGCGAGCGGGTCGGACTGACCGCGCTCTCCGACATTGCCCGGCTCGACCGGGCGCCGACGGCCTATCACCTCGGCTTCCTGCTCGGTCCCCGGGTCAACGCCGGCGGAAGGATCGGCGCGGCCGACCTCGGGGCGCGGCTTCTCGCCACGGCCGATGCCTTCGAGGCGGAGGCACTGGCCGGCAGGCTCGACGCGCTCAACGCCGAACGGCGCGAGATCGAGGCCCGGGTGCGCGAGGCGGCACTGGCCCAGGCCGTGGCGCGCGGAACCGATGCGCCCCTCGTCTGGGCCGCCGGCGAGGGCTGGCACCCCGGCGTCGTCGGCATCGTCGCGGCGCGGCTGAAGGAAGCGACCGGCCGGCCCGCCGTGGTGATCGGGCTCGACGGCGCCGAGGGCAAGGGCTCGGGCCGTTCGATCGAGGGCGTCGACCTCGGCGCGGCAGTGCAGCGGCTGGCGGCCGAGGGGCTTCTCGTCAAGGGCGGCGGGCACCGGATGGCGGCGGGCCTGACGGTTGCCCGCGACCGGCTTGAGGCGGCGATGGAGCGGCTCTCCGACCTCCTCGCCCGCCAGGGCGCCGGCGCGGCGGGCCCGCGTGACCTCCGCCTCGACGGGCTCCTCATGCCCGGCGCGGTGACCCCCGGCCTCATCGAGGAGATCGAGCGGGCGGGACCCTTCGGCCAGGGTGCCCCCTCCCCCCGCTTCGCCTTCGCCGGCATGACGGTGACGCACAGCCGCCGGATCGGCGAGGGCCACCTGCGTTTCGGCTTTTCCGACGGTCTCGGCCCGGCCGTCGAGGGGGTGGCCTTCGGCGCCTTCGACGGGCCGCTCGGGCCGATGATCGAGGCCCACGGCGGGATGCGCCTCCACCTCGCGGGGCGGCTCGAACTCAACCACTGGCAGGGCCGCGCGAGGCCCCAGCTCCGCCTGGAAGACGCCGCCCGCGCCTGACGGACAGGCCGCGAAAAGCACAAAAAATCCTCTTGCGAGTCACGGGGCTCTGGCCTAAACACCGCCCACGCCAAGCGCGGCCCGTTCGTCTATCGGTTAGGACACCAGGTTTTCAACCTGGGAAGAGGGGTTCGACTCCCCTACGGGCTGCCATTTCCCCCTTAAATTCCTGTAATACAAGGGGTTTCCCTCCTATTTGCTGACGTTTCAAAGACGGTCGGAGATTTCGGGCTCTCGGCGGTTTCTCGGAGCTTTTCCGGCGCGCGGCAGGCGCGCAGGACTTGATCCGGTTTCGCGGCGTAGCGGCGCTCGTCCGCGTCGGGCTGCGGCCGGTGGTCGCCTTGATCCCGTGAGGGGTGCATCCTGTCTCTACCGGACGCCGGGCACATTGCCTTGCGACGGCATGGGATGAACAGGGAAGATTCCCTGTCAGCCCAGCTTTCCGGTGACATAGGCATGAACCGCGTTTGCTGCCGCCTTGCCCGCAGCAAGCAGCGATGCGGTTTGCGTCTTCGTTTCCGCGATGAATCCGGCATCCTTGATCGATGGAAGGTTGATTTTCACGTTCATGATCGCGCCCTCGAGGCCGGCGTAGGCTTGCTGGGCCGCCACGCCAAGATCGCTGAGGGCATTGGTGTTCGACCTGCCAAGCAGCGCCTGCGCCAGTGTCAGGGTCTCGACGCATTCGCGGGCGATGTCGAGAGGGGACTGGATCGCCTCCTGATAGCCCTTCTGGATCGCCGCCGACCGCAGCTTCTTCTCGTCGTCGGTTGCCTTGGGAAGCTTGAACGCGGCCATGACGCCATTGAAGGCCTGGGTGTCGAGATCTACCCGCTGTAAAAGCCCTTGCGAAAGGGTGCGGGCCTTCGCCTCGGCTGCGGTCAGATGGTCGCGGTATTCCTCGAACCCTTCCTTGCCGATGCTCAGCGCACAGACCATCGCTATCAGGTCCGCGCCGAGCGCTCCCGACAGGGCGGCCACGCTGCCCCCACCGGGGGCAGGCGCGTCGGAGGCCAGGACGGCACTGAATTCCTCGACCGTTTTCTTGATCAGCATTCTGCTCTCCACCTTCAATGCCACGGACATACCCGCGATCAGAAACCCCAGAAGATTTGATATCCCGCCCACATCGAGACAATCATGCCGCCGAGCGCGAGATAGGGAAGGATGCCTGCCCGGGTCGGAGTCAATTCCGTCTCGCCCGGCGGGATCAGGTCGGACAGCATGTGATCCGGGAACTTGCCGCCGTCTGTGACATAGTGCCTGTAAAGGAACACCGGCACGGAGGCAAACGCGACCGCCAGGCCCAGGGGAATCACACCATCCCCCCACAAGTTGGCGCCGGCGCCGATCAGGAAGGCGTTCACGAACGACAGGCAGCCCACGATGGCCATGATGACGGTCGGCGCGCGATACGGTCGGTTGGAGCGCGGATTGTCGATGCGGTGAATCCACGCCGAACTCATGTTGAGCGTGTGAAAGATCACGTAGTTGACCGCTGAAACGGCGAGCACAAAGAGGTAGTCCGACATGAGCAGGAGAAACGCGTTGAACGCGAGATCGACCCACATCGCCCGGGTCGGGACGCCGTGCTCGTTGAGATGGTCGAGGAATTTCGGAAACCACCCGTCGTGGGCGCCCTGATAGAGCGTCCGTGCCGAGTCGGCCATCGCCGTCATCACCCCGAGGAGAAGGCTGAAGGTCAGCATCACCACCAGCAGCTTGGTGAGAAAGGGGCCAGCGCCGATCAGGCCGGCAAACGCGGCGCCGACACCTTCGCCGGTGACGATGCCGGGGGACAGCATGCCCTCGGTCCCCAGGCCGCCCTGGAACACGAAGGGCACGACGGAATACACGATCAGGCAAAGCACACCCGTCCAGATGATCGCCTTTGGCCCGCCATCTTCCGGATCCTTCATCTCGCTCATGTAGCAGACCGCATTCTCCGCGGCGTAGGCCGACCACGCGGCCACGAACAATCCGCCAAGAAACAGCTTCCATCCCTCGAAGTCCCATGCCCCGTTCAGCGGCACGAACGGCGAGAAATTGTCCATCGTGACCTTGCCGCCGACCAGAGGCAGGAAACAGGCCAGCACCAGGGGCAGCAGGCCGCCGACAGTCAGCGCGATCTGGACGTATGCCGTCCTCAGGATTCCCGCATGCTGAATGGTCCAGATGACCAGCATGATGATGGTGCCGAGAACAAATTGCGCGTTGGCACGGAGCGTCAGCCCCGGTTTCAACATGCCCAGATCGACGAGCGTCAGTTGCCAGGTGTTCAGGTAGTGGTCAGGCGGAATAAAGATCGAAAGCAGGTAGCCGGCGCCCAGGCCCGCGCCGATGGCAAGGATCGGGCTGTAGGCGATCCAGTTGCCCCAGACCGACATCGGCGCGACGACCTTGACATGCCGGATCCAGGCGGTCGCGCCGTAGTTGGCGGTTCCGCCGGACTTGTTCGGCATCATTGCCGCCATTTCGGCATACACGAAGGTGGCCAGCAGCCCGATTGTGGCTGACACAAACCACACCAGCGGCGAGATGGTGCCGACAACGGCGGAGATGCCCCCCAGGCTGAACATCACCAGGGCACAGGCCCCCAGTGCGATGAAGACGACTTGCCACCAGTTCACCGCCCGGTGCATCTCGGGCTTGTGCGATGCTGATGCCGTTCCGTGCGCGGGACTTGAATTTGTAGCAACCATAAGGTTTACCTCCCTTTCCCTTGATCGCCTTGATCGCCTTGCCGAACTCCTGTCGATCCGAACCTTCCCGATTCATCGTCCTGCAGACGCGGGGCCGAGCCGTTCAACGAAGCGGCCCCGCAGCATCTCGTCTTCTGTCCGCCGCCGACCCGCCGCCGAAACGGTGGGAAAACGGTATTCACGGGCCGTAACGGTCCGCCTCTGCGCATTCATGCGACTGCTGGTGACTGCAGGGTTCGATCACGAGCGGGTCGGGAATGCGCAAGACGGCATGATCGTGGATTGCATGCCGTCTTTCGCTGCCCCGCGCGGCGATCCGGGATGCTGGGGCGATCGAAGTGGCGAATCCCGGCTTCACCTGCAAAGCTCAGGATTCGAGTTCAAGGAGGTGGTTCTCCAGGATCTGACTCTTGTAGTCCCAGGGCCCGTTGATCGCCTCGAGTTGCAGATACCATTCGGCGGTCTGGACCAGGACCTCCGCCGCGATCGTCCCGCAGACCTGGCCGGCGATGACATTCACGCCATAGCGTGCCGCCTCGGCCTTCAGCAGGTTGTAGATCCGGTGAAGCGGTGTCTTGAGGGGGTTGGTGACCTCGCAGGACACGATGGTGCAGGCCTTGCCGGTGCGCCGATGGGTCTGCGGCAGGCCGATCACGCCCTGGATGTTGGTGAAGCCGCCCGTCCGGCCGCGAACGGCGCTCGCCAGCTTCCGGGCGATGGTGATGTCGGTGGTGTCGAGGACCACGTTGAAGTAGGCGTCATGCTCCTCGAGCGCGCCGACGATGGTCGCGCCCGCCGTCGGGTGCAGCCTGGCCGGCCCGATGTCGGGGGCGCGCGACGGGTCGACGAGAACCGCGTCACGAAGACCCTCGTAGTTTCCCTTGCGGATGAAGGTGAGCCCCGTGTTCTCGGGCTTGCGCGCGTTTCTGCCGGTGAAATAGATCGGCACGCCGTGACGCTTGTACAGTTCGTTGCCGAGTTCCTCGGCGAATTCACGGCATTCCTCGATGGTGACATCCTTGGCCGGATAGACCTCGATCGTGTCCACGGCACCGACGCGGGGATGGTGGCCGTGCTGCTTTTCCATGTCGATCAGTTCGTAGGCTTTGGCGGCCGCGGCCAGGAGCGCCTCGCGCAACACCTCGGGCCTTGCCAGGACCTCGACGGGAAGGCGGTCAAAATCGGGGTCCGGCTCGTAGCCGATCAACTTCAGGCCGGGGCGATCCTGAAATGGCCCGACGATTTGGTCAATGATCTCCTTGCGCTTGCCGTCACTGAAATTCGGGTCCGAAAGCATGTACTTAGCCATTTCCACCTCCTGTTTGGCCTGTCTTTCAGGCGGCCTGTACGGTGCGTTTTCCCTCCGGATCGGGTGCTTCCACGAAGGGCCGCTGACCGGAGCATATTCGATCGAAATAGATAATCAACTGATTAATTAGGACGCGTCAGCTCTTTCGAACCGCAGCGCCGGCTATCACGCCGGCCGGGTCGTCCGCTGCGATTCGCGTCATGGAAAGATGCTGTTGGACGATAGGAGGAACACATGGCGCGGCCCGTGGGCGGGCCTTCCGGCCACGCTCCTGTCGCTTGCACCGCAGGGCATGACCGGCAAAGCCGAACTGGCTTTTGCCACCGGGTCTCGCGTCGGCAGCCCCTGTGGACCCGCGATCAGCGGTTCATCAGAAAACAGGAAATCAACCGCTCGAAGTCGCGGGCCGTCTCGTCCATGTCGAAGTCATCGAGAAGCAGGGAGCGGGTCAGGATACCATCAAGGCTGGTGGAAATCAGGGTCGCCAGCGCCGTGCTTTCGATGTCGGACAGCCGTTTCGTGCTTTCGTGCCTGGAGAAGATGTCGCGCAGAATCCGCCGCTCCTCTACGTAGAAGTGACGGATCGGCTCCATCACATCAGGCAGGGCTTCCTTGAAACAGTTGCAGTCTATGCCGATCTTGATGACGTTGCGCAGTTGCCGGTGCAAAATCATGTGCACGTCGAACCACGCGCGAATGGCCTCGTTGGCGTCGGCATAGGCGCCCATCTCGCGATGCCTGGTGAACAAGAGGAAGGCCTCCTGGATGGCATTGTCGATCGCCGCGCGGAAGAGTTCGTTCTTGTCCTTGAAATAGTAGTAGATCATCGCGCTGTTCACGCCGGCCGCGCGCCCTATGTCCCTGATGGTGACCAGCGAGAAATGGCGCTCGGCAAAGAGGTCGAGGGCGGCCTTTGCGATTTCCTCGGCACCCGGAGACCCTTCGCTGGCGGCGCGGCGCCCCAGCCTCGATCGCTTAGTGCCGGGTTCGTTCGCACGCTCCATCGTCATCATCTTTACCTCTGCTTCTGCCGGTGCCGAGGGCAGCCTCCTGCCTCATCGATCCCTACATGATCCTGCTTGTGGCCCACAACCGCCAACGGGTGCTGGGCCCCACTACAGCTCACGCTTTACGTAATGCGTTCAATGCGATGTGCAAATGGATCTCGTCGTGTGGAGCACGCTTGCTTGTGCCGACAAAGCCATTGTGAACCGGCGTTGGCAGGGTGCATCTGCCGTGAGCCGATGCCTCCTCCAGCCGCTGCCGGCGTCCGGCGGTGACTTGCCCCGCTGCCCGATGCCGGGCCAACCGGGCGGGCGTTTGCGGCCGTTCTGCTCTGCCCCCCGTCGGCGCACCATCTCCGCGCGCCGGCGGCGGAACCATTTCCGGCGCGGCGCATTTTCCGCTGATGGAGGACGAGATGGCGAGATTTGCGGTTGGCGACCATGTGAGCTGGAATTCCGAGGCGGGGCTGGTGAGCGGCCGGATCATCCGGGTCCATCATGCCGATTTCGACTACAAGGGCCATCGGCACCGCGCATCGGTGGACGATCCGCAGTACGAGATCAGGAGTGACAGGACCGATCACATCGCCGCCCACAAGGAAGCCGCGCTGACCAGGATCGGCTGATGGCAGCGCGGTTCGTCACGCGGTCATTCCCGCCGCGACCTTGGCGTGTTCGTTGCCATGCTGCGCGCGGTAGAGGTGAGGATGCTGGTCGACATCCCCACACCACGCGAGGACGGCGGGCGCCGCACATAGGCCGAGATCGCATAGGTCATCCCCACACCGGGCGCGCGAGGACGGCGGACGGCAAGGTCGCTATCCTGCCGCCGGCAGCGGGCCGGCACCGGCACCGCCGGATAAACGCGGCACCGGGGCGGCATCGGCGCGGCACCGGGCGCGGGGCTGCCGGCGGCGAGACCCCGGTTCAGCCGTCTTCGTCCCCGAGCCAGGGCGGCTCCGGCGCCCGCCTGTCTTCGGGCAGGCGCAGGCCGGGGGCGTAGATCGTCGCGCGGCCGCGGCCCCGCCGCTTGGAGGCATAGAGTGCCGTGTCGGCGTCATTCAGCATCCGCTCGGCCTCCGGCACCGGGTAGAGGCAGGAGATCGTTGCCCCGATCGAGCCGGAAATCCGGCAGGGCCGCCCCTCGAAGACAAGCGGCGCCTCCAGCCCCTCGATGATCCGGCGGGCGACGGCGTCGATCTGGGCCGGGTCCACCTGACCCGGAAGGATCAGCACGAATTCGTCGCCGCCGACACGCGCCACGGTGTCCTGCTTGCGGGTTTCCGCCCGCAGCACCGCCGCCACCCTGGTCAGCACGAAATCACCCGCGGCATGGCCGAGCGTGTCGTTCACCGCCTTGAAGAAATCGAGGTCGAGATGCAGGAGCGCGAAGCCGCGCCGCCCGCGCACCGCCGCGTCGACGGCCCTTGCCAGCGCGGAGGCGAGCGCCCGGCGATTGGCAAGCCCGGTCAGGGCATCGGTCAGCGCCCGCGCCTCGGCCGCGTTGCGCGCGGTGTCGAGCCTGCGGTTCAGCGCGGCAAGCTCATCCATCACCGCGGCCTTGGCTTCGGTCAGATAGAGCAATTCCACCGTCAGGTCGGTGGTGGCGAAATCGGCGTCGGTCAGCCGGTGGTCGCGCACCGCCTCGGCCACGGCGATGCCGAATGAGAGGTTGACCAGCAGGCCCTCGTCTCCGGCAAGGGGCACGATCTGGCCGCGCAGCGCCGTCCGCGCGCCGTGCCGCAGCCGGACCTGCAGCCGCTGGCCGGTCAGGCGGGCGAGGTCTTCCATCGTCGCGGCGGGGCTGGGCTTGGTCAGGTCGAAGACATCGAAGAACCGCGCCCCGGCCAGCGGCCCGGCGCCGCAGACCTTCGACAGGGTGGGCCCAGCGGCGCGGATATGACCGGTGGGCGCGACCCAGAGGAACATCGGCATCAGGCGGCCAAGCTCCCGCACCGCCATCGTCGCCATGTCGGCGGACAGAACGCCGTCCATCAGATCGCCTCCGGCCGGGCGAGGTCGAAGCCGCGCCCCGCCGAGAAGGCGGTGTCGAGCAGCTCGATCCCCACCGTCTCGGGCAGGGCCGCGCCGCTGCCCGCGTCGATCAGCACCAGCGCGCCATAATCGTCGGCCATCGCCCGCAGGATGCCCGCGAAGACCGCGCCGAAACCCGGCCGGGGAGACGAACAGTCGAGCCGGAACCGCCCCGGCACGATCGCTTGGAGCGTAAGATCGGGCAGGTCGAGGTCGGGCACCGCAAGCCGCGCGCGATCGGGCAGTTCGTCGAGCGAATGGAGGAAATCCTCGTAGCTCGCGCCGCCGAAGCGCAAGAGCCGGCGCAGCGGCTCCAGCGACACGAGGTAGATGCCGACGTCTTCCAGAAGCGCCTCGCGCTGCTTTCCAAGCTGGCGCGCGGCCGCGTCGACGACCGCATCGGTCAGCGGATCGTCGTACTGCATCAGCGCCTCGAACCCTTCCGGGGCCACGCCGACCTCGGCCGCAACCGCGGCCCAGAGATCGCCGCCATAGGTGTCCCTGAGGAAACACTGAATGGACCGGTTGACAAGACCGTGCATCGGGCCCTCCTTCGGGCGAACCCTAGCCCGGCTGCGTTAAGAAACGCCAAACCGTTCCAATTGTTCAGAAATCCGTGGGCGCGCCGCCTTCTTCCTTGCGCCGGGCGACAAAGGCCGAAAGCGCCTCGCGGGCGGCCTCGTCCATCGCCGGCGGCTCGAACTCGGCGAGGATCGCCTTGGCGATGCCGTGGGCGCGCTCGGCCGTCCAGACCGCGCCGTCGATCTTCCAGGCCTCGAAGTTCCGCCAGTCGGAGGCGAAGGGGGCGTAGAAGGCGGTGGCATAGCGGTCCTGGGTGTGCTGGCAGCCGAAGTAATGCCCCTCGGCGCCCACCTCGGCGACGGTCTCCACCGCGATGTCGTCGGGCGTGGTGGCCCAGACCTGCGGCTCCATGTAGCGCAGCAGCATCTGCACCACCTCGCAGTCCATCACGAACTTCTCGGGGCTGGCGATCAGCCCACCCTCGAGCCAGCCGGCCGCGTGATAGACCATGTTGGTGCCCGACTGCATCGCCGCCCAGAGGCTGTTGGAGGTCTCCCACATCGACTGGCCGTCGGGGACGTTGGCCGCGCAGACGCCCGAAGACCTTAGCGGCAGGCCGTAAAGCCGGGCGAGCTGGCCGGTCATCTGCGTCGCGCGCATGTATTCGGGCGTGCCGAAAGCCGGCGCGCCCGACTTCATGTCGACGTTGGAGGTAAAGGTGCCGATCATGCAGGGCGCGCCGGGGGCGGCGTATTGCAGGAGCGCGATCGCCGACAGCGCCTCGGCGACCGACAGCGTCACCGCGCCGGCCATCGTCACCGGCGCCATTGCGCCGGCGAGCGTGAAGGGCGTGACGACGACGAGCTGGCCCGCGCGGGCGAGCCTCAGCGCCCCGTCGATCATCGGGAAGTCGTGCTTCAGGGGCGAGACCGAGTTGATGTTGGTGAACATCCGGGGGCCGGCGCGGAAAGCCTCCGGCGTCAGCCCGGCCGCGATCCGCACCATCTCCATCGCGTCCTCGACGCGCTCCTTTCCCAAGGCATAGGCGTGGCAGACCTTGTCGGTCAGCGTCAGCTTCTCGAAAAGACAGTCGAGATGGCGGATCGAGGGGTGGACGTCGACCGGCTCCACCGGGTAGCCGCCGGCGAAATGGATGCAGTTGAAATACTGCGTCAGCTTGATGAAGTCGCGGAAGCCCTCCATGAACCCCGGCACCTTGCCGCGGGCGAGGTCCCAGTAGTTCGGCGGCGAGGAGACGTTGCCGAAATAGATCTCGCGCCCGCCGAAGGGCAGCGCGCGGTCCGGGTTGCGGGGGGTGACGGTGAAGCGGCGCGGCGCACGGCCGACCATCTCCATGACGAAATCCTCGTCCATCCGAACCGTGTCGCCCTCGACCCGGACGCCGGCCTGTCGGAACAGCGCCAGCGCCTCCTCGTTCAGGAAGCGGATGCCGATGTCGCGCAGGATGCGCATCGCGCCCTTGTGGATTGCCTGCACGCCCGCCTCGTCCAGGGGTTCGGTCGGCCGGTCGGGGTTGACCGGAATGCGCCAGTCCATCTGCTCGATCGCATGATAGCCGCTGCGCTCGGCATGGCCTGCCCGTCCCCCTGCGCGCTTGCGCCTCGGTTCGCTGTTCATCGCACGTCCTCCGTTCCGGTCGCCCAAGCATGGGGCGCGCCCGGCGGTCTTCGCCGCCTGTTGCGACCGGTTTGCGTCGTTTTTGAGCCGCGCAGGCTTGGGAGGATCAGGCGTGGACCGGGGTTCGGGCAGCAATCCAGTCGGGCAGATGGCCGATGTCGGGCAGGACGGCATCGGCCACGGGGGCAAGCTCGCCCGCTTCCGCCACGCCCGTCAGCACCGCCACGACCGGCATCCCGGCGGCCTTGCCGGCAATCAGGTCGTGGCGGCTGTCGCCCACCATGACCACCTCCGACGGGGTCAGCCGCTCGGCCCGTGCGAAGGCCAGAAGCGGGCCGGGGTCCGGCTTTGCCCCGTGGCCGCTGTCAAAGCCCGCGACATAGTCGAAGAAGCCCTCCACCCCCGCCGAGGCAAGATGCGCCCGTGCCGGCACCTCGCCGTCGTTGGTGACAAGCCCGATCCTGAGGCCCATCGCGCGGAACCGCTGGAACAGCGGCACCAGCGGCACCGCGGGCACCGGCTCCGCCTCGGCCGAAAGCGCATTCATCCGCTCGACGAGCGCCGCTGCCCGCATCCCCGGCAGGTGCGGCAGGAGAAGGGCGGCGATTTCCGGCACGGTGTGGGCGATCACCGCGCTGTCGGGGGCGAATTCGCCGCTGGCGAGGTCGAACCCCACCGCCCGGCCCAGCGTCTCGGGCACCGCCCCGGCCTCGGCCGCAAGCTCCAGCAGAAGCCGTTTCGACCACCCCCCCCAGGTGGCGCGGAAGTCGAACAGCGTTCCGTCCTTGTCGAAGAGAAGTCCCCGGATGCTGCCCATTGCCGTCCCCGCTGGCGCCGTTGTGGCGGCGACACTCGCCGGTTTCAGCCCCGAGCGCAATGGCTCAGGTCCAGTGCGTCTCTGCCCCGCCGGGCAGCGCCTGCCGTGCCGCCCCGGGGTCGCCGTAGCCGTAGCCGGCGGCATCGCAGAAGGCCGTCACCCAGGCGTCGTCCATCAGCAGGAAGTCGAGCACCGAGAGGAGGAAGTCCGGATCGGCGGCCCGCGCCCGGAGGTCCGCGGCCGAGCTTCCGGTCGCGCCGAGGAACAGCGGCAGGATCTCCTCGTTGCCGACCAGCCAGGCCAGCGCCCGAAGCGCCAGCGTCTCGGCGAACTCCTGCCCGACCGGGCCGTCCCTACGCATTCGTTACCCTCGCGGAAAGCATTTCTTAACCATTACGAACGAAAGATATCCAAGGAAAGATGCGTGCAGGAAACGGTGCGGCACGGCAAACCGTGCGGCACAGCGAACGGAGCGCCCCCGTGGCCGGCAAGATTCTCATAGTGGACGACGTTGCGACGAATCGCATCGTGCTGAACGTGAAGCTCGCAGCCGCCTATTACGAGACGGTGCAGGCCGCCACCGGTGCCGAGGCGATCGCGCTGGCGCGCCAGGTCCGGCCCGATCTGGTGCTGCTCGACGTGGAACTGCCCGACATGGACGGAATCGTGGTTTGCGAACGGCTCAAGGCCGATCCGGCGACCCGCGACATCCCGGTGGTGATGATCACCGCCTTCCGCGACGCCGCCCGCAAGATGGAAGCGTTGCAGGCGGGCGCCGAAGAGGTATTCTGGAAGCCGCTGGACGAGATGGTGCTGCTGGCGCGGCTGCGCAGCCTTCTGCGCGCGCGGGAAACCGCCGAACAGCTCGGCCTGCGCGACAGCACCTACCGCGAGCTTGGCTTTGCCGAGGCCGCGCCGGATTTCGCCCCGAAGGCACTCGTCGGTCTCGTCGCCGGGCAGGCCGACACCGCGCTGGCCTGGAAGCGCGCGCTGCAGGCTCATCTCGACGACCGCATCCTGGTGCTTGACCGCGAAACCGCGCTCGGCAACTTCGCCGGCGGCAAGGTGCCCGACGTCTTCGTCGTCGCCGCCGATCTGGCCCGGCCAGGCGACGGGCTGCGGCTGATGTCGGAGCTGCGCTCGCGCCCGGCCACGCGCTATTCCTCGGTCTGCGTCATGCTGCCGGAAAAGGGGCGCGAGGTGGCGGCGGTGGCGCTCGACCTCGGCGCGGCCGACCTTCTGGAACAATCCGCCGACCCCGCCGAGATGGCGATCCGCCTGCAGACCCAGATCGCCCGCAAGCGGCAGTCCGACCGCCTGCGCGCCTCGGTCGCCGACGGGCTCAGGCTGGCGATGACCGACCCGCTCACCGGGCTGCACAACCGCCGCTATGCGCTGCCGCATCTGGCGCGCATCGCCGAGCGGGCGGAGGCGGCGGGGCGGCAGTTCGCGGTCATGGTGCTGGACCTCGACCGCTTCAAGGCAATCAACGATACGCTCGGCCATGTCGCCGGCGATGCGGTTCTGGTCGAGGTGGCCGAACGGCTGAAATCGAACCTCAGGGCGGTCGATCTCATCGCCCGGATCGGCGGCGAGGAATTCCTCGTCGCGCTGCCCGACACCACGCTCGAGGCCGCGCGCGCCACCGCCGAACGGCTCTGCCGGGTCGTGGGCGCCCGGCCGGTGCGGCTGAAGGACGGCGGCAGCGTTCAGGTCACCACCTCGATCGGCCTCGCCCTCGGCGGCCGCGGAACCCGCGGGATCGAGGATCTGATCGGGCTCGCCGATACCGCGCTGCGCGAGTCGAAGGCCGAGGGGCGCAACCAGGTCACCGTCCGGCGCTCGGCCGCGCGAGCCTGAGCCCATCCGGTTCACCTTGAAGCGCGGCGAAGCGCGGCGCCTCAGCCGTCCCGCCCGCAGCCTGCCCCGGCGCCGCCCGGCCCGCGCCCTGTGAGCCAGGGCGGGCGCTTCCTGCGATCCGGGGCTTCGCTGGCGCTCCGGACATTCGGGCGGAAGCCGTCCCCCGCCCTTCTTCGGCGATCGCAGACGATTCACTGTCGGGCCACTGTCGGACTGACAGGACCGGCTGTCCGCGCCGGCCGGCGCCGATCAGTCCCGCCCGCGCGTCATTGCGCGCTCGATCCGGTCGGCGAGCGCGGCGCGCGCCTCGGGCGTCATCCGGCCCAGCCGTTCCAGAAACAGCCTGCGGCCGAGCGTGAAGCGTTCCTCCGCCCGCTCGCCCTGCCGCGACAGGACGGCTTCGGCCGCCGCCGGATCCCAGGGCTCGGCGCGCAAGGCCGCCGCAAGACGGGTCATGTCCTCGGCCATCGCGCGCCGGCGGTCGCGCAGATCGGGCGCGGCGGCCATGAAGGCATCGCGCAGCGCCGCCCGGTCCTCGCGCGAAAGCGCCTCGGTATAGGGGCCGAAGCCCACGTCGCGCCCGTCGCGGTGATGGCGCAGCCCGGCGCCGAGGACCGCGGCCGCGACGAAGAGGTTGAGCCCCAGCGAGGCAACGAGCGCCCAGGTCTTCCACCTGCCGCCGCGCGGGGCGGCGGCCCCGCCCGCCATCGGCTTTTCCGGTTCCGCCATGCTCAGCCCTCCCATCCGGCGACCAGCGCCACCGTCTCGCCGCCCGGCAACAGGTCGGTCGTCTCGGCCGCCGTGCCGCCGCCGGTCAGCGCGGCCGAGACCGAGGCCGCGAGCGACGACGGATCGCTCAGCCCGGCATAGCCGAACCAGAGCCCGGCCAGCGTCGCCGTGGCAAGCCCGCCGACCCCGCCCCAGCCGCCGAACGCCCCGAGCCAGGCCAGCACGCCTCTGCGCGGCTCCGGCCCGGGCCGGGCCGGGCCTTCCGCGCGCCGCGGCATCGCGGCTTCCGCATCGGCAAGAATGCGGGCGATCAGCGCATCCGAGGGCGCCGGCGCGGCATCGCGCGCGGCCGCGAAGAAGTCCGCCAGTGTGGTGTCGTCGCGTTCCATCTCACTCCCCGTCATATCCCAGGTCCCCCCGCCGCCCCGCCAGCACCGCCACGAGCCCCCGCTTGCCGCGCGCGACAAGGCTTTCCACCGCCTCCACGCCCACGCCCATGACCGTGGCGATCTCGGGGTTGGCGAGCCCTTCGAGGTGGCGCAGCACCACCGCCTCGCGCTGCCGTTCGGGCAGCACCATCAGCGCGGACTGGAGCGCAGCCGCCCGGTCCGCCTCGATCAGCCCGGCGAGCGCGCCGGGCCGGCCGTCCTCGGGCTCGGGCGCCTCATCGAGCGGCACCGCGCGGCGGCGGCGCAGCCGGTCGGTGGCGAGGTTGACCACCACCCGGTAGAGCCAGGTCGTCACCTTCGCCGCCCCCGGCTGCCAGCCCGGCGCCGCGCGCCAGAGCCGCAGCATCGCGTCCTGCGCCACGTCCTCGGCTTCGGCCGGATCGCCGAGCATCCGCTGCGCGACCCTGAGCGCCACCGGCGTCAGCCTCAGCGCCAGCGCCCGCGCGGCGGGGCGGTCGCCCTGGCCGTAGAGGGCCAGAAGCGCATCGTCGGAGCGGGGATCCTCGGCGTCGAGCGGCATGGACATGGGTCAGGGCTAAACCGGAACGTCGGGCACTGCAAACCTCGATCGCCGGGGCGCGGACCGAAGCCCCGCCCCGGCGGACACGCGCTGGCGGTTACTGGCCGGCGCCGCTCCCCGGCATCATGCCATAGCCCGGCATCATGCCGTTGCCCCAGCCGTCGTCGCCGCCGAACCAGCCGCCGTGGCCCTGCATCATGCCGCGGCCCGGCATCCCGCCGCCCATGCCGCAGCCGTCCATGCCTGGCCCGCGCGGTCCCATCATGCCGCCGCGCTGTCCCCGCATCGCGGCCATGCGCTCGTGCATCGCCTGCACCTCGGCCTCGCTCACCGCGCCGTCGCCATCGGCATCGGCGCGCTCGAACAGCCGGGTGCCGATCCGCGGCGCAATCAGTTCCTCGACCGAAAGCTTGCCGTCGCCGTTGGCGTCCTGCGCCGCGACGCGGTCCTTCGCCCGCGCCTCGATGCGCGCCTGCGCCTCGGCCATCATCTTCGCGGTCAGTTCCTCGGCCGAGATCAGGTGGTCGCCGTCGGCGTCGATCCCGGCGACGCCGGCCTGGCGCCAGGCGGCGAGTTCCTCGCGGGTGATCTTGCCGTCGCCGTTGGCATCGACCTTGGCGAAGTCGAACGCCGCACCGGGCCCATCACCCGCGCCGCCCATCATGCCAAAGCCCATCATCCCGCCCCAGCGCCCGCCCCGGTCGTGGGCGGACAGAAGCGTGGGGGTGGCGAGCGCCGCGATACCGGCGGTCAGCGCCAGAGCGGCGAAAAGAGATTTCCTGGCCATCGTGAGGTCCTTTCCTGTCGGTTGCCGATCATCCAGCCGGGCGGACCCGCGCCGCCCACTGAT
The DNA here is from genome assembly GCA_030837825.1 of Albidovulum sp. GTDB lineage: Bacteria > Pseudomonadota > Alphaproteobacteria > Rhodobacterales > Rhodobacteraceae > Albidovulum. The sequence goes on from JAUQYB010000120.1 coordinate 35,491, forward strand.
CCTCTCACGCAGGCCAGCGCGGTTTCCGTCGCGCGATCTGCGGCAATGTGATCGGGCCTGGCCGCTGCCGCGCCGCCTCACGCCCGCTTCGGCCTTTCGCGCGCGCCGCCGCGATGCTACATCGCTCGGACCGATCCGGAGACGCCGATGACCGATGCCGCCCTCATTCCCGACCATGACCGCCCCGCCCGCCCGGCGGTGCTGCGCGGGCTTCTCCGCCGCTGCCCGGCCTGCGGACAGGGGGCGATGTTCCGGGGCTACCTGAAGGTCCGCGACGCCTGCCCGGCCTGCGGCGAGGCGCTTCACCACCACCGGGCCGACGACGGGCCGGCCTATCTGACGATCCTCATCGTCGGGCACCTGATGGCGCCGCTGATCATGTGGGCCTTCGTCACCTGGCGGCCCGCGCCCCTGGTGCTCGCCGGCAGTTTCGCCGCCGGCTGCGTGGCGCTGTCGCTCTTCCTCCTGCCCCGGCTCAAGGGGATGATCGTCGCCATCCAGTGGGCCAAGCGGATGCACGGCTTCGGGGCCGGGCCGGGCGGGGCCGATGTCTGAGACCGCGCCGGCCGAGCCGCCGATCCGCGATGCGGCGACGGTGCTGCTCATGCGGCACGGGCCCGGCGGACCCTCGATCCTGATGGGCCAGCGCGGCGCCGGCGCCGCCTTCATGCCGAACAAGTATGTCTTTCCGGGCGGTGCGGTCGATCCCGGCGATGCCGGGGTGCCGCTGGCCTCGGCCCTCGGCCCGCGCTGCCTCGCGCGGCTCGACGCCGCCGCCCGGCCGGGGATCGGCGCGGCGCTGGCCGCCGCCGCGATCCGTGAGCTGTGGGAGGAGACCGGCCTCGCGCTGGGGCTGCCCGGCGCCTGGCCCGGAGTCTCCTCCGGCACCCCGTCCGCCGCGGTTCCGGCCGACTGGCAGGGTTTCGCTGCCGCGGGCCTGGTTCCCGTCGCCCATCCGCTCACCTTCGTCTTCCGCGCGATCACCCCGCCCGGCCGCCCGCGCCGCTTCGATGCGCGCTTCTTCCTCGCCGACGCCACCGATGTCGCGGGCGATCCTGACGACTTCTCGCGCGCGGCCGACGAGCTTTCGCACCTGCACTGGGTGCCCCTCGCCGAGGCGCGGCGGCTCAACCTGCCGTTCATCACCGAGGTCGTGCTGGCCGAGGTCGGCGCCCTTCTGGCCCGTGGCGGCGCGCCCGAGGCGGTGCCCTTCTTCGACAATTCCGGGCCCCTGCCGCAGTTCCGCCGCCTGGTCTGATCCGGTGCCCGCCCCGGCTCAGCCGAAGCCGAGCACGATCGCCACGACCGAAGCGATGACCAGCGCGATCCCCGCCGCCTCGCGCAGGTGCAGCCTTTCGCCGAAGACGAGCGCCGCGGCGATCAGGGTGAAGACGATCTCCACCTGGCCGAGCGCGCGGACATGGGCGGCGTTCTGCAACGAGAAGGCGGCGAACCAGCCGAGCGACCCGAGGCTGCCGGTGAGCCCCACGAGCACGGTCTTCCGCCAGCGGGCGAGGACGCGCGCGATCTCGCCGGGTTCGCGCCACGAAAGCCACGCCCCCATCGCCGCCGTCTGCAGGACCGTCGCCGCGCCAAGCGCGAGAAGCGCGCGCAGCAGAAACGGCAGCGGCTCGAGCGCGAGCGTCGCGCCGCGGTAGCCGATCGCCGAAAGCCCGAAGAGCCCGCCCGCCAGCGTGCCGTAGAGCGTCGCCCGGCCGAAGACCGGCGCCCCCGGTTCGGGCGCCTTCGACAGCATGAGCACACCGGCGAGCCCGGTGACGATGGCGGCCCAGCCGAGCGGGCTCACCGCCTCGCCCAGGATGAGCGCCGAGAAGGCCGCGACCTGCACCGTCTCGGTCTTGGTGAAGGCGACGCCGACGGCGAAGTTCCGCATCGAGAAGAGCGCGACGGTGAGGAAGGTGGCGACGATCTGGCAAAGCCCGCCGAGCGCCACCCAGCCCCAGAACCCCGCGCCCGGAACCGGCAGGCCGGTGCCGGTCGACACCAGCCCGGCCACGGCAAGCCCGCAGGCGATCGGCGCGGCGAAGAGAAAGCGCGAGAAGGTGGCGCCGCCGGTCGACAGGCCGGCGCCGGTGAGCTGCTTTTGCAGCATGAAGCGGATGGTCTGAAGCGCCGCCGCCGCCAGCGTGAAGAGGACCCAGAGGCTCATCCGCCCCTTCTGTCACGGCGCGCGGCGAAGCGGAAGCTCAGTCCAGGGGGCGCAGCGGATGCGGCACCGGATCCTTGGCGCTGAGGAAGTAGCGGCGAAAGATCTCGCCGTAGGAGCCGTAGCTGTAGCCGCGATTGCGTTCCAGGAAGGCCTCGCGCTCGGCGGCGTAAAGCGCCGGCAGCCGATACCAGGGCAGCCTCGGCCTGGTGTGATGAACGATGTGCAGGTTGTTGTAGAGAAAGAGGAATCCGAGGATGCCGCCGCGTTCCACCACCACCGTCCGGCCGGGTGCCTCTTCATGCGCGCGGTGCTCCAGGAAGGTGCGCACCTTCAGCACCGACATGCCGAGATAGGCCGACGCGGCATAGGCCCAGAACGGCATCGGCGTGACGGCGATCCAGGCCGCGATGAGCGCGAGCCCGGCGAAATGCAGCGCCCAGGCGCGGGTGATGCCGCGATCGCCGGCGCCGATCGCGCGGGCCTCGTCGCCGACGAAGGCGATGGTGCCGAGCGCGGGGCCAAGCGCCATGCGTCCCAGCAACGTGTTGTTCGCCCGCAAGAGCCGCTGGCGCCACCGCGGCAGACGCGCCCAGACCTTCGGGTCGAGGAAGTTCGATTCCGGATCGTCATAGGGGTCGGTCAGCCGTTCGTCGTTGTGATGCGCCAGATGCAGGTCGCGAAAGCGCCGGTAGGGGAAGAGAAGGCCGAGCGGCAGGAACACCGTCGCCTCGTTCCAGCGGCGCGACCGGAACGGGTGGCCGTGCAGCACCTCGTGCTGAAGCGAGGAATGCAGCGTCACCGCCAGCGTCAGGGCCGCCATGCCCAAGGGCAGCCAGAGCGCGGCGGCCCAAGTCGTGGCCAGCACCCAGATGAGGTAGCAGGCGGCGATCAGCCCGAGCGTCGGCCATTCGATCTCGCGCCACCTATCCATGCGCCCGCTCCCGCCGGCCCCAGGCGACCCCGGCCCAGGCGCGTTCGTAAAGCACATAGGCGAGGAACCCGATGGCGGTGTTGACGACGGCCATCGCACCGCCCAGCGCCGCCGATCCGGTCATCGCCAGCCCGACGAGGCTCATCGTCATCAGGCCGAGGAGGTTCCACAGAACCGCCTTCAGCATCGTCCGTCGTCGCATATCCATTGCCGCACCTTTTCCCCGGCTCCAGTGAAGCGCGGCGCGGCCGGATTGCACATTCCGAATATGATTAACATTTCTCTGCAAATGTGATTTTATACAACTCATGAAGGGAATTGTCGACAAACGTGACCGCGCGGGCCTGTTCCGCGACCGTCTGGCGCAGGCGATGGCCGAAAAGGGCATGACGCAGAGCGGGCTCGCGCGGGCCGCCGGGGTGGACCGGTCGACGATCTCCCAGCTTCTCGGCGGCGCCGGCGCGCGGCTTCCCAACGCCCAGCTCGTCGCCGAATGCGCCGCGGCACTCGCCGTCTCGGCCGACTGGCTCCTCGGCCTCAGCGGGCGGCCCGAGCGGCTGGCCGAGCTTCTGGCGACCTCGCTTACCATGACCGAGGCGCCCCGCGCGCTGATCGACGAGACGATCTTCGGCTGGCACCAGGAGGCGGCGGGCTACAAGATCCGCCATGTTCCCGCGACGCTGCCGGACATGCTGAAGACCCACGCCATGCTGCGCTGGGAATACGAGCCCCAGCTTGGCCGCAGTGCCGACCAGGCGATCGGCGCCTCGGAGGACCGGCTGGCCTGGATGGCGCGGTCGGGATCGGACTACGAGATGGCGGTGGCGCTCCACGAGATCGAGGCCTTCGCCCGCGCCGAGGGCTACTACCGCGGCCTGCCCGCCGGGATCCGGTCCGAGCAGATCGCGAGGCTCCGCGACCTCTATCGCGAGCACTACCCGGCGCTGCGCATCTATATCTTCGACGCCCGCCGGGTATTCTCGGCGCCGGTGACGGTGTTCGGGCCTCTCCTTGCCGTGCTCTACCTCGGCCGCCACTACATCGCCTTCCGCGACAGCCTGCGGGTGCAGGGCTTTGCCCAGCATTTCGACTGGCTGGTGCGCGAGGCCGCGACCGGCGCACGCGACTTCCCCGCACTGCTCGACCGGCTGGCGGCCGAAGCGGGGCTCTGAGCGCCCTCGCGCGGGTTGCCATTCCCGCCGGGCGCGCGCAAAGTCCGGCGATCCCCACAACCGGACGCTCCCATGTATATCCCGCCGCATTTCCAGGAACTCGACCCGGCCGAGATCGCCGCGGTGATGGAGACCGCGCCCCTCGCCTGCGTCGTCGCCCAGACGCCGGCGGGGATCGTCGCCAACCACCTGCCGCTTCTCGCCGGGCCGGAGGGCACGCTGATCGGCCATGTGGCGCTGGCCAACGACATGCACCGGCTGATCGCCGACGGGCAGCAGGTGCTGGCGGTCTTCCGCGGCGAGGACGCCTATGTCTCGCCGAATTTCTATCCGTCGAAACCCGAGCACCACCGCCATGTGCCGACCTGGAACTACCAGGCCGTCCACATCCACGGCACGATCGCCTTCCAGCACGACGACCATGCCAAGCGCGCGGCGGTGGGGCTGCTGACGCGGCTGCACGAACGCCGGCTGAACGGCGACAAGGCATGGCGGATGGCCGACGCCCCCGCCGACTACATGGCTGAGATGCTGGCGAACATCGTCGCCTTCCGCATCCGGGTGCAGCGCACGCTCGCCAAGTCGAAGCTGAGCCAGAACCGCGACGCGCGCGACCATCTTGGCGCGGTGGAGGGGCTCAGGGCCTCCGGCCACCCGGGCATGGCCGAACGGATGGCGCGGCGCCGCCCGGGCTGAGCGGCTTCAGATCGCGCTGAGCCCTGCGGGATCGTAGCCGTTGAACTGCAACACCCGCCGCGCCGCCTCCATCAGGTCGGGCCGCACCCCGGGCGTGCGCGACAGCACCCGTGCGAAACGGCCCGAGGGCGTGCCGATGACCGCCACGCGGTAGTCGGCATCGACCCAGAGCACCCAAAGCTCCTCGGCGCCGCGGGTGATCCGCCCCGGCCCGGTCACCCGCGCCTCGCTCAGGAAGGCCCGCGCGCCGCGCGGGCCGCAGGCGGTGCCGGTGACGCGGTAGCGACCGGGGCCGGTCGGAACCCAGGTCTCGGCCAGCGGGCCGCAGCGCGCCTCCTCGCCATAGGTCGCGGCGACATGCCAGACATCGGCGAAGCGTGCCGGGTCGAAAGCCGCGTTGGACGAGATCGCCGTTGACGGGTCGCGCAGGCCCGCCGGTTGCGGCGCGGGCGCGCAGGCGGCGAGCGCCGCCGTCAGGGCAAGGGCAAGGGGGGCAAGGCGCATGGGACGGCTCCGGTCGGGCTCCCCTAACCTCGCCCGCGGTCGGGACGGTTGCAAGCCTCCGCTTGCGGGGGCGGTTGCACGCTCCGCTTGCGGGGGGCTGGTTTGCCGGATACGAAATCCTTGATGAAACGCGAAAGGACCATCTTCGCACCCGACCCGGCGCCGCTCTCCGTCGGCATCCTGGTGATGGCCGAGACCAACGCGCTGTCGCTCGCCGCCGCGGTTGATCCGATGCGGGCGGCGAACCGGCGGGCGGGCCGGGCGCTCTTCGCCTGGCGCTTCTTCTCGGCGGGCGATGCGATGGTGCCGACGACGGCGGGGTTCGACGTCGCCGCCACGCCGCTCGACGACCGGGCCGAGATGGACGTGCTGATGATCGTCGCCGGTTTCCGCCTGATCGAACAGGCGACGCCCGCGCTCCTCTCGCGCCTGCGCCGTCTCGCGCCACGGCTTCGCGCGATGGTGGGGATCGACGGCGGAAGCTGGTTCCTGGCGCTGGCCGGGCTGCTCGAGGGTCACGCCGCCACCGTCCACTGGGAGGATCTGGAAAGCTTCGCCGGCCGCTTTCCCCGCATCGACGTCCGGCGCGACCGTTACGTCGTCTCGGGCAAGATGGTCACCACCGGGGGCGCGGCGCCCTGCCTCGACATGATGCTCGACCTGATCCGCGCCCGCCACGGCGCCGAGCTTGCGCTGCGCGTCGCCGGCGCCTTCCTCTACGAACCCGTCCACGGGCCGGCGGTGCCGCAGCAGGCGGTGCCGGCGGCGCGCCTCGCCCGCGCCGATCCCGCGCTCGGGGCGGCCATCGCGATCATGGAGGGCGCGGTCGAGGAGCCGCCCGCGGTCGCCGCGATCGCCCGGCGGATCGGGCTGTCCCAACGGCGGCTCGAGATGCTCTTTGCCGATCATCTCGGCACCAGCCCGGCCCGCTTCTACCGCGACCTGAGGCTCGACGAGGCACGGCGGATGATCACCGATACTCCGATGCCCTTGCAGGAAGTGGCGCTGAGGTGCGGCTTTTCCGGCCAGGCCGCCTTCGCCCGCGCCTTCCGCGCCCGCTTCGGCATCACCGCCTCCTCGCTCAGGCGGCGGCGGTAGCGCCGCCCGCCTCCGGCGAGGTCACGCAGAAATGAAGCGCCGCCATCCGTCCCGACCCTATACTGGCGGGCCAGGCCCGGCGAAGGGTCCGGGGCCGCCGCGCGAGGCACCATGCACCGGCGCAGCCTTCTTGCCCTCCTTGTCACGGCGGCCACCCTGCCCGCGGCCGCTGCGCAGGCCGGCGCGGTGCGCTACGCGCTTGATGCGGCGCGCTCGACGGTCGCCTTCGAGGCCGATTTCGGCCCCGACAAGATCAGCGGAACCATGCCCGTGGCGCGGGCCGATCTGGCCATCGACTTCGACCGGGTGGCGAACTCGCATGTCAGCGTGACGCTCGACGCGACGCGGGCCGAGGCAAGCTTTCCCTTCGCCGCCCAGGCACTGCGGGGGCCCAAGGTGCTCGACGTGTTCTCCTTCCCGTCGATCGCCTTCCAAAGCACCTCGGTCCGCGGCAAGGCCGCCGATGCGCTGATCGAGGGTGCGCTGACGATTCGGGGGGTGACGCGGCCCGCGACCTTCCTCGCCACGATCTTCCGGCAGAGGGGGACGGAGCCGGGCGACCTGTCGCGGCTCACCATCCGGCTCGTCGGATCGGTGCAGCGCAGCGCCTTCGGCGCAACCGGCTGGGCCGACATGGTCGGCGACGAGGTCCGGATCGAGATCCTCGCGCGGATCGACCGTGCCGCCTGATGCGGGCCCGACAGCGGCGGGCTTCGGCCGCACGACGCGCCTCCTGCACTGGGCGATGGCCGCAGGCATCCTCGGCACCGCGGGGCTTGGCGCCTATGTCGCGCGGATGGAGGTGGGGCTGGCCAATCTCTGGCTCTTCGGGCTGCACAAGACGATCGGGATCAGCCTGCTTGCCGCCGCGCTGCTGCGCATCGGCTGGCACCGGATCGCGCCGCCGCCCGCCCCCCTGCCGGGCCCGTCCGACTGGCAGATGCGGCTCGCACGCGGCACCCACCGGGCGCTCTACGCCCTGATGCTCGCCGTGCCGCTCAGCGGCTGGGCCTATGGCTCGGCGACCGGCATCGACACGGTGATCTTCGGGCGCGTCACGGTTCCGCCGATCGCGCCGGTCTCGCCGGAGTGGGAGGCGGCGCTTCTCCTGCTCCACCGCACGCTGGCCTGGAGCCTCCTGGGGCTCGTGGCGCTGCATGTCGCCGGCGCACTGGAGCGGGCTGTCGTCCGGCGCGACGGCACGCTGCGGCGGATGCTGACCGGCAACGCCGGTCGGGACGCCGAGGCGGCGCCGGAGGACCGGAAGGCCGCCGCCCGCGGAAACCGGGAAAGCCGCCCGCAAACGCGGGATGCGGCAGCCGGACGCGAGGGATAGACTGCCGCTGCCCGCCCCCGGGCGGCGGAAGGAGTTGCCATGCGCCGCCGATCCGTCCTGGCGACGATCCTGATCCTCGGGCTTGCCAGCCCCGTGGCGGCCGCGCCTGTTGCCTATGCCTACGACGCCGAAGGCTCCTCCGTGACCGCCGAGGCCGACTACGGCGCCGTCGCGGTCCGCGCCCGGATGCCGGTGGCAAGCGCCAGCTTCACCATCGACTTCGACCGGGTGGCAAACAGCCGTTTCGCGGTGACGCTCCGCGCCGACCGGGCGAGGTCCAACCTTCCCTTCGCGGCCAGCGCCATCATGGGCGAAAGCGTGCTCGACGCCGCCAACCATCCCGAGATCGGCTTCGAAAGCAGCCGCGTCGCAGCAACCGGCGCGGGGCGGCTCGCGGTCACCGGGCGGGCCACGATCCGCGGCGTAACGCGCGAGGTGACGCTTCAGGCGGTGATCTTCCGCCCCCGCGGCAGCGCGCCGGGCCACCGCGACGACCTGAAGGTTCTCATCACCGGCACGATCAGCCGCGCGGCCTTCGGCGCCGCGGGCCACGCGGAAAGCGTGGGCGACACGGTGCGGCTGAGGCTCCTCCTCCATCTCCGCCGCGCGGCGGGCTGACGCGCCACGCTCCCGGGGCGCGCCCGTTCCGGGCGCGGATTTCCTCCCCCCGCCGGCGACTGCGCCGACGAAAGGAGGAGCGATCCTGCCGCCCGGCCGTGGATAGACGGCGCCACGGCCAGGCCGGACCGCCGGCCCGAGCCGGGATCTTCCTCGAGGGACCGGATGCGGGATGGCCGATGGTGGCGGCCCTCGCGCGGATCGGCGGATCGTCAGACCGGGATCGAAGTCCGAGCCGAAGTGACGCCTGCCCGCGCTGATCGGCGGCGGGTGCGCTCGGCGCGTGGGTGCTGACCGCGGTGACGCCCGCCCCCGCGCGCGGATCGGCGGCGCCACCGGTGCGGCTCCGGGACGGCTCTCGACGCCGGCGGACGCAGGGTGAAGACCGCCCGCGCCGCCCGGATCGGCGGAACCGTTCGATGGCCGGCGACCGTCGCCTCGACGCGACGGCCCGCGCGTCCCTCCGGCAGGATCGCCGGGGCGAGGTGCAGTCCCGGCCGTCGACGGCTCCAGCGCGCGGGCGCCAGCGCGCGCCCCGGACCTCCGGGGCTGTCCGTCCGCCTTCCGTGAATCCCCCCGACCGCCGCGCCACCGGGCAGCGGACCGGCGGGGAAAATCCCCCGCCGGGCCGATTGCCTCTGGCCAGACGCGCCGGCGGGCGACATGGTGGCGGGCGATACCAGGGCCCACCCCATGCCGCTTCTCCTGTCCTTCGCCGCGCTCTTTCTCTCGATCATCTTCCTTCAGCTCGGCACCGGCGGGGTGGCGCCGCTCGACGCGCTCTCGGGCGTCGCGCTGGGCTTTTCCAAGGCCGAGATCGGCATCCTCGGCTCGGCGCATTTCTTCGGCTACTTCATCGGCTGCTGGTGGGCGCCGCGGCTCGTCGGCACGGTCGGCCATTCGCGCGCCTTCGCGGCCTTCACCGCCGCCGGAACCATCGGGATCATCGCCCACATGATGATGGTCGATCCCCGCGCCTGGGCGGCCCTGCGCATCCTCTCGGGTCTTTGCGTCGCGGGCTGCTACACGGTGATCGAGGCCTGGCTGCACGGCCGCGCCAGCAACGAGATGCGCGGCCGCGCAATGGGGCTCTACCGCATCGTCGACACCACCGGCTCGCTTCTGGCGCAACTGGTGATCGGCGTGCTGAGCCCGGCCGCCTACTTTTCCTACAACCTCCTCGCGATCCTCTGCTGCGCCGCGCTGCTGCCGGTCACGATCAGCCGTGCCGAACGGCCCGGGATGCCGCCCGCGCCGAGGCTGCGCCCGATGCTCGCCTGGGCGCGCTCGCCGCTCGCGTCGCTCGGCGTCGTCGTCTCGGGCATCACCTCGGCCGCCTTCCGCATGGTGGGCCCGGTCTACGGCATCGAGGTCGGCCTTTCGGCCGACATGATCGCGCTCTTCCTCGCCGCCTATGTCGTCGGCGGCGGGCTGGTGCAGTTCCCGGTGGGCTGGCTCGCCGACCGCTTCGACCGGCGCCATGTCCTCATCGCGGCCTCGCTCGCCGCCGCTGCTGCCTGCGCGCTGACCGTCGCCGCCTCGGGCCTCGGCACCGTGGCGGTCTTCGCCGCGGCCGCGCTCTTCGGGGCGGCGACGCTTCCGGTCTATTCGATCTCCTCGGCCCATGCCCACGATTTCGCCGACAGTTCCGAGCGCGTGGAGCTTACCGCGGCGCTGATGTTCCTCTATGCCATCGGCGCCATCGCCTCGCCGCTTGTCGCCTCGGCGCTGATCGAGGCCTACGGGCCCGGCGCGATGTTCGCGCTGATCGCGGTCTCGCACCTGGCGCTCGTCGCCTTCGGCCTGGTGCGGATGCGCGCGCGGCCCGTCCCCGAGGACCGCACGCCCTATGTCTACACGCCGCGCACCTCGTTCCTGATCGGCCGCCTCTTGCGCCGGCCGCGGGGGGGCGACCGCTAGCCGCAGTTCGCGCCCGCACTTCCGCCGCTATCTTGAGCACCGAAACCGCAGGACTGGAGGAATCATGGACATCCGTTTCGACGGCAGGACCGCCATCGTCACCGGCGCGGGCTCGGGCATCGGCGCCGCCATCGCCCGCGAGCTTGCGGCCTCGGGCGCCACCGTGGTCGTGGCCGACCTCGACGCCGGCCATGCCAGGGCAGTGGCGGAGGAGATCGGCGGCACAGCCTTCGCCCAGGCCTGCGACGTCACCGACCCCGCGGCGGTGGAGCGGATGGTCGCCGTCGCGGTGGAACGCAGCGGCGGGCTTCACCTTCTCGTCAACAACGCCGGCATCGGCGGGCCGCTCGAACCCACGGGCGCCTATCCGCTCGACGGCTGGAAGCGGGTCATCGACGTCAACCTCAACGGCGTCTTCTACGGCCACCGCTACGCCATCCCGGCGATCGAGGCATCAGGAGGCGGCGCGATCGTCAACATCTCGTCGATCCTCGGCAGCGTCGGCTACGCCCATGCCGTGGCCTATACCGCGGCCAAACACGGCGTCGTCGGGCTGACCAAGGTCGCGGCGATGGAATATTCGGCACGCGGCATCCGCGTGAACGCGATCGGCCCGGCCTTCATCGACACGCCGCTGCTGGACAACCTGCCCGCGGGCGCGAGGGAAAGCCTCGTCGCGGCCCATCCGATCGGCCGCCTCGGCACGCCCGAGGAGGTCGCGGCGCTGACGCTCTTCCTGCTGTCGGACCGGGCGGGGTTCATCACCGGCTCCTACCACCTCGTCGACGGGGCCTATACCGCGCAGTGACGGGCGCCGGGGGCCAGCGGCCAAAGCCCGGGGTCCAGCGGCCAAAGCCTCTGGCCCTTGGCGGCCCGAGCCGTTAAATCACCGCCGGTAACCGACGGAAAGGCGCGCGCATGGCCCGGATTCTGATCACCTCGGCGATCCCCTACATCAACGGGATCAAGCATCTGGGCAACCTCGTGGGCTCGCAGCTTCCGGCCGACCTCTACGCCCGCTACTGCCGGGCGCGCGGTCACGAGGTGATGTTCATCTGCGCCACCGACGAACACGGCACCCCGGCCGAGCTTGCCGCCGCCAAGGCCGGGATGCCGGTCGAGCACTACTGCGCAGAGATGCACGCCGTCCAGTCGAACCTCGCCGCCGGGTTCCGCCTGTCCTTCGACCATTTCGGCCGCTCCTCCTCGGGGCGCAACCACCGCCTGACCCAGCATTTCGCCAGGGCGCTCGGCGAGAACGGCTTCATCGAGGAAGTCGCCGAACGCCAGTTCTTTTCGGTGGCCGACAACCGCTTCCTGCCCGACCGCTACATCGAAGGCACCTGCCCGAACTGCGGCTATGAGCGGGCCCGCGGCGACCAGTGCGAGAACTGCACCAAGCAGCTCGACCCGACCGACCTGATCAACCCGCGCTCGGCGATCTCCGGCTCGACCGATCTGGAGGTGCGCGAGACCCGGCACCTGTATCTGAAGCAGAAGTCGCTCAAGGGCGAGATCGCCGCCTGGATCGACAGCAAGACCGACTGGCCGATCCTCACCACCTCGATCGCCCGGAAGTGGCTCAACGACGGCGAGGGGCTTCAGGACCGCGGCATCACCCGCGACCTGTCCTGGGGCGTGCCGGTGCAGTTTCCGGGCGCGCCCTGGACCGGCATGGAGGGCAAGGTCTTCTACGTCTGGTTCGACGCGCCGATCGAATACATCGCCGCGACCGCCGAATGGGCCGACGACAGCGAACAGCCCGATGCCGCCTGGGAACGCTGGTGGCGCACCGACAAGGGTGCCCACGACGTGCGCTACGTGCAGTTCATGGGCAAGGACAACGTGCCCTTCCACACGCTGTCCTTCCCCGCGACGATCATGGGAAGCCGCGAGCCCTGGAAGCTCGTCGACTACATCAAGTCGTTCAACTACCTCAACTACGACGGCGGCCAGTTCTCCACGTCGCAGGGCCGCGGCGTCTTCATGGACCAGGCGCTCTCGATCCTGCCCGCCGACTACTGGCGCTGGTGGCTGCTGAGCCATGCGCCCGAAAACGCCGACAGCGAATTCACCTGGGAAAACTTCCAGGTCTCGGTGAACAAGGACCTGGCCGACGTGCTCGGCAATTTCGTCAGCCGCATCACCAAGTTCTGCCGCTCGAAATACGGCGAGGAGGTGCCGGCGGGCGGCCAGACCGGCGAACGCGCGGCGGCGCTGATCACCGAGCTGGAGGGGCGCCTGCGCGCCTACGAGGCGCATATGGAGGCGATGGAGGTGCGCAAGGCCGCGACGGAACTCCGCGCGATCTGGGTTGCGGGCAATGAATACCTGCAATCCGCCGCGCCCTGGACCGTCTTCAAGGAAGACCCCGAGCGGGCCGCCGCGATGGTGCGGCTCGGGCTCAACCTGATCCGTCTCTACGCGATCGTCTCGGAACCCTTCATCCCCGACGCCTCGGCGAAGATGCTCCGCGCGATGCGCTGCGACGACAGGTCCTGGCCCGGCGCCGTGGCCGAGGCACTGAGCGCGCTGAAGCCCGGACACGGGTTCGAGACGCCCGACCTCCTTTTCGCCAAGATCGCCGACGAGGAGCGGGAGGACTGGCAGAAGCGGTTTGCGGGCATCAGGACGTAGCGCCGCGAGGGCGGCCCCGCAGCCCGTGCCGGGGCTGCACCCGGTCAGCCGCCCGCGCGGCTCGCGGGCGGGCGCCGCCTCGCGGTGCGGGCGCGCGGTGCGGGCGCGGCTGGCCTCAGCCGAAGAGGAAATCGCCCGCGTCGATCAGCGAGGCGTCCACCCCTTCCAGCAGGACCGCGACATTGGCGAAGCTGATCAGCGTGTCGGAGCCCTGGCCGGTGACCGTCACGGCGGAAAAATCCGCAGCCCCCGCGGTGATGCGGATGAGGTCCGTGCCGTCCTCGAAATCACGGATCGTGTCGCGGCCGTCGCCCGTGGCGAAGACGAAGGTGTCGGCCCCTAGCCCGCCGGTCAGGTCATCCCGCCCTGCCCCGCCCCGGATCATGTCGCTCGCGTCGCTGCCGGCGATCGTGTCCTGCCCCGCGCCGCCGTCGAGGAGGTTGTCGATGCCGCCGGTCGCCGTCAGCCGGTCATTTCCGCCGCCGCCGTAAAGCTCGCTGGCGCCACCGCTGCCCGCGGCGATCGTTGCGGCCAGGTCGTCGTTGCCGAACCCGCCATCGAGCAGGTTGCGGGCGCTGCCGGTATAGAAGGGGTCGCCGTAGGAGTTGGCGTCGGCGAAGGCGGTCAGGCTATCATTGCCGGTGCCGCCGGCGAGCGAATTGAAAGCCGCCGCGCCGAGCCCGAACGAGGTTCCGGCGACAATGCTCGCCGACAGGACATCGTTCCCCGACCCGCCGTCGAGGCTGTTGGTTCCGGTCGAGCTATCCTCGGCCAGCGCCAGCATCGTGGCGGTCAGCGTGTCATTGCCGCTTCCGCCGCCGAGGACAGAGGTCAGCGTCGTGTCGAAGTTTTCGCCGTCGGTCGAATGATCCGCTACCAGCGTGTCGTTCCCGGCGCCGCCGACAAGCGTGTTGCGCCCCTCCGGCGCGGCGGAATTGGAATCGACCGAGGTGCTGGCGGCGAGGTAGTCGTTCCCCGCGCCGCCATCCAGGAAGTTGCTCGCCAGCAGGCTGGAGTTGGAAAAGACCGTGGCGCTCGCGGTGATGCGGTCGTTGCCCGCGCCGCCCCAGATCTCGTTGATCGCGGTGCTCTCGTTGCCGAAGAACTCGCCACCCACTGCCGTCGCGGTGACCACGTCGTTGCCGCTGCCGGCGCGGATCGTGTTCGTCACCACGCTGTCGCCGAGGGCATCCGAAACCGACGAGACGCTGATGTCGTCGGACCCCGCCCCGCCATCGACGGTGACGGCGATCGTCGCCGGGGCAAAGTCGGTGAAGAGCGAGGCATTCACCGTGATCGTGTCCTCTCCCGATCCGCCGTCCACGCAGGCGGCAGCGTCGACCGTCGCCGACGACCCGTCGTCGACGATGTCCAGATCGACCGCCACCCGGTCGTTGCCGGCGCCGCCGAAGATCGCGGTGGTGTTGAAAAGGCTCGACAGCAGGTCATCGCCCGCGCGCCCGTAAAGCGCCTGCAACGCCGCCGTGGCGGCGATGGTGTCGTTTCCCTGCGTTCCGAAGACCGGCGTCATCCCCGGCACAAGCGCCACGCCCAGCGTGTTCATCGAAGACCGCGACATGTTCCCTCCTGAATGCGTTGAAAGCCAAGGTCGAGTCGTCAAAACCGTCCGCGCGGCAACACCTTGAGCGATACTTCAGATAGCCAATTTCTTCAAATGGTTGTGATCCCGCCGCCGTGCGGACGGCATGATCCCGCCATCTGACCACTGGCTCGGCCCTTACGGGCAGGACCAGTCCGAGACCGTGAAGTGGGACGCCGGATAGGCCTCGGCCGTGGTCATCTCGATCACGCTGTCGGCATCATAGCGGTTGATGTATTCCCAGACGACCCTGCGCTCGCGGTCGATCTGGAAGGCGCGCCCGCCCTCGGTTTCGGTCACCAGCAAGCCGCCATCCGGCAACGGCTGGATCGCCCCCCGCACGACGCTTTCCAGCACCTCGCCCTCGCGGTCGCCGTAAAGAACCTCGCTCTGCCCCGTCACCGGATCGACGGCGAGGACGTTGGACCGCTCCGGGGCGGACAGATCGACCTTGTCATCCGGCAGAAGCGCAAAGATGTAGCCGTTGTTGTTGAAGACGGCGATCCTGCCATCGGGCAGGAACCGCGACGAATGCTGGCGCAGCCAGGGGCCGGTGCTGTGCCAGCGAACCGACCAGTCGGAGGGTCGGACCACCATGACGAGGTTGAAGTCGCGCAGCGACAGGGCAAGGTCACCGGCGGCGAATTCCGGGAACGCCGCGGCCATCGCAGGCGTCAGCTCGTCGATCTTGTTCAGATGAAGGATCTCGTTGTCCGCCAGCGCGTCCGGTCCCATCATCATCCCGTTCGCGGTCAGAAGCGGCTCGAGCCCGTTTTCCATCATGATCTCGAAGACCGACTTGCGGGCGAGCACCTCGCCATCGGCGCTGACGCGGAGGATTTCGTCGTCCTCGATCCTGCCGCGCTCGCGCTTTGGGTTGGTCAGCGGGTGAAACGCCGGATCGTCGGGCTTGTTGACGATCCGCCGCCCGCCGATCCAGTAGCCGCCCCCGGTCGCCGGCGACAGGGTATGGTGGTTGAACTCCTCGAGGCTCCAGAGCCGCTTGCCGCAGCGGTCGAGCTTCACCGTCCCCTGGTATTCGAAGTTGAACAGGACCGATCCGTCGGGGTCGATGTGCGACCCGTGCAGGTCGATGTTCCAGTCGGTCTTCGGCGCGCCGGGTTTGGGCAGCCGTTCGGGCATCAGCCTGGAAAAGGCGGCGGACCACGAGGCCACCACCGTGCCGTCGCGGCGGATCAGCCGCAGCCCGGGATTGTCGTCGAAGAAGCCGGTGAGAAGGACGAGGTCGGCGCGCTGGGGAACATCGTTGACGCTGACGCCCTCCCCCGGTTTGCGCGACGGTTGCAGGAAGTGGACGGGCCGGGACTCGGCCGTCTGTTCCCAGGCCCCCTTCAGGACGCCGGCCGCATAGGACGAAAGATTCGCGACGATCGTCATGGCGGAACTGGGCGAGCCCTTCGCATAGCCGGCGAAGTAGAGCGCCCCGCAGGCGGCGACAGCGACCACGCCCTTGAGCAGGCGAAGATAGTGGCGTTCGTAGAAGGCCAGGAATGGCATCGCGTCCCTCGCGCCCCCGAAGGTGGCTCAGACGCTATCACGATTGCGTCGGAAAACCAATGCCTTGCGCAGCCGCGCCGGGATCTCAGCGCTGGAGCCCGCGAACGTATTCCGCCAGCGCCACCAGATTGGCCGGCGTCGGCGTCGCCACCCCGTCGCCGGCGTCGTAGAGGACGACGGGCCCTTCCTGCAGCGCCGCGCCCAGTTCCGGCATCACCGAGGCGCGGTCGCCCCGGCGGGTGTAGCCGTCGATCACCGACATCACCCGGACCATCGGGAAGCTGCCGCCGTTCCTCGCGGCGATCTGGGTGAGGTCCGCCGGCGGATGCGCCAGCCCCGCCGCCCCCGGCCCGTCGCCCCGCCCCGAGGCGCCGTGGCAGGAGACGCAGTAGCCATCGAAAAGCGCGCGCCCCGACACCTGGCGTTCCGGCGCGCAGGCGGCGAGGCTCGCCGCCGCGGCGGTCAAAAGCGTGATTGTGCGGATCATCGTCGCCTCCCTGCCGGTTTCCACCACTCTGCCCCGCCGGGCCGCCGCCCGCAACCGGCTCACTCCGCCACCTGGATCGAGGCGAGCCAGTCGGTCAGCGCCAGGACCCGCGCCGAGGTGATCACGGGCGTGCCGTCCGGCGCATCGGCCGCGGCCGTGTCGCCGGCGAAAAGCGCGCCGAACATCGGCATCGGCCCGCCGTGGCCCCTGAGGCCGGTCCGCCCGTCGATCAGGTGCACGACCTTGAGCCAGGGAAACGTGCCGCCGTTGCGCGCCGCGATGCGGGTCAGGTCGGGCATCGGGATCGAGATCAGCTCGGCCATCGGCCCGTCGCCCCTCGCCTCCGCGCCGTGGCAGGCGGCGCAGGCGCCGGCGAAGGTCTCGCGGCCGAGCGCGAGGTCGCCCGCGGCATGGGCGGGCAGCGCGGCAAGGCAGGCCAGCAGGGCGGCGGCGGTTCTGAGCATGGGGTGTCTCCTCTTCCTGCTGTTCCGACTATCGGCCCTGCCGGGCGCCGGCACCTTGATTCCGATCAGGTCGCGCCGGCCACGATCCGGCCGGCGTCGAGCCGCACCACCCGGTCCATCCGGGCGGCAAGCTCGGGGTTGTGGGTGGCGATCAGCGCCGAAAGCCCGGTCGCCCTCACCAGCTCCATCAGCACGGCGAAGACCTGATCGGCAGTCGCCGGGTCGAGGTTGCCGGTCGGCTCGTCGGCCAGCAGCAGCTTCGGCGCATTGGCGAGCGCCCGGCAGAAGGCCACCCGCTGCGGCTCGCCCCCCGAGAGCGCCGCCGGCCGGTGGTCGGCGCGCGCCGCGACACCGACGCGGGCCAGCAACTCCCGCGCCCGCGCCTCGGCCCTGGCCTTCGGCACCGCATTGGCAAGCTGCGGCAGGACGATGTTTTCCAGCGCGGTGAACTCCGGCAGGAGGTGGTGGAACTGGTAGATGAAGCCCACCTCGCCGCGCCGCGCCTCGGTCCGTGCCCGGTCGGGCAGGCCGGTCATCCGCCGCCCGGCGATGGCGACCGTGCCCTCGTCGGCGGTGTCCAGCAGCCCGGCGATGTGCAGAAGCGTCGACTTCCCCGCGCCGGAGGGCGCCACCAGCGCCACCACCTCGCCGCGCGCCACGGTCAGGTCGAGGCCCGAGAGCACCCGCACCTCGGCCGGCGTGCCCTTCAGATAGGCCTTCGAGATGCCCGAAAGCTCCAGCACCGGCTCATTCATAGCGCAGCGCCTCGACCGGGTTCATCCGCGCCGCCCGCCGCGCCGGGAAGATCGTCACGACGAACGAGAGGACCAGCGACAGCGCCACCGCCCGGCCCACGTCCCAGGCCCGCAGCTCCGCCGGCAGCCGGTAGATGCCGCGGATCGACGGATCCCAGGCCCCGCCGCCGGTCAGCCAGTTGACGAAGGACATGATGCCGTCGATGTTCCAGGCGATCAGGCAGCCGAGGATCACCCCCGCGACCGTTCCCAGCACCCCGGTGAAGGCGCCGCAAAGGAAGAAGACGCGCAGGACCGACCCCTCGGTCAGGCCCATCGTCCTGAGGATGCCGATGTCGCGGCCCTTGTTCTTGACCAGCATCACCAGCCCGCTGGTGATGTTCATCGCCGCAATCAGGACGAGGATGGCGAGGATGACGAACATCACATCATCTTCGATCGAGAGCGCATTGAGGAACGCCCCCGAGGAATCGCGCCAGGTCCACAAGAGCACCCCCTCGCCCGCCGTCTCGAGAAGCGGCAGCGTGTAGTCGTCGACCCTCTCGGGGTCGGCGACGAAGACCTCGATCTCGTCCGCCCCTGCCTCGCGGTTGAAGAAGCCCTGCGCCTCGGCATAGGGCATGTAGATGCGGGTCCGGTCGATGTCCCAGCGCCCGGCGGTGAAGATGTAGACCACCTCGTAGGCGTTGACGCGGGGAGAGGTGCCGAAGGCGGTCCTGACCCCGTTCGGCTGGATCAGCCGCACCCGGTCGCCGATGCCGAGCCCGAGGTCGCGGGCGATGCCCGAGCCGATGGCGATGCCCTCCTCGAAGCGGTCGATGTCGCCGAGGGACTCCTCGGGTTCGGCAACCCGCGGGATCGTCTTCAGGTCGGCCAGCGCGATGCCGTAGACCTCGGCCACGGTCGACCGTTCGTTCGCCGTGACCATCGCCTGGCCGCGGATCACCGGGGCCGCGCGGGTGACGCCGGGAATGCTGCGGATCTCCGTCGCCAGCCTCGCCGCATCCGGGATCGCCCGCGTCGCCACGCCATTGTCGTCGAGATAGGTCGCGCGCGACACCGAGACATGGGCGTTGGCGCCAAGGATCGTGTCGACGAACTCGGCCCGGAAGCCCGCGCGGACCGCCATCGTCGCCACCAGCGCCATCACGCCCAGCGTGATGCCGACGAGGCTGATCCAGGTCATCACGCTGACGCCCCCCTCGGCGCGCCGCGCGCGCAGGTAGCGCCAGGCGATCATGAACTCGAAGGGGGAAAAGGGCGCGGTGCGGCTGGCCATCGGGGCTCCGGTCGGAAGGCGCGCGCAAGGTGGCCGCGGCGGGGCGAAAGGTCAAGGGCGGCGGCCGGCATTCCCGCCCCGCCCGGAGCCTGCCGGATGGCCCGCCCGCCGTCGCCGCTGCCCGGGCGCTCCGCCCGAGGTCTTACTCTGCCGCCGGGGTCAGCCGCAGGATCGCGCCCTCGGCATCGTCCACCAGCAAAAGCACCGCCCCCTCGCGGTCCACCGCCACGTCGCGGATGCGCCTCTCGCCGTAAAGGAACCGCTCCTCGCCCGCCACCCGGCCGCCCTCCAGCTCCAGCCGCACCAGCCCGCCAGGGGTCAGCGAGGCGGCGAGGATGTCGCCCTGCCAGTCGGGAAACATCGCGCCCTCGTAGAACAGGAACCCGCCCGGCGCGATCACCGGATCCCAGAAATAGACCGGCTCGGCGAAGCCCTCGCCATGCGCCTCGCCGGTGCCGACCGGCGTGCCGTCGTAGTTCAGCCCGTAGCTGACCTCGGGCCAGCCGTAGTTGGCGCCCCGCTCGATCCGGTTCAGCTCGTCGCCCCCCATCGGCCCGTGCTCCAGCGTCCAGAGCGCGCCGTCCGGCGCCAGCGCCGCGCCCTGGATGTTGCGGTGGC
This sequence comes from Albidovulum sp., assembly GCA_030837825.1. Taxonomy (GTDB): domain Bacteria; phylum Pseudomonadota; class Alphaproteobacteria; order Rhodobacterales; family Rhodobacteraceae; genus Albidovulum. The sequence continues at coordinate 55,294 of JAUQYB010000120.1, forward strand.
CGAGCGTCCAGACCTGATCGGCCGCGCCGCCCTGCCCGGCGAAGGGGTTGTCCGCCGGCACCGACCCGTCGGCCATCAGCCGCACGACCTTGCCCCAGGTCTTGGTCACGTCCTGCGCGTTCTCCCGCGCCGGCGCCGCCGAATGCTCGCCGGTGGTGATCCAGAGCTGGTCGCCGTCCGGCACGATGCGCGAGCCGTAGTGCATCGGCGAGGGCGACGAGGGGTTCTGGACGAAGATCTCGGTCAGGTCGGTGAGCGTGGTCATGTCCTCCGCCAGCGTGGCGCGGGCGGCGGCGGTGGCCGACAACCCCTCCCCCATCGGCTTGGCATAGGTCAGGTAGATCGTGCGCGAGGTGGCGAAGTCCTCGGCCAGCGCCACGTCGAGCAGCCCGCCCTGCTTTTCCGCGTGGACCTCCGGCACCCCGGCGATCTCGCGGACCTCGCCGGTCTCGCCCACGTGGTTCAGCCGACCGCTGCGTTCGGTGACGAGATAGCCGCCCTCCGGCAGGACCGCGATGCCCCAGGGATGGTCCAGCCCCCCGGCCAGGGTCTCGACCGCCAGGTCCATGCCGGTCTGGACCTGCGGCGCGCGGGTCTGCCCCTCGAACGCGGGCGCGAGGCCCGGGGCGTTCCTCTCGCCCTCATCCCAGGTGCCGGCGAAAGCCGGGGCGGCGACCAGGGCGATGGCGGCGGGAAGAAGCGTCGGGCGCATGGCTGGCCTCCTCTGACGGGCTCTGCGATGCCAACCCGGCCGGGACGGCAGGCGTTCCCTCACGGTCGCGTCACCGAAGGCCGCTGTGCGCGGCGCCTCAGTGACCCGCGTAGATCTCCGCCACCCGCGCCACCGCGGCCTCCGGGCTCATCTCCTCGCTCTCGCCCGTGCGGCGCGAGGTCAGCTCCACCCTGCCGGCGGCCAGCCCGCGCGGCCCGACGGTGATCCGCCAGGGCAGGCCGATCAGGTCCATCGTGGCGAACTTCGCCCCCGCGCGGTCGTCGCGGTCGTCGTAGAGCGGCTCCAGCCCCTTGGCCTTCAGCGCCCGGTAAAGCCCCTCGCAGGCCGCGTCCGTCGCCGCGTCGCCCTGCTTGAGGTTGACGATGCCGACCGGGAAGGGCGTGACCCCCTCGGGCCAGATGATGCCGCGGTCGTCGTGGCTCGCCTCGATGATGGCGCCGAGAAGGCGGCTGACGCCGATGCCGTGGGAGCCCATGTGGACCGGCACCCGCGTGCCCTCGGGGGTGACGACCGTGGCCCCCATCGGCTCGGAATACTTGGTGCCGAAGTAGAAGATCTGCCCGACCTCGATGCCGCGGCCGACCTTGCGGTGCGCCTCGGGCACCGCCTCGAAGGCCGCCGGGTCATGGGTCTCGTCGGTGCGGGCATAAAGCGTGGTGAACTCCGCGCAGACGCCCGCGACCTCGGCCCGGTCGTCATAGTCGATCGCGCGGGCGCCGAGCTTCAGCTTCGTCACCCGGTCGTCGTAGAAGACCTCCGACTCGCCGGTCGAGGCCAGCACGAGGAACTCGTGGGTGTTGTCGCCGCCGATCGGGCCGGAGGCCGCGCGCATCGGGATCGCGGTCAGGCCCATCCGCTCGTAGGTCCTGAGGTAGCTGACCATGTGGCGGTTGTAGGCGTGGATCGCGGCGTCCTTGTCGATGTCGAAGTTGTAGCCGTCCTTCATCAGGAACTCGCGCCCCCGCATCACCCCGAAGCGCGGCCGGATCTCGTCGCGGAACTTCCACTGGATGTGGTAGAGCGTCAGCGGCAGCGACTTGTAGCTTTCGACATGGCTGCGGAAGATGTCGGTGATCATCTCCTCGTTGGTCGGCCCGTAGAGCATGTCGCGGCCGTGCCGGTCCTTCAGCCGCAGCATCTCCTCGCCGTAGTCGTCGTAACGGCCGGATTCGCGCCAGAGGTCGGCCGGTTGCAGCGTCGGCATGAGGAGCGGGATGTGCCCTGCCCGCTGCTGCTCCTGATGCACGATCTCCTCGATCCGCCTCAGCACCCGGTAGCCGAGCGGCAGCCAGGAATAGATCCCCGCCGCCTGCTGCTTGATCATGCCGGCGCGCAGCATGTAGCGGTGCGAGACGATCTGCGCCTCGGCGGGGTTTTCCTTCAGCACGGGCAGGAAGTAGCGGGAAAGGCGCATGTGGGTCGCGGTCCTCGGGTTGCGGTCGCCCCCGGATAAGCGAAACCCCGCCCTCAGGCAAGCCGCGCCCTCCGGCGGCGGGCCGGCCGCGCCGGGGCGCCGGATCGGGGCGCCGGATCGGGACGGCCGCATCGGGGGCGCGGCAAGGCACCCGCGTCCCACGGCCGGACGGGCGTCCGGGCCGCCGCTCGTGGCTGTCCGGTGCCGCAAGGCGGCATCGCGCTTCTCTGTTGCGAAATACCCCCCGCGGAGCGGCCCCCGGCTCTCCCCGCATGGTCCGGTGCCGAACCAGCCGCCGACCCAGGCCGGCCCACGCTCACCCCTCCAGCAGCGCGCGGGCCGCGGCGCGGGCGGCGTCGGTGACGTTCTCGCCGGCCAGCATCCGGGCGATCTCGTCGACCCGCTCGGCCGGCGAGAGCTGGGTGACGGTCGAGGTGGCGGCGCCCTTCGCCAGCCGCTTCTCCACCCGCCAGTGATGGGCGCCGCGGGCCGCCACCTGCGGCGAATGGGTGACGACGAGGATCTGCGCTCCCTCGGCCAGCCGCTCGAGCCGGCGGCCCACCGCGTCCGCCGTGGCGCCGCCGACGCCGCGGTCGATCTCGTCGAAGATCATCGTCACCGGCTCGCCCCCCTTGGCGAGGCAGACCTTGAGCGCGAGGAGGAAGCGCGAAAGCTCGCCCCCCGAGGCGATCCGGTCGAGCGGTCCCGGTGCGGCGCCGGGATTGGTGGCCACGGTGAAGGTCACCGCGTCGCGCCCCTCGGGGCCGGGATCGGCCGGCGCGATCACGGTGGCGAAGCGCGCCCGCTCCATCTTGAGGGGCGCCAGTTCGCCGGTGATGGCGCGGTCGAGCGCGGCCGCCGCCGCGGCCCGCGCCGCGCCCAGCCGCTCCGCCTCGCGCCCGTAGGCCGCCTCCGCCGCCGAGAGCCGCGCCTCCAGCGCCTTCAGGTCGGCCGCGCCGCCCTCGATCAGGCCGAGCCGGCCGCGCATCTCGCCGGCGAAGGCCCCGAGGTCGTCGGCCGCCACCCCATGCTTGCGGCCAAGCGCCCGGATCGCGAAGAGCCGTTCCTCCACCGCCTCCAGCTCGCGCGGGTCGTGCGCAAGCCGCTCCAGCGCCCGCTCGACGCCCTGCGCCGCCTCGCCAAGCTCGGTCAGGGCGCGCCCGAGCGCCTCCAGCGCCTCGTCGAGCAACCCCTCGGCCCGCGCCGCGGCGCCTTCCAGCCAGCGCATCGCATCGGCCATCAGCCGCTCCGACCCCTCCGGCCCCAGCGCCTGCGCCGCCCGCGCCACGTCCTCGCTGATCCGCGCCCCCGCCTGCATCTGCCGGCGCCGCGTGTCCAGTTCCGCCTCCTCGCCGGGCTTCGGGCCGAGCCGGTCCAGTTCGGCCACCGCATGGCGGAGGTAATCCTCCTCGGCCCGCATCGCCTGAAGCCGTGTCCCGGCCTCGGCCAGCGCCCGCACCGCCGCCGCCCGCTCCGCCCAGGCGGCGCGCACCGGCGCGAGGTCGGCGCCGGCGAAGGCGTCGAGCAGCGCCCGGTGGCCGCGCGGGTTGAGAAGCCCGCGGTCGTCCTGCTGGCCGTGCAGTTCGACCAGCGTGTCCGACAGCGCGCGCAGCACCTCGGCCCCCGCCCGCCGGTCGTTGACGAAGGCGGTCTTGCGCCCGTCGGCGCCGCTCACCCGGCGCAGGATCAGCTCGTCCCCGCCCGGCAGCCCCGCCTCGGCCAGCACCGCCCGCGCCGGATGGCCCTCGGGCAGGTCGAAGACCGCCGTGACCTCGCCCGTCTCGGCGCCCGCGCGCACCACCTCGGCCCGGCCGCGCCAGCCGAGAACGAAGCCGAGGCAGTCGAGGAGGATCGACTTGCCGGCCCCGGTCTCGCCGGTCAGCACGTTCAGCCCCGGCCGGAATCGCAGCTCCAGGCGGTCGATGATCAGCATGTCGCGGATGTCGAGCGACCGAAGCATCCCGCCCCCGTTGCCGCGCCTCAGCGCGGCCTCACAGCCATTCGCCCCGGATCACCTGGCGGTAGACCCTGGCGAGCCAGCTATCGCCCCGCGCCTTCGGCTCCAGTCCCCGGGCGGTCAGCAGCCGGTAGCTGTCCTGATACCATTCGGTCGAGCGGAAGTTGTGGCCGAGGATCGCGCCCGCGGTCTGCGCCTCGTCGGTGAAGCCGAGCGAGAGGTAGCTTTCCACCAGCCGGTGCAGCGCCTCGGGCGTGTGGCTGGTGGTCTGGAAATTCTCGACCACGACGCGGAAGCGGTTGATCGCGGCGGTGTAGTTCCTGCGCTTCAGGTAGTAGCGACCGATCTCCATCTCCTTCGCCGCGAGATGGTCGAAGGCGAGGTCGAACTTGAGGATCGACGATCGCGCATAGTCGCTGTCGGGATATTCCTCGATCACCGCCCTGAGCGCCTGGAGCGCCTGGTAGGTCAGCCCCTGGTCGCGGCCGACCTCGTCGATCTGGTCGTAGTAGCTGAGCGCCAGCAGATACTTGGCATAGGCCGCGTCCTCCTCGGCCGGATAGGTGTCGATGTAGCGCTGCGCGGTGGCGCGGCTGTTCTCGTAGTCGCGGTCCTTGTGATAGGCGAAGGCCTGCATGATCAGCGCGCGCTTGGCCCATTCGGAATAGGGATAGAGCCGTTCCACCTCGGCGAAGTAGGTCACCGCGTCCGCGCCCTTGCGGCTGGTCTCCAACTGGTATTCGCCAAGCTTGTAGATCGCCTCGGCGTCCATCTTTTCGAAATCGGGTTCGCGATTGCCGCCGCCGCAGGCCGCAAGAACCGCCACGAGCGCGAGGCCGCCCAAAAGACGCGCCGCTTTCCCGCCCCCAGCCATGCCTGCCTACCCTCTTCCTGCTTCACGTTTTTCCGGCCGGGGAACCGCCCCGGGCCCGGTTCGCCCCGTCCTAGCACAGAAAAATCCGGGGCGCAAAACGCCTTTCGCAGCGCTCGGGGCGGTTCAGGCGACGGCGGGAATGTCGGCGCGGTCGACGCCGGTGCCGGGCAGGAGCCGGCGCTGCGCATCGTCGCATTCGACGATGCGATAGGCCGTCGGGTCGGCGAAAAGCGCGCGCAGAAGCCGGTTTGTCATCGCGTGGCCGGCGCGGCTGCCGGTATAGCGGCCGAGGATCGGCGCACCGGCGAGCGCGAGATCGCCGAGCGCGTCGAGCATCTTGTGGCGGACCGGCTCGTCGGCCCGGCGCAATCCGCCGGGGCTGACCACCCGGTCGCCGTCGAAGACCACCGCGTTCTCGCCCGGAGTGCCGCCGAGCGCCAGCCCCTGGGCCAGCATCGCATCGACGTCCGCCTGGCGGCAGAAGGTGCGGCAGTCGCTGAGTTCGCGCAGGAAGGCGCCATTGGCCATCGACAGGCGCTTCCTCTGGCGGCCGATCGCGGGATCGGCGAAGTCGATCTCGAAGTCGATCTCCAGCGTCTCGGCCGGTTCGAGCCGGGCGAGCGCCGCGCCGTCGCGGACCTCCACGGGTTTCAGCACCTCGAAGCAGCGCAGGGGCGCGTCAAGCTCGCGCACGCCCCGCGCCAGAAAGGCCGCCGCGAAGGGCGCCGCGGAGCCGTCGAGGATCGGCACTTCCGGCCCGTCGATCTCGATCAGCGCGTTGTGGATGCCGCAGCCGGCGAGCGCCGCCATCAGATGCTCGATGGTGGAAACCCTGACGCCGTGGGCGTTCGCGATCTCGGTGCAGAGCCGGGCGTTCTCGACCGCCGACCAGTGCGCCTGCACCATCGCGTCGCGGCCGATCACATCCGTGCGGCGGAACCAGATGCCGTATTCGGCCGAGGCCGGGTGCACGGTCATGCGGGCGCGACGGCCCGAATGCAGGCCCGTCCCCGTGAAAGTCACCGCCGATCTGATCGTCGTCTGCACGTTTGCCTCGTTCCCCGAAGGGCAGGTTAATGCGTCAGCGATCAGGTAATGGGCGGCCCGGGCAAGCTCAACTCACTCTTTGCAACAGCCTGTAACACTCCCGCCCCGCTTTCCAGCAACGCCCGAAAAGACCTTGATCATGAAAGAAAAAGGGCCGGATCACTCCGGCCCTGTCGGTCACTCGTGATGCTTGGTCAGTTCGCCTGCCGGCGCAGGAAGGCGGGGATTTCGATCCGCTCCTGATCGGGATCCAGCTCCGGCTCCTCCTCGAAGGCCGCCGAGACGCGCGGCTGGGCCCGCATCGCCGGCGCGGCGCGCTCGGCGGTCTCGGCGCTGTGGCCGGCCATGCGGTTGAGAAGCGTGTTGATGCCGAAGCGCGGCTTGTCGGCGGCCGGCGCGGCGGGGCGTGCCGCGGGCTGGGCGGCCGGGGCCTGCTGGCGCGCGGCCGCGGCAGCGGGCTGGCGGTTGACCGCCGCCTGGAGCCGCGCCATCGCCTCGGGCGTGGGCGTGCCCGGCGCGCGGGGACGCGGCGCCACGAAGGCCTGGGCCTCGTCCTCGACATGCAGGCTCGCCGCCTGGCCGGGCTTCGGCGCGGGCGCCGGCCGGTAGGCGGGGGGCGGCAGGTCGTCGCCGGCAAGGTCGGCGTTGAAGAGATTGCGCTCCTCCTCGTCGCGCGGCTCGATCGCCGAGGCGGCAGCAGCGGCTTCCGCCGGAGCCTCCGCGACGACGGGCGCCGCGGGCCTGGCGGGTTCGCGGGCCGGCTCTCGCGCCGGCAGGGCGCGGTTTTCCAGCACCACGGCGGATTGCAGAGGCTCGGCCATCCGGCGCCGCGGCGAGGGGACCTCGGCCTGCGACTGCGTCGCGTCGATGCCGGTCGCCACGACCGAAACGCGCATCACGCCGTCCAGCGAGTCGTCGAGGGTGGAACCGACGATGATGTTGGCGTCCGGGTCCACCTCCTCGCGGATGCGGTTCGCCGCCTCGTCCAGCTCGAACAGCGTCAGGTCGCTGCCGCCGGTGATGTTGATCAGAACGCCCTTGGCGCCGCGCAGGCTGATCTCGTCCAGAAGCGGGTTGGCGATCGCCTTCTCGGCGGCCTGCACCGCACGCTCCTCGCCCGAGGCCTCGCCGGTGCCCATCATCGCCTTGCCCATCTCGTCCATCACCGCGCGGACGTCGGCGAAGTCGAGGTTGATCAGGCCGGGGCGGACCATCAGGTCGGTCACGCCCTTGACGCCCTGGTAGAGCACGTCGTCGGCCAGCGCGAAGGCTTCGGTGAAGGTGGTCTTCTCGTTGGCCAGCCGGAACAGGTTCTGGTTGGGGATGATGATCAGCGTGTCGACGACC